>PLNQ01000022.1 GCA_003141815.1 Acidimicrobiaceae bacterium | reverse complement strand
AGAACCAGTCCTGGTCGACGTTCTGGCGCTCGAGCCAGTCGATCGTGCGTTCGGCGACCCAGTCGGTGTGGTACCACTCGCGTGGTACCGGATTCATCTTCACCTGGGGCGCGTTCGTGTCGCCGCCGCCCGCTGCGTTGACGTTGAGGTCCTTGTCGACGACGGAGTAGAAACCGCTCACGGTTTCGGGATGCTGTTCGTTGATCCACTTGGCGTAGTGCAGTGCCCCCATCACACCATGGGTCGCGAGCTCGAGGTAGTCAAAGCCCCGGTGCACCCCTCGACGGCCGTCGTACCAGGGCTGGTCAACGGTGGGGATGCCGAGGTTGGCGAGGGTATTCTCAACGAACCGACCGAAGGGGTCCATGAACGGTTCGAAGTGGGCCTTGCCGATCAGGGCCGTCGCGTAGCCGGCGTCGTGCAGGCTCTCGGCGACCGACGGCGCGTCGATCGCGAGCGGCACGCCGTTCATCCACGCCCCGTGCGTTGACGGGAACTGGCCCGTCAACATCGAAGCGCGCGACGGCATGCACACCACCGACGTGGGTTGGCAACGTTCGTAGCGGATGCCCTCGGCAGCCAGCCGGTCGAGCACCGGCGTTCGCGACAGCAGCCCGCCGTTGGCACCCACGGTGTCATAGCGCTGTTGATCAGTCGTGATGAAGGATCTTGCGTCCCATGCCCTACTCCTCCACTGTGGCTTCGGCGAGCTGTTGGATGACGTCGAGGGCACCGAGCGTCCCGCCCGCGATGATGAGTGCCAGAGGATCAGGTTCGGCCGTGGTCGAATAGACACAGAGCGAGTCGAGGGGTCCCAGCTCGATGACGTCGATCACGCCGAGGTGGAACCGGTACAGCGGTGCGATGATGCGGTAGGCGAACCGACGGATCATTGGTCAGGATCTCCTCGGGCATCTGGAGGCCCGTGGCGGTCGTGATGGTACGAATGTTGCCCTCGACGGTGCACGACACGATGCCCGGGAACCAGTTCGGTATTGACTCGGGATGTCGCACCACGTCCCACACTGCGTCCACGGACGCCGCAATCCGCCGCTCGTATCTCAGTGACGCCATTGATATCAACGCTTCCTACTCGGAATCAACTCAGTCGCACGTTCTAGTCTCGCTGTGTGGCAACGCTCAACGCACTGGACTTCACACTCGGTCCGGAACTCGAGATCGTGATTCGACGTTGCGTCGAGAACGAAGCGGCGTTCTGCGTGCTCGACCAACGACTCTCGAGGCGACGGCGCCTCGAGGAGCTCGAACTGCTCGGCGCGACAGTCCTGCTTGGCGACGACGGACGCACCGGGTTGGCGACGGGACGCGAGGTCGACCCCGAGGTCGGGCTCGTGATGTTGACCTCGGGCTCGAGTGGGACGCCCAAGGCCGCCGAACTGACGTGGGACGCACTTCGCGCCAGCGCGTCGATGACCGAGGCGAGGCTTCGCGGAGACACGACACCGGTGTGGTACCCGTGTCTGCCCGCCAATCACATCGGCGGCCTCGCCGTGCTGCTGCGCGCCGTACTGAGCGACGCGTCATTGCTGTGGGGCGACCCCGACGACCTCGAGCACGCGCCTCAACGAGGCGCGACCCACGTGGCGGTCGTTCGCACGCAGCTGGCGCGCCACGACCTGAGTGGTTTTGCGACGGTGCTGCTCGGCGGCGGACGCCCTCCGTCCCCTCGCGCCGAGAACGTCGTCACGACCTGGGGCATGACCGAGACCGGATCGGGCATCGTCTATGACGGCGTCGCGCTCGACGGCGCGGAGGTCGCGAGCGTCGACGACGAGCTGCTCGTTCGTTCACCCACCCTCTTTCGCTCCTACCGCCGCGGCCCTCGGCCGCGAGTGACCGGACCGGACGGACTCCGCGACTGGTTCCCCACGGGCGACGCCGGCGACGTCATCGACGGTCGCGTGCACGTACGCGGTCGGGTGGGCTTGATCATCAATACCGGTGGGGAAAAGCTCTGGCCCGAGGACCTTGAAGCAGTTCTCGCCACGCTGAAGGGCATCCGTGACGTGGCGGTCACGTCCGTCGAGGACGACGAGTGGGGCGAGAGAGTCGTCGCGCTGGTCGTGGGTGACGGGTCCCCACTTGACGACGCGATCATCGCGGCCGCCGGCGACCGCATCGGGCCCTGGGCCAAGCCGAAGGAGATCCGCTACGTCGCGGCCATACCGCGCACCGCCAACGGCAAGGTCCGCAGAAACGACCTGCCCAACCTGTTCTAACCCACGCCACCCGACGGCTGATTCGTCGTACCGCCGTCGACGACGATGGTTTGGCCGGTGAGCCACGACGAGGCGTCACTGATCAACATGAGTGCAACCGACGCAATGTCGTCGGGCTCACCGAGGCGGCGCAACGGGATGTGCGACACCACCTCGGCCTCGTGCTCCTGTCACAGCGCTCGAGCCAGTTCGGTGCGCACGAGACGGGGCGCGATGGCGTTGACCCGCACGCCCGGGGCCAGTTCGAAGGCCAGCTGCTTGGTCAGGTGAATGACCGCCGATTTCGTCACGTTGTACCAACCGAGATTGGGTTCGGGACCGAGGCCGCCGACTGACGCGATGTTGA
>PLNQ01000106.1 GCA_003141815.1 Acidimicrobiaceae bacterium | reverse complement strand
GCGTGCTCGTGATCAATCCCTACCGATATCAGTGCCACTTCGCCTCCAGGGTCCTGTCCATGCTACGACGCGCGCAGCGGATTGGTACTGGCGATGCCCAAAGAGTGCAGTAATCCCCCACCCAAGGGGCCAGTCCCGTTATTCAGGTGGTACATCAGGATTTGCAACTCGATGGAGAAGTCCACGTAGTGCACGGCCGTGCCGAGAGGCACGGTCACGACCTGGGGGGCGAAGTTCAGAATCGCGTGGATGTTCGCTTCGACCATGCGATCGGCGACTTCTTGGGCCGCGAAGCCCGGCGTGCAGATAACGCCCACGGTCGCCGGGGGAATCGGCTCACTGAGTGATTGGACGACGAGTCCCGCGACTTCGTGGCCGATCATGGCGGGATCGTTGTCGTAGAGGGCGACGAGACGCGCTCCGCGGATCAAGAAGTTGGACGAGTTCACGAGTGCACGACCGAGGTTGCCAATACCAACAACCACCACGTCGTAGAGGCGATCGTGTCCGAGGGCTTCGGCGATGCGTTCGATCAAAACACTGGTGTCGTAACCCGCACCTCGAGTACCGAAGGATCCAAGTCCCGCCAAGTCTCGGCGAACCGTGGTCGCGGTCACGCCCGCGAGTTCGCCGATCTGCTTCGAGTCGATCTTGCTGACCCCGCGTTGAAACCAGCCTTCGGCGATGCGCTGATAAACGGGCAGTCGAGCGATGGTGGGTTCGGAGAGCTTCTTCGAGCGAAGACGCGGCGTCGCCATGTCAACACGCTACTGGAGCGGTCCTCAACGACCCAACTGGCGACTGCGTTCGGCCGCAGCCGCGACGGCGTCGAGAAACGCGGCGCGCACGGCCCGGGATTCGAGGACCCGAAGGCCAGCCGCGGTCGTTCCGCCCGGAGAGGTGACCTGGGAGCGCAGTTCTTCGGGCGACTCCCCCGTCTCACTGAGCAGCGCCGCCGAGCCTTCGAACGACGCCACCACGAGTTGACGCGACACCTCACGAGAAAGTCCCTGGTGCACGCCGGCCTCGATGAGCGCTTCGACGACCATGTAGAGATACGCCGGCATTGGACCGGAGAGTCCCGTCACGGCGTCGAGGTTGCGTTCGGTCACGCGAACGACGATGCCCACCGCACTCAGGATCGACTCGGCCCAGTCGAGGTCGTCACTCGTGACGTTCGAGCCGCCAGCAATGGCCGTGGCGCCCTTTCGAACCAGCACCGGCGTATTGGGCATCGAGCGAATGACGGCGACGGGTGACGGAAAGACCGCTTCCAGGCGCGCCGTCGATAAGCCGGCTACGACAGAGAGCAATCGCGTCACGCCCGAAGCACCGACGACGCGGGCCGCACTCTCGGCGTAGTCCGGCTTCACGCAGAGAACGACGCCCGTCGAAGCGTCCACGTCGGCGAGCTCCATCGACGCCAAGACCGCGACGCCGGGAAAGCGCGTTTCAAGTGCGCCACGTTGTTCGAGCGCGCTTTCCACGATCGCGAGCTCACTCGTCGCGCACCACTTCGCGCTGAGTAGTCCTTCGGCGAGGGCCGATCCCATCCGACCGCCGCCGACAATGATGAGTTTGAATGCCACGCCGTAACGCTACAAGGTGACTCTTAGCGGCTCTTCCTCCGGCGATAGACCGAGCCCAGTCCCATGGTCATGGCCGTCGGGAAGATCTCGTCAACGTACGTGACGGTCGCGCCGACGAGTTCGTCGAGTCGTTCGACCGTGAGCTCTTGAATTGGAATCTGAGTGACGAGATAGATACCCGCTTCCGGACCGATGGCGAGATGGAGTTCGCGTAGTTCGTGGTTCTTCACCATCAAATACCGATAGAGCTCTTCGCGATTCTCCTCCGGCGCGGGCATGAGTTCGGTTTCGGCGTANNAGTCGAATCAGCCAGTGAAAGTGGCCCCTGTCGTCAGGTATCGCTTGGTGTTCGATCTCGCCCACGAAGGAACTGGCGTGCCAGAGCGCGGACCATCGTTTGAGGGTTTCGTCGAGACGCGATGCCGCGTCGGCGTCACTGAGTGGTGCGCGCGTCACTTAACAGCGAACGAGGCTCTCAGAGGCGAGCTGATCGATGAGCGCCGCCAGTGACTCAGCAGCTCGGCGCCAGGTGTAAAGGCGAGCCCCCAGCACTGCGGCGTTCGAGAGGGCCGTGGCGCTGTCGGCGTCGAGTGCCAGCTCAACGACGTCAGCCCAGCGCGAAACATCGCGCTCACCCACGAGGTAGCCGGTAACGCCGTCATCGATCAAGGTGGAAAGTCCGCCGACGTCGCTCGCGACGACCAACGTGCCACAGGCCGAAGACTCGAGAGCAACAAGACCGAAACTCTCCGCGCGCGACGGCACCAGCGTCACGTCGGCGGCGCGCATCCACGACGACAGCAGTTGATGGGCCTGCGGCGCGACGAACGTCACTTGGTCGATGACGCCCGCTTCTGCGACACGTCGGTGCAGATTCTCCAACGTCGACTTTCCGTCGGGGCCAGAAGGTCCTCCCACGATGGCGAGCATGGCGCGGCGTCCGCGTTGGCGCAGTTCGATGAGCGTCTCCAGCGCTAGATCCGCGCCCTTGAGTTCTTGGAGACGGCCCACGAATAACAACATGGTGGCATCAGGGTCGAGTCCGAGGGCTCGACGAGCCTGGGGGCGATAGCCCGGTGAGAAGAAAGCGTGTTCGACCCCGAGTGGCACTACGTGCACGCGAGAGGGTTCGGCGTTGTAGAGACGGACGAACTGCGCGGCTTCAACGTCGCAACTCGCCAGCACGGCGTCCGCGCAGGCGACAATCGCCGCTTCTTGAAAGGCACGATCGTCCGATTCCCCCTCAAAGGTGTCGGCCTTCACCCTCTCCAACGTGTGAAAGGTCATGATCAGCGGGATATTCAACTCGTGCTTCAGCCGGTGTCCCGTGAGTCCACTCAGCCAGTAGTTGGCGTGGATCGCGTCCGGCGTGCCCGAACAGCGAAAGAGGGTCTTCACCGTGTCGGTGAACTCCCCGACGTACTCGGTGAGTTCATCGCGATCGAGCGGTGTGGCCGGTCCGGCGGTCACATGGTGGACGCGAAATCCCGGTTCCACGAACTCCATGTCGCGTACTTGGGTGTTGTCGCGCCGGGTGTAGACGTCGACCTCGTGGCCGAGGCGCGCCAGGGCGCTCGAGAGTTCTCGGACGTAGACGTTCATTCCCCCGCCGTCACCGGTACCCGGCTGGGCCAGGGGCGACGTGTGATACGAGAGTACGGCGAGACGAGCCATGGCCCGAATCCTACCGGTGAGTGTTTCTTAAGGATCCTGCCTCGAATCACCGATACTCAAGCAAACAAGTGAATTAACGACGCATCTTCCGAGTCAAGCCAGACGCTCAGGACGGTGCTACATTCCCGAAGTGATCACTGGCCCATCAAACACCACCCGCGTCTTGGCCGCTTCAGCGGTCATATCGCTGCTCTCGGTGCTCGGCGTTGGCCTCAATTCATTGCCGAGTGGGGCGTCGCCTCGCGCTTGCCACCCACTGACGAACGGCGGGCACTGTTACGAACCCGGAGAATTCTGTCGCCACACTGACCGAGGAGTCAGAGGGATTGCCGGTGACGGCAAGAGGATCGTCTGTCGAAATAATGACGGACTTCGGTGGGAGCCGTACTAGTGCGGATCGTGGTTGTTCTTCTCGATCATCGGCGTTCAGCGACTAAAGGACTTCTTGGGACCTAGTCCATTCGGAATATCTCCCTTTCTTACCCAGGGGCTCGCCGTGCAATCTGAAACACTTTGAGTCATGACGTCAACGCCACTTCCATCTAAAAGGCCCGTGCTCGTCTCGCCGCCCCCAGTCGAACCCGGTGATCGCGTCGCCATGCTGTCACCTTCGTGGGCCGGGCCAGCCGTCTACCCCGACGTGCACGACATCGGACTTCAAGTGCTGCGCGACGAATTTCAGCTTGTATCGGTCGAATTTCCAACCACGCGTCAACTTGATGCCTCGGCCAACGATCGAGCACGCGACCTCATGGATGCTTTCAGTGACGAATCAATCGCGGCGGTCATGGTTTCGATTGGGGGCGATGACCAACTCACGGTGTTGCCACACTTGGACTCAGCCGTGTTCTCCACGCATCCCAAACGCTTTTTCGGCTTCAGTGACAACACGAACATGCTGAACTATCTCTGGAACCTCGGCGTTGTAAGTTGCCACGGAAGTTCGACGATGATTCACCTGGCACGAGCTGGCGGTGTGCATCCGGTCTCCATGGAATCGCTTCGCTCGGCACTCTTTACCAACGACACCGTGGAACTGAAGCCAGTCGAAGCGTTCACGGACTTAACGCCTGAGTGGTCGGACATTTCGACGTTGGTCTCCCCTGTGCCGACGACAAAGGAGAGCGGCTGGCACTGGCACAACGCCGATCATGTGGTCGCGGGACCGACGTGGGGTGGCAATCTAGAGATTCTCCATTGGAACTTGGCCGCGAACCGGTGGATTCTCCCCGTCGAGGCGTACGAAGGCTGTGTACTTCTTTTGGAGACATCCGAAGAGATGCCCTCTAGTGAAGAGGTTTTCCGGATGCTGCGCAACTTCGGCGAACGAGGACTTCTCCAGCAGTTCCCAGCCATCGTCGTTGCAAAACCAAAAGCCTGGCATCTCGGGCAAAAGAACGACGCCGCGACACGAGAAGCATTTCGAAACGACCAACGAGACGCCGTCCTTCAAGCGGTCGAGATTTACAATTCCGGGGCTCTCGTCGTGATTAGCCCGGACTTTGGCCACACGGACCCCCAGTACGTCCTTCCCTATGGTGGTCAGATGACCGTCGACGGCCCAGCGCGACGCGTCACGATGACGTATTAATACAGTGCGGATTGCTAGCGAGATGCCATAACGATGTAGATCACGTCGCGAGTTGGGACCAGGCCAAAATCGCGTGAATCGGTGGACGCCTGTGCGTTGTCTCCCCGGAGATCCAAAAGCGACCCAACCCTTTCGACACAACGCTTTAAGAGCCATCGCGAGGGATTCCGTGGATCACGCACCACGACGACGTCACCTACGTGGATTCGCCGCCAACGACGAAATGCCGTCAATCGCTCACCCGGCAAGTACGTCGGAGCCATGGAGAACCCCTCAATGGTCACGCGACGCACGAAGAACTCGAGGATCCGGCTCACGGCGAAACGATACCCGAGCAGTGTGACTATCCTGCAGGTTGACCGTGCGTTCAATTTCTGCTGAGCGCGACTATCGAAAGGCACCGTTATGACACTGCTTACCCGCCTCAACGCCCTGCTTGACGCGTCAACGACGCCCCTCGTCGTCTCGGCTCACTGCGACCTGCCCTGTGGTGTGTACGACCCGGCCCAAGCGAAACTCGAAGCCCAGTCCGTGAAGGCCTGCATGGAGAAGTACAACGCGTCGAGCGACGCCGACTTCAAAGTCCGCGCCACCTTCATCAAGGAAGAGCGCTGCGACCTTGTGAAGCACCACCTCTGGGTGCTCTGGACCGACTACTTCAAGGTTGACCACCTGAAGGAGTTCCCGAACCTGCATGACCTTTTTTGGATGGCCACCAAGACCGCCGGTGACGCGAAGAGGAGCAACGACGTCAAAATCGCTGACAATCTCCTCGCACAGATTGACGACATCGCCGAAATCTTCTGGGCCACGAAAAAGTAACTCACCGTCTAAATGGAGAATCCGGCGGCTTGAGCCGCCGGATTCTCCATTTCTGGCGGATCAAGCGAGTTGGGGGTGGGCTCGACAGTTGGCGAGTAGTGGGTTCGTAACGAGATCGGCTTCGTCAATTGGCGTCTGGCACACTTGGCAGGTTCGATACGAGCCAAGTCGGAGCCGCTCGAGAGCACGATCCACATCATTCAACGTGGCTTCGATCGCGGCGACGCTTTCGTTACTGAAGTCGGGCACGAAGTCAAACTTACTTGACCCTCATCATCGCGGAATCTCGGCTGCCGGCTCCTCGGGACTAATTTCGCCGCTCTTTAAGTGGTTACTCTGCCATTGGATGGATCATGAGATCGGAGAAGACCGTGGAACAACCTGGACGCGATGACCTCATCCGTTGGAAAGAGTCCCAACCCACCAACTACTTCACCGCCGTACCCCAACTCATATCAACGCTGGAGCTACGCATGGGCAGGCGACTCCCGGCGCTTCTGGTGGAGAAACTCACGAACTTTGGTNNGCGACGTCGCCCAGGTCATCGAACCTGCGGTCCAGACCCAGGAACGCAACCGTGAGTTTCCCAAACTACGCTCGTTCGACGAAGTAGGGCGCCACGTCGAGCAGGTCGAGTTTCACCCCGCTCACGAAGAAGCCGCGCGGGCGGCGTGGGCATCGGGCATGCTCGCCACCGAACTTACTTTCGAAGGAGCCTTCGAAGTTGCCGGGCTCTTCTTCTTGCTCTCGCACGTCGGTGAAGGCGGACAGGCCTGTCCCATCGTCTGCACCATTGGCCTACGCCGAGCGATCGAACACCGAGCGTCATCAATGATCAAAGAGCGTTACTTGAAAGGCCTCACCGACTCCGACGCGTCGACGGCGCTGCGGGGTTCACAGTTCTTGACTGAGGTGCAAGGAGGATCCGACGTTGGCGCAAACGTCGCCAGGGCGACGTCAGACCCTGACGTATCTGGNNATTGACTTTGACGACGCGTTGGCGTGGCCCATTGGAGCGTTGGACGAGGGCTTTCACGTTGCAGTCGACGAGCTACTCAATACCTCCAGGTGGCTGAACGCCGTTGGCTCCACGGGAATCATGAGTCGCGCGTACTTAGAAGCATCTTCTTTCGCGCTCCACCGCACCGCATTCGGCGTGCCGATTGCTTCGTTTCGTGCCGTGCGAGAACAACTGGCACGCATGGAAATCGAGATGTCGGCCGCTCTCGCGTCAACTTTCGCGCTCACCGAACTCGTCGGCAGAATCGACGACGGCACAGCATCAGCGAGCGACGCGAGCGTTCATCGATTTCTCGTGAACGCGAATAAGTACGACACGTCAATCGCGGCGTCCGATGTGGTGCACCGAGGCATCGAGGTGTTAGGGGGCAACGGCACGATTGAAGATTTCTCCTCTCTCCCTCGTCTCTATCGTGACGCCGTGGTCTTTGAGAGTTGGGAAGGAACGCACAACGTCCTCTGCGCCCAGGTGCGTCGGGACTGTCTTCGTCTCAAACTTCTGGACACTGTGAATGAGTGGATAGAGAAGGAACTCTCAGTGGTATCGACTTCATTCTCTTCCCAAGTCGAGCAGGTCCGTCACTCCCGGAGCTCACTGCAACCCGGTCTGCTTGAGAGCCTCAATGACTCAAGCCAATCCGACGCGAACTTCCGCCGGCTGCTCACCGATCTAATGCACGTCGTCAAAGCCACATGTCTACTGCGCGAGGCGGATAGTTCTCCCTCCGACGCCAGCAAGAAAGCTCTCGCGACGGCTTTCATTCATCTTCACCTCGGGAATCGAGAGTTCGGCGCAGAGCCTCGATGGACACTGTTTGTCGACGACATTCTTGGCCCAGAATTTGAGTGATATCGAGGTGGAAACCCCGACTCGTCAAGTATTCATAACCAGCCGTGACGAGATTCGCCTTGGACTAAAGTAACCAATCGGTGGCTATCAGTTTTGACATGAAGAAAGCCATGCACCGGGCCGCTAGCTCATCGGGAAGAGCAGGGGACTTTTAATCCTCAGGCGCTGGGATCGAGACCCAGGCGGCCCACTGAGAAGATGTGAACGTTCACGCTCGTAGACCCCAACGGTCGCCGTTCATGTGAAGGAAATTGGAATTCTTCGACCTTCTTCAAGATTGTGAGTCATGGTCTCACAACGGTCGCGATGAGCCTGGAGCAGTGCGATAGGCCTCATTTCAGGCCTCGCATTTTGGGAATTCCTTCGAACCCGGATCGATTGGTGCCATGACAGGTGAACTCGCGTCGCCCCAATACTAGATTTCTCCTATTTGGGCATATACAGACGCATTCAGCACACATGGCTTCAAACCCACCCATCAGCCTTGCCTCGCGCGAAAGACTCAAATCTGCGGCATGAGGCGAATCATGTATTCATCGAACAATGGAACCGTGAATTCTATGAGGCCCCTTCTGGGCGAGAAACACATGGCCCGCCGGATCAAAGCGTCGCGCGTCGGACCTAACGCATTCGTGGTTTTTCCAAGGATTTTGGCGACGTCCGCAGAGTTCACCGGGCCTCGACCCAATTCGGCCATTGCTCGCAAGTATGCGCGCTCGGAGTCATTGGTCTTGCCGATACGAACGCGAAAGAATCCGTCGTCAAGTTGAGCGATGGCGAGCGGCATGCTCCTTTCGACGTCGTCGAATGTGATGCGGTCGGGTCCATCAGCAAGGTTCCATGCCGCTTTTCCAAACTCCTGGATGAAATAGGGGAAACCTCTACTCGCTTCTCGCGTTCGAGCGAGGGCGCCCTCTTCCCACGTGACGCCCTCGTCGAGCGCCGGGATCGTCAGGGCAGAACTCGCCAACTCGTCGCTCAAGGAACCAATGGTCGAAAACTCGAAGAGGCGCTCGGCGTACGTCTTCACGTCCCCGGTGAGCGCAGCCAGTGAAGGAAGCCCGGCCCCCGCGACGGTGATTGGAAGATTGAGTTGTGATGCGCGGTGAAGTCCGGTGATCAACGCGGTCAGCGTCGCGTAATCCACGTAGTGGAGTTCGTCAATGGTGATCAGTACGCCCGTGTCATACGCTCGAGCGACCTCGCCCACTTCGACGAAAAGTGCCGCCAGGTCACTCGAGAGATTCCCCGAATCGGCGGGACCCGCGACGGCATCGACGTCGATGCTGATTTCAAGGCCGTCGGGAAGTTTCAAGCTGAATGCTTTGAGTATGCCGAGTGCTCGACGAACTCGCTCACCGATGCGGCGCTTTGCGTCCATGGCGAGCAGCACGCGCCGGAACGCGCCCACCAACTCCGGAGCGAGAACGCCGTCTTCGGACACCTCGATGTGTTCGTGAAAATACTCTCGACTCTCGGCCAGGGTTTCGAATTCGACAAGGAGAACCGTCTTGCCCACGCCGCGTAGACCCGTCAGCATCTGGCTGCGACCGTCTCGCCCAAGCAGCAATCGCTGAAGAGCGACGTCCATCGCATCAATCTCGCGATCCCTGCCAACCAGGGCTGGTGGTCGAGAACCGGCTCCCGGGCTATAGGGGTTTTCCACCGGATTCACTTTCCGAATCTACCCCAATATATCCATTAATAGCGGAATTCCTATATAAGGCTCCTGGACCCTCAGCCGTCTGGTGGAGCGCGAAATGCTGGGCCCAAGACAAAGACATCTTTGTCCTCAGTTTGTCTTTGGCAGAAAGCAAGAATGGCGCAGCGCGTTGACGCTTTGGTCGGGCCCAATTGGTTCGACCGCAGATCGGTGAAACTCAGGTGACGACCTCGATAGGCAACAGTGGAGTCCGGAAGATGCCCCGGTCCTCGAGGTTGAGCGACACCTCGATCGCCCACCGACCGGGTGGCACGCAGTAACCAAGGAGCGGATTGGTAGACGCAGTTCCCACGAGCAACGGAATGTCGACGACGCCACCCGGCGGAACCCGAAACTCAATTCCTGGCATGTGCTGAGCAAATTCGTACCCTCCGACGACTGACCCAGTTCGAGGATCGACGGTGGCGGCCGTCACCGCGCCGTTGGTCAAGACCACGATCTCCCGGTTCCCGACGTTGTGCACGTGAAGGATGTTCCCGAGATACTCGCCCGACCGCACCTCCAGTCCTTCGTCTACCGAGACCTGGACCTCCTCGGCCGGCAGGAGAGGCGGCCGCTCTGGCGCTGGAAGGCGGCGCTGCGGCACTTGGGGGTCAATCATCGTCGGGTCGGGATAACCCAGGAACCCCACCCGAAGCTTGACGGCGTCACCGTAAGAATCAAGGAGGCTTTGTGCCAGGTCCCGTCGGCTGGCACGGACAACGACGTTGAGCTTGCCACCGCCAATCCCCCAACTTCGAAAGGAACCCCGATCTGTGGTGGTCGCCATCCGGCGCACCTCGGCCGCGATCGAATCTAGATAGGCACGGGAATATCGGTCCGACCGGTGGACTTCCAGTTGGCCCGGATGTGTCACCAGGCTACGCAGCGTCGCTTCGTGTTCGTCGACGTCGTTGCCGGCAAACAACGCCACAATTCGCACTGACGGCTCGTTCTCGATCCACATGTCAACCCAGGCGTCGGAGTGCGCTTCGCCGTAACTTCGCACAACGTCGATGTCCCCTCTCAGCTTGGAGTGCTCCAGTTCGAGGTCCCTCCTAGGCTCGTGCCCTGCGTTCCCGGCATGGGTCTCTTCGTTCACTGGACACAGTCTGCCTCTCGTAGGTCTCGCCCTCTAGTTCATTGATTGGCTACTGCCAACTGTCTCGCTAGAGGTTGACACAGAGGGCACAGAGGGTTGTCACGGGCAGCATCGAAATTGTCCAGAAGCTTCCGGGTCTTGGAATGCACGGATAGCCTGTGTTCCCAGTTGACGCATCGCAAGCGAACCATTCGACGTCCAGAGGGAGTCCGCGTTGATCCCAGCCGTATTCGCGCGCCAACATCACGAGATCTGGAACGCATCGCTCGAAGCTCATCGAGCGTAATGTTACGCGAGGCGATTTCTTACTGCGGCGGATAAATAATCCCCTGGTCACGCTCTGGCCGTTGTTGAATCGCGGACGCCAGAATCGGGTGAAAAAATCCCTAATTTCATCCCTAACATTTCTCTATAGCCACGGAACGCACTGAACACACTGAACGCAAATCCCTATGAATATGGGGTTCTCTGAATCTAATGAATGAAGAATGATGGTCCGCATTGGCCTTTTAATCCCAAGGTGCCGGGATCGAGACCCGGGCGGCCCACCGAGAGGCGCACCGAGAGAAATTGAACGTTCACGCTCGTGGATCCCAACGGTTGCGTCGATCTGAAGAAAATACTGAATAGCCTCGAATTTTTGCAATGACGCGAATCAAGATCGACGCACTTCAGCGTCAATTAGTGGTAGGCCTCTTGCAAACGAAGTGGACCGGTTATGGGGGCCGCGCACAAGGAAATTCCCTTCTTCCGAAGCTCGGCCCTAACATTTTGGCGCGGCGATGATCTCCGACCTCGATCTCACTTTTGTTCGAAAGTACTGCGCTGAACGGATCCCCACCGAGTACCAAGACCGTGTCCGCTTGGAAGTCATCGTCCGAGGTGCAACGATCACCATCGCCGAATGTCGTCCGCCGTGGCGGGCTGATTTAAGAGAGGATTGGACTCGACACAACGTCGCGCAGTTGCGATATGACAGTACGAAAAATCAATGGACGCCCTATCGGGCCGATCGCGACGCACGGTGGCATATCTTCGATCACGCCGAGCCGGATCCGATTAGTAATCTTCTCAATGAGGTTGAACTCGCCAGCCACGGCGTCTTCTGGGGATGACAACTCTCCGACGGAACGTCCTCACCTGCAAGGTGTCAGCTAAACCTTCGGCAGCAACGTAGAGCCCGTCTCGGGCTCGCCGTGATCAGGCAAGATTGTCTATCTTGGCGTCGGTCCCCACTACAAGAGAATTTAGTCGGAGTTCAACACGCTCACACTCGCCAGAGTGAGAACGCCTGCCACCGCTTGCGCTGAAACCTCCACCGGGCTGCCCACGGAGATTGACGAGACGTTAACGGTTGGTGGCACTACCAAGGTGACCTGGTTCGATTGGTCGCCGGCCTGGATAGACAGACTGGTTGTCGAGACGGCGGTCACGACCCCCGAAGCCGTAAAGGTACCGGCGCCCTGTCCTTGATCGGGTGACTGGGTTTCAAAACTTACCAACGTTAAGGTGCCGTTCATGATGGTCGCCGTCGCCTTGATTTGGTCGCCGACCGTGATTGAAGAGACGTCGAGCGTCGTTGGCACCGTGATGGATAAGGCGGCGGCCTGATCTTCGGGCGTGACCGTGAGATTCGTTGGCGACACGGCGGTGACCACGCCATCGACTTCGGTTGTGTTATCACCGATTTGAGAGCCATCGGATCCTTGCACGCTGAAGCTCGTTAAGGTGAGCGCGCCACCGACCAGCGTTCCTCTGGCGTGGACCTTATCGCCGACCACGATTGTCGAGACGTCTATCGTCGCGGGCACCGCGAAACTGATCGGGGTTGCTTCATCACTTGGCTGGATGACAAGTGCCGTGGGCGATACGGACACGACCTGGCCCTCAGCTTCGGTCGTCATCGACTGGCCCTGGTCACCTTCGGGTGTTTGGATCTTCAAACTAACTAACGTCAACACACCGCCCACCATTATCGCGACCGCGTGGACTTGGTCACCAACACTGAGCGGCGCGAGCGTCAACGTGGACGGTACGGCCACGGTGACGGGCGCGGCGCTGTCACCGGGTTGGATGGTGAGGCTCGTGGCGTCCGCGGCGGCAATAAGGCCTTCAATCTCGATGTTCGCACTCTGGTCTCCGCCGGACTGCGTGACGCCGGTCGACGAGTCGTTCGCGGCGGCCTGGTCATCGGTGATGGTCACCAGCGTGAACACTTGATTCGCGTAGGCCACCAAAAGCTCTACCCGGTCACCAACGGCAATCGTCGATGGCAGAGTAATGCTCGTGGGGATCACCACGGTCGTCGTCGCGCCGGCGTCCCCGTTAATAGTCAACGACGTTGGCGAGAGGCTCGCTAACACCCCGTCGAGACCAATCATGCTGGACGTACCTACTACTTGGACTGACGTCTCGTCAAGGGATCCGTGCTGTATATCGACGGAAACATCAACAATGTCGCCGGACTGGGGCGACGATGTACCTGAAGTCTTTGGTGAAATACGTGAACCCGACACGGCGAATACGCTGCCGCCGCCAGAGAGTTCTAGTCGGTTGGCGTGATTGCTAATGACGGTGGCGTGCAGACGCGCCGAACGCGCACTTGCGTTGATAGTCAGGGTTGATGCCCCAAAAGTCCCGTCGGCCAACTTCTTAGTACGTGATGAGATCTGCGACCCTACTTTCACGCGGCGGGTCGTCGAAAATCGAAGGGTGCGAAGCTCTCCCGAGCGCAACGACACCACCAGAGTGTGCCGGGAACTATTTTCGGCGACGACAGTCCCTCGGATCATGATTGAGGGAGACTGAGCCCTAGGTCTCGCGTGTGAGTGAAGATGCACCTCGGTGCCGGAGGCTCCTGAGGCGATTGCAATAATCCCTAGGGATAGCGCGGCCGCCACAGCGGACCTGCCGAGCCGCGTGAGTGTTGGTTGGCGCACTTGGTTCTCCTTACAGTATGACGAAGCGTGGAAACACGAGTCGAAAATGACAACGCCCGCGTGCGAAAACAGCAACACGAGGTTGATTAACCAGTCTCCCTCAAGAGATTGGCGAATACCACCTATACGCCGCGACTTGTTAATAAATTGTGTTTGCGACCATGATTACGAGTGCGACGAGCGCCAGCGCATAGGCGTCCGCGGGGGTCGCACTACGAGGAATCGAGAAGAAGCGGAGCAAAATCACAATCCAGGCCTGGTAGCGCGAGAAGCTGTTACCGATCACGTGGGCGGACCAGTGGTAAGGAGCACCCGCGTTCGGAAAGTGATAATTGAGGAGGCGAAACACGAAGCTTGAAAAGATGAACAGAAGGCCAAAATGGCGATGGTGGGAAGCGTCCACCACCCGGCTCGAGCGGCCATAACGCCCCAGTGACGGCCACCGAGAAAAGCGGACTCACGCTCGACAACGACAGAGGCACAAGATCCCACAGAAAAGTGATTGGCGTCGCGAACGCTTTTCTTTGTGCGGTTCGCCACCATCCGTGAAAGCGTCCATACTCGATGGCCCCACGGTCACGACTCGTTGGTGCCGCTGTCGATTCGCTTGACAAGGAGTCAAGCAATTCGGGGTCAGTCCCACAAAACCCTGTGCGATTCACTCGGCTTTCCTCCCACCTGGATCGTCAAGGTGACTAATGAGAAAGCAGACGACAAGACTCTCCAATTGATCGGATTGACCACAAGTATGGTGTATTGAAAGGGGCTGACTGCAGAGTGCCCGCAACGCGAGGGTGAGAACGCGAGGGTATTTGAGAGCACTCGATCGAACACGATCCTCCACCTCGCCGCACCGCGCGACCAGAAACGGCAACGTTGTCGTTGAGACTCGTGACGCTCGCGACTCCTCACCCTAAATCGCCACCGGGCCCCACAGCGTCGTGTTCGGCCGCGTCGCCCCTGAGGGTCCAGACCCCGTGTATGGGCCCACTTCGTGTGACGAGGGCGCCAAGTGCCAAGATGGAGTGTTGCGCGAACTCATTCGTGACAGCGCGAGAGTATTTGAGAGCACTCGACGGCATTGGGGGTTAGATCAGTGAAGACCAGATCTCCTCAGATCAACCCGAGTTTCCGGCTTTTCAAACTGTACTTAGGTGTCCTAGTCTTCACGGTTTTGGCGACCTGGGGAACGTCAGTCGGCCTCGGCTTTCACCCCGCGTCCCTTACCGCGAGGGCGGCCCTCATTAGTAACCTTCATACCTCATCAATCTCTTCGGGGCGCAGTCTCCCCCGAACGACACCTCGTTTATCTCGCGCGGCCACAAACTTGCCGGCGACCGGCTCCGTGTCGAAACCCTCCACGTCCTCGTCACAACCGAGCACCGCCGCAGCAACTAGTTCCTCGAGCGACGGCGGCTCCGCAGTGACGTCGGGGTCGAACGCGACGCACTTCGTACCAGTCCGTCAAAACGTCGAAGTCATCACGCTACCCCCCAGTGACTCTTCGTCGACAGATTCAAACTCCAGCGACACATCTACGACGACGACCACGACGCTCTCCGACGGGTAGAGACGTGGTCGCGGCCATCATGAGTGCGTTGCGATACTTCACCCCCGGTCGCCGCGCTGAGCGAGGCGCGTCGTCGCTCTCCTCGACGAATCTCGAGCACACCGATGCGGGCTCGTACCGACTCACGGCGTCCTCGACCGTGACCGTGGACTCCACTACTTTGGGCGAATCTCCGCGCGTTCCGGACGCCGCGACCAGAGGGGGTCTTCGAAAACGAGTACCGCGCGTTGGTACGGTCGGGCGCCTCGCAGCCTTTCACGCGCTGGTCATCGCGTCGGTGCTGGGAATCGTGGTGTTTCAATTCACTCAGGAGTTTTCGAATCGTTACCGGACGACGATTATGAGTAATCTCTCTGCGAACGTGAGCTCTTTTACTCGGGCCGCCGGGAATCGACCGAGTACCCAGTCACTCACAGTGTTTACCCGGACCTTCCTCGCCAACCAGGGTCCGAGTGCCGTCAACTTCATCGTCGTCGCGCTGCCGGGCGCGCACCTGGTCCTCGGGACGCAGGGTTCAGCGAAGCTTTCGCAGTCTCCCGCGATCGCTGCCGCATTGAAGCGACCGCCCGCCTCGGCAACGTTCTCGTCCACCACCATCAATGGAATCTCCGAAATCGTCTTGGCGGTCCCCATCGTTGAGAGCGGCCACGCGGTGGGTACGTTCCTCACCACCGGCAGTTTGGCCGACCTGCAATCCACGCGGGCCCACATGTTCGGGTTGGCCATCGCCGAAGGCATCATCTTGCTACTCGCCGCTTTCGTGAGTGTCTATCTCTTACTCTCTCGACTTCTAGGTTCGGTACGTCGCCTCACTCGAACGGCCGCGGACATTGGCCTGCGCGGAGAGCTCGGCGTACGTCTGGGCGACGAGCACGGCGGCGACGAGGTCGGGGCTATGGCCGCGACGTTTAACGCGATGATTGACAAGATTGACTCCGCGGTGTCGCTGCAGCGACGGATGATGTCGGACGTGTCCCACCAACTCCGATCGCCAATCACCGTGGTCCGGGGGCATCTCGACGTCATGAGTAGGGGTCCGCTCGACAATCCGGCTCAGACTCGAGAGACCGTCGTCACGGTCATTGAAGAACTCGACCGCATGAACCGACTCGTCGAGCGCCTGCTGCTGCTCGGCCGATCTCTCGAGTCGGACTTTACCGACATTCACCCGATCGACGTGCGAGCACTCTTGCTAGATCTCTCCAGCGCCTGCGAGATGTTGGCGCCGCGGCGCTGGGCGGTGGGACCAATCCCTGACGTAATCGTCTACGGCGACCTCGACAAGCTGCGCAGCGCGATCCTCAATCTCGTTGAAAATGCCGTTCACGCCACTCACGCCGACGACTCGATTCGACTGTCGGCTCGCCTCGCGGGCGCCACCAAGATTCCCACGCTCGAAATTCTGGTCGACGACTCCGGCCCCGGGATTGCGGTCGCCAAACGTGCGTCAGTACTCCAGCGATTCACGTCGTCTTCATCGTTCACCTCGGGAGGCACGGGACTCGGATTAGCTATCGTCGGGGCAGTAGCGCGCAGTCACGGCGGGAGCGTGAGCATCGACGACTCGCCCCTCGGGGGTTGTCGCGTCACGATCGCCATACCCCTTCCTCCGCCCAGCGCGAAGTACCCCACCGATTTTGAGGGCCCCTAGGAGGATGAACATCCTCACCGTCGAAGACGACCCCAACATCGCCTCATTTCTACATCGAGGATTAAGCGCGGAGGGCCACTCCGTCACCGTCGCCACCAACGCCAAAGATGCGCGCCGGTGGGTCACGACGTTGGGTACGGACTTGGACCTCATACTGCTGGACCTGGGCCTACCCGACGAGAACGGCAAGGACGTGCTTCGCTCACTGCGGGCCGCGGGAGTCACCACGCCGGTCATCGTCCTCACCGCCCAAGACGGACTCAACGACAAAGTGGCCGGACTAGACGCCGGAGCCAACGACTACATCACCAAACCCTTCGCCTTCGATGAGCTCTTAGCGCGTATTCGCGCGGTACGGCGAAGCATCGGTCAGGCGAGCTCGAATGAACTCGTCGTCGGTGACCTTACGTTAGACCTACTCACCAAACTGGCCCAGCGCGGAGGGCGCCAGATTGAGCTCGCGCCACGAGAGTGGGTGATGCTCGAGCTCTTTATGCGTCACCCGAATCAGGTTCTCTCGCGATCCCAAATTTTGAGCAACGTATGGAACTACAGCTTCGAACCCGGCTCTAACGTGGTCGACGTCTACGTGGGGTACCTGCGCCGAAAGGTCAACCTACCCGGGCTGCCACCTCTGATCCAAACCATTCGAGGCGCCGGCTATCGCCTTACGCCTACGTAAAGCGAGCTCGCCACGCGAGAACCGTTCGTGGCGGTGTGGCGAGAGAAGGTACACCTTAGACCTCCAGTACCCTCAACAGACAGTCGCGGGAGAGCCCCGCGTCGCGTCCTGGTGCGCAACAACAGACTCCCCCGCCACCTCACTCTTCAACCGGCCCGTACGCACGTCGCCCTGGACGGAAATGAGTAGGTGGGTCGACATTCGTCATGACGGCGACCGCGCCGAGGATTCAATGGCGTCGACTGAACTGTTGCGCGACGAGCGGCGGCGTGAGTAGGCGCCACCTCTACGACGGCGTTTCCGGCTCGCCCGTAGACGAGCATCCACCGGCGCATCATGCCAATTCGACCGTTCAGCGCAGAAGCGCCTGATACGACACGTCGCAACTGAGACTATTTAGTGGCGTCGTTAGCGATGAGATGGGAACTCCGAGACGTATAAGCGACGTCGGCCAGGGCCGAGCGCAACGCCCGACCCTGGCCGATCGATTCATCTCTGCGTGCTCAGCCGTCGCTGTTCGTCGTAGACCCGATTCCAGAGTCAGGGGATCCACTGGTGCCGGACGTGCTCACTCCTTGGCCGTTTCCCGAACCATCTGAACTCGAAGGACTGCCTTGCGTGCCCACCGACGTGTTGACGTTAGAGGACCCGCCTGGAATAGCCGAAGAGTCGCCCGACGTCGTGGAACTCCCTTGAGTGTCACCCGAACTCGCCCCGGTGTTCTGGTCGACCACTGATCCTCCCGACTCCACCTCCGTCTCGACGGGCTCCGACGGCGTAATCACCGTTGGAATATTCACGGGCGGGACAATCACGGGCGGGGTTGCCACGGGCGGGGTCGTCACGGGCGGAGTCGTCACCTGATTTTCCGCCAGGTTGGCCGACAGGACCGCGTCATTGCTCTGCTGAACGTGCACGACGTACGTAGAGCCGTTGGGCGCAACGATCCTGACGTCGTACACGGGCACGCCGGCCTCGGTGTCCGCCGATGTCGTAAGTAGGTTCGCGACTCCCGACCCGGGATAGTTTGTGTCGACGTACGAGACGGCCGCTTGATCTGCCCCGGAGACCCCACCAAGTGCGTGGTCTGTGGCCACACGGATAGACGCCACCGGGGTCTGCCCTGAAACAGCCCCGGCGCCGATGGACATCATTGCGGCCACTGCGATCACACTGCTGCCGGCCACGACCCATTTGATCTTATTACGCATCGTTTCCTCCTTGGTTTGAGCTACGGAGTCAACCTACGTCCCCAACATGAGACCTTGATGAGCCCTCCGTGAGACTTCACTCATCGTCGCCACCCTCGCAGGCCCGCACTTAAACATCGGCTATCTCGTGGCTAGGACACTGACGTGGCGCGGTGACGTCGCGGCGAGACCCAGGCCCATGAGCCCAACCACTACGCGCAACACTCCACTCGGGGCCCACCGCGTGACGGCGGGTCCGAGGAAGCAGCCACTGCGAGAACGGCCGCCAGCGCTTGCGCCGCCATGCGGTGACCGGACCCAAGAGTAGAAAGCCCACGGCGGTGGCGACGTCGGCCACACCGAGGATCACGTTCTTCAACGCGTTAGCCCCGGGGAGATTCTGATCAACGGTAAACTGACGTCAACCTTCTTCTTGACCGGAGCCTTCACCCTCATTCTCTGAATAATCGTCCTGGGACTCACTCTCTCACCGAAGCACGACGCAAGCCATTGGGGTTGCTTTGGATCGGGTTTGACGTTGCGTTGATCTAGGTCCTGCTGCCGGCGGCCTGGGCCGCGAGATATCGTCGTCAGATCCTGGCGGCGATTGCCATCGTGACCGCGACACGGGTTACCGTTATTTCGGTTGACTCATTGAACTGAGGGATTCGCGTCCTTAGTGCCCGCGGAGTGCCCGCGACAAAGGAATGCCAAGCACTGTTCACCATGAGTACCACTTGATCAGCACTTTTCCTCCTTTAAGTTATAAAGGGCACCACCCTTTCAAGGTGGCGGCACGGGTTCGAATCCCGTTGGGGGTGCAAGTGAAATCTGTCACGTCATCGTGAACAGCTGAACCTGTGAAGGCTATCGGAAGCCTTCACCCTTGGGTTGGTAGTCGCGATTGGGATCGATTCTCGTCTCGCCGATGAACTCACCGTCTTCGGTCGCGAAGGTCACGACGTCGTCGAGGATGTGGAGGCGGATCGAGTGGCCGCGGTAGGCCCAGCCGACGTTCAGGTGACGCAGCTGGCCCAAGTAACGCAGCGTCACGTGGCCGCGCACGTCGACCGTGTCGGTGCGGATGCGCCAGTGCGGTTGGTGGATGAGCGTGTGGGGCTTCGCTTTGGCCCGATCTCGGTAGGCGACGATCGGTGTGCGCCGATTGATCCCGCGGTGCGGTCGCGCGTCGTTGTAGTAGCGAACGACGTCCTCCAAGATCAACTGCAGTTCGCCGAGCGTCGTCGCGGGCCGCTTCGCCAAGAAGCCCTTCAGCGTGCGGTGCCAACGTTCGACCTTGCCGCAGGTCTGGGGGTGGTAGGGGCGCGAGTGCTTGTAGAGGGCGCCCGCCGTGATGAGGTCGCTCTCGAAACCGCTGCGTCCGCCGCGCGAACCGGCGTTGTAGATGGCACCATTGTCAGTGAGCACGCTGGCCAGCGTGCCAAAGGTAACGCAGCTCTGGCCAAAGAGTCGTCGAACGTTCTCCATCGTCACCGTGGGATAGGCGCGCACGTTGAGCGCCAGGCGCGAGTGGTCGTCGAGAAAGGTGAGGATCTCGACCCCGGTGCCGTCCGCTAAGTGCCAGTGAGTCATGTCGGACTGCCAGCACTCGTTGGGTAGGTCGGCGACGAAGCGCACGTAGGAGGACTTCGGGCGCTTCTTCGGGGCCGGGGTGACGAAGCCTCGTCGGGTGAGGATGCGCTGGATCGTCGAGATCGACGGCGCGCAGAGGCCCTCACGCTCGAGGTGGGTGTGGATGGTGTCGGCCCCGGCGTCGGTGCCAATATCGACCAGCTCCTTGCGCAGTTCGATGATCCGGTCCTCGATCGCGGGCGACGTCGCCTGGGGGTTGGTCCGCGGTCGCTTGGAGCGCCCTCGAAGGCCGACGGACCCTCTTTGCGGTAGCGAGCGACGAGCGTCGAGACCCACGCCGGCGAGACGCCGTATTTCTTAGCGGTCGCCCGCACCCCTAGGCCCTGGGACACCACCGACGCCACAATGATCTGGTTCTTGACCACGACTCACCTCCACCGAGGTGTTCACTATGTCGCGACAGATCCGTTCACTATCTCGTGAAGGTAGAGACCGTTGGGGGTGCAAGCTGTGCTTTTGGTGTAGGTTGCTCGAGACAAGGGATTTGTCAGGGCTTCGCTCCCCCCGCGTGCTCACTACGCAAAGGGATAGCCAGTGCCACAGTTCATGGACTTTCACGATGACCTCAAGTTGTCCGAAGAGGCAATTCAGCAAATCACGCAAGAAACTAAAGACGGCAAAGTTGACCAGTTCGGCGTCCGTCAGGTCGAGTTGTTCCACAACGCCACCGGTCACGTGTACTGCCTGCTCGAGGCGCCCGACGCCGATGCCGTCCGCAGCCACCACGCCACCCTCGGCATCTCTTGCGGGGATGTGCGCGAGGTTTCCGGCGTCCTCTAGGCAGCACCCATGCTTTGAACGCGCTGGACCGACACCAGGACCTCAAGCACAGAGTTCGAAGTCAAACCCAAAAGGGGTGCTAACCATTGAATGCATGAACGCCCCAAACTCGAAGGCTTACATTGCGCCGGAGAATTTCAATGAGCCAATCCGCTACTCGGGTCACATTGAGCAACTCGACGGAAGTTTCGAGTTCTCTCCAGTTTTCCATTCACTGTCAGAAGCGGTGGCCTGGGCCCGCGACAGAACAGACTTTGTCGTGGCAAGAGGAGTCACAGACGGGTATAGGTGGTATGGGGTTGCACCAACGCCTCCGGACCTCTTGGCATCGCCCGAGTGACCCAGACACCGTGATTAGCCATTGCAAAGTCGAGTTCTGACTTTCTTGCACAAACGGTGCTCGTTGGGGGTGCTCGTGAACTCCGAGACGCACCACGTGCTCGAGAGTGACGACCGACCTGGCTACGCGGGGCGTTTTACCGCGATAGGTATTAGTGTGACCGGCGCAAGCGTTGAAGGTCAGTAGTAGTGCCGTCGACCTCCAACAGCGTGACCCATCGCTCCGAGAAGCCAGAGAACCAGCCCAACTATCAGCACAATCATTCCGATTGTCCACAAAATCGTAATCCCCGTGACGAAGCCAATCAGGAGAAGAATCAAACCAAAGATAATCACAGAGTCTCCATTGCTAGTACCTATTGTTCATGCTGTTATCCGCCGCCGGCTCGCCGCCGTAGAAGAAACGGGGACGAGCGCGGGACCACAAATTACTTGCGACGCGTTGCGTCCTTGGCCTTGTCAATCGCCTTTACGGCCTTGCGCTCCGCCTTTTCGGCCGCCTCTTCGACCTTGCTCTTCGCATGGCCAATCTTCTCCTTCGCCTCGCCAGCCCGACGGTCGATCTTGCCCTCGGATTCCAACTTCTTGTTACCAGTAAGGCTTCCGACAGCCTCCTTGACCTTGCCCTTCGACTTTTCAATTTTTCCTGCCATGTTGCACCATCCTTCTTGGTTGAGATAATTGGAAACAGCCCATCAACGTCGGCCGCATGCGATCCAAGCCCCTTTCAATGAGCAGACTGGACCGCTCGCAAAGTCAACTCGACTCGCATCAGGATCCATTATTTGCGCTCCTCGTGCACTGAACTTGAGCGACCTTGCGAGTCGGAGACCTGGCGGTCCGTGGAGTGAGTACCGGTGCTCACCTGTCGTCGCGACGAAGCAAAGACAATCGTCGAGACGACGAATCCGGCCGCCCCTGCAATCATGAGGATGAGACCGACAGTGGAGAGACGAAAGCCCGTACCTTGATAGGTGACGGCCCAGTTCATAATCGCCCCTGCGACACCTGCGATGGCACTTAGCACCATTCCGAAAAGGCCCATTTCTCGCACCTCTTTCGTTTGCCTGATCGTTTGTCCGGCGGGAGGCATCAAATTCCATGCTCCCCTGTTTAGAACTTTAGAATTGGAGAGACACCCTCGCTAGAGTCATAAGACCCTGCCGCGTCCAGGATGTCACTCGAAGACCTGGGCGATTGAAACTTCCCTGAGCTGCATGCGTCTGGTTCTAATCCCCCCTGGGAGGCTAGGTATGTCGAAAATTCCAAGTGTTTTTCAGTGCTAATCCCGCTATTTGATGAACACTGCCAGGGCATCAAGCCAACGCACCCACCCAATGACAGGAGTTTGAACTACAACCGCTGTGGGGTGCGAAGCAAATTCAAAGAAGGCCAAGTAATTACAAGGGCTTTCTTGTGATCGCGAGTGACCATGTTCTGCCGCTAGCGACCCGTGTCACACGCCGACAAGCGCCCGTTAGCGCCCACTGAAACGAGCCCAGTGGGAAATCCCGCGTCATTCTCGCCCTGAGGCAAGAATGTGTCATGTTCTCCGTGCTCGCCACCAAAAAACTTTTGGATCGAATGCCCCAGTTGATCGAAGCTCCTGTTTCGGTGCCAACAACGAGACTGGGTAACTGGTTTGCAAAGCCCCTCTTTTGGCGTCCCCAGTACGCTCTCTTCGTCAGCGAAATCACATTTCTTTCGGTTCTCTCCCCACTGGCACCCTCTTCGAGTCTTGCGAATCGATTTCCTGACGACGCGGCTGCCATGCTTCGAGTACTAGGTGTCGCGGAATGGATCATCGAAGAGGAGCTCGCAGAGATGGACGACATCGTGGTCTCAAGGACCAACAGTCGTCAAGTGGTTGGTGTGCTCAATGAACTTGCTTTCATTGCGAATAACCTGAGACGCCTTCACCCAGAGATGAGTGCGCTTCAAATCGCCTTGGCCCTCTCGGAGGTTCCCCTGGGTATCCATGGCAAGGAATACAGATTTCCCAGCGTCGCTCTTGCAGATTTGATGGTGTCAGCATCGAAGTCATAGAAGAATCTATTCTTGGTGACCCGATAAAGGCTCGTCTAGAGGGCTAAGTGCAAACGTAATGCTTCGTCAAGTGAAGTAAGAAGTTTTGCCGACATAGCGCCAACACGTTCACCGACTCTTTCGACAGAGATTGACCGGACCTGTTCAGCCTGAGCCTTAGAGTCGCGATCGAGTCCGCTCTCTGACGCGGGCAGAAAAACCTGAAAAGGATAGACACGATCAGTATTTGATGTGATGGGAACGACCGTTATGACACCCTGCTTTGAACGCTCGGCAGAAATATTCGCGCCGTCGTTGCTGACAATGACTGCGGGGCGCCGCTTGTTTGCCTCTGAGCCTCGAACTGGCTCAAGATCAATAAGACGAATCTCGCCCCGGCGCACTAGTTAAGACCATCGCTGGCCGTAACTTCCCACGTCTTTCCATCATCGCCCTGCAGCCATTCGCTCCAAGCCTCTTCATAGTCCGGGCCCAATTCTGAAGCCTTCAACAAACGTACGGCCATATGCACTGCCGCGGATCTCGACATAATTCCTTGAGAGGTCACATAAGAGTCAAGGAACTCGATGTCTTCATTTGGCAAACTCACACTTACTTTCATACTCGAATACTACCAGAGGTAGTATCAAATTCGTACCGATAACAAATTTGCCAATTAAAAGCAGTTGACTCGGATCAGAACTTGTGATGATCGGCGCCAAGTGAAAGCGTGGAAAAGTCTCGTTCGAATCCCGTATGGGAGAAAGAAAGCAACAAAACTTTCCAATGCTCCTCGGCATTCCTCTCACTTGCCAACGAACTCTGAAAGTCTGGCAATCCACTCCAACCATTCCAATATAGGAGTTTGAACTACGACCCCTGTGGGGTGCGAGAATGAGTCCGTGAAATTTCCTGTGGTGGACGGCCTTCGCACTCTCGAACTCGGCACCCCGGGAACGATGCGCGCATGGCTCAATGGACTCGTCCTTGAAGGCAAGAAACAAGCCACTGCTGGTACCAGCGACGACTACAAAAACGATGAGAGGGAGTTCGTCGGCGAGCGGCTCGCTCTTGTCAATGACAATCTGGAGAAGATCGGAACAGTTGAAGTCACCGGCGTTGTCGAGACAACATACGACGACGTCCCGTGGTCGTTCGCGCAAGCCGAGAGTGAGGGTGACACTTCCATTGAAGAGTGGCGAGC
>PLNQ01000171.1:14722-14944 GCA_003141815.1 Acidimicrobiaceae bacterium | reverse complement strand
TTCCGGGTGAAACTGGACGCCATATACGGGGTGCGTGCGATGCTGCAGCGCGTGCACTTCGGTCGGATCCTCTTCGCTCCACGCCGTGATCTCAAGATCCGCCGGAAGCGATTCGCGCTCTACCGTCAGTGAATGATATCGCATGACGCGAAGGGGGTCAGGCAGGCCGGCGAAGATGCCTGTACCGGAGTGCCGGACTTCCGATGTCTTGCCATGCATCAG
>PLNQ01000171.1:6492-14666 GCA_003141815.1 Acidimicrobiaceae bacterium | reverse complement strand
CGAGGTTGTATGTGAACGAATCATAGTTGTCTATCACAAGTATCATGGCCGGTCCACATCCGAGAGCCGCTCGCGCGGGTGAAACTGTTTGTGTACGGACCGCAGGTATTCGCGATCCACGTGCGTGTAGATCTGGGTTGTGGAGATGTCTGCGTGACCAAGCATTTCCTGTACCGCCCGGAGATCCGCACCACCTTCGAGGAGATGGGTTGCAAACGAATGCCTGAGCGTGTGCGGAGTGACGTGCTTGGTGATTCCGCTCGCTTCCACGTGCTTGCGGAGAATCTTCCAGGCACCCATGCGTGTCATCGGCTCGCCTCGCGCGTTGAGGAAAAGGATCCCCTCCCCCGAGCCCTTTTCAAGTTTCGGTCTCAGTTCGCGCAGGTAGATCGCCACGGCACCAAGCGCCTTGCGACCGATGGGGACCAGGCGCTCCTTGGCTCCCTTCCCGAATACGCGGACGAGCGACTCATCCAGCATAAGATCGCGCACGCTGATCGTAATCCACTCGCCAACACGAAGACCAGCGCCATACGCGAGCTCAAGCATCGCGCGATCACGGAATGCGAGTGGTTCGTCCAGCGACGGAGTTTCGATGAGTTTCGTAACTTCGTCAACGCTCAGCACGTCCGGGAGCTCGCGCCCGCGTCGCGGCGTTTCAAGGCGCTCGCTCGGATCGCGCACGACGTGACCTTCGTTGATCAGGAACTTGTAGTAGGTGCGCAGTGCCGAGATGTTGCGACGGATAGACGACGGCGCAAGGCCAAGATCTTTCAGATGATACACGTACGACCGCAGTGTAGTCGAACCTACTTCCTGGGGCGCGTGCGCGCCCTTTGTCAGTGAATAGTCCGCGAAGCGCGCAAGGTCCCGGCCGTACGCTTCGACCGTGCGTGGTGACGCACCATCCTCCAGTGCGAGAAAGTCACCGAACGGCCCCAGCCAGAAAGCGCGAGAGATCGTCTCGCGCGCGGATTCAACTGTCATTGGAAAGTGTGGCGACCGCGATGCACGCGATGCCTTCGCCGCGTCCAATCCAACCCATTCCTTCGTTCGTCTTTCCCTTGACGCTTACACATCTCGCATCGACTCCGAGAGCGTCCGCGAGGCGATTACGCATCGCGGCTGCGTGCGGCCCGATTCTAGGCATCTCTGCGATTACCGTGGCATCGACATTCACCACGACGTAACCCAGCTTCTGCACTGCGCCGACGGCGAGACGCAACATATCGATCGAGTCGCGATTCCTGTTGGATGCATCGGTGTCGGGGAAGAGCGCGCCGATATCTCCAGCGGAAGCGGCTCCCAGTACAGCATCGGTCACGGCGTGGGCGACGGCGTCCGCATCAGAGTGACCGACCAGTGAAACGTCAGCCGGTATCTGCACACCGCCCAGCACGAGCGGTCCGCCCTGTTTGAAGCGATGCGAGTCGTAGCCGATCCCGGAATGGGCGCTCACGCGGCGCTTTTCGCGTTCAGAGGTGAACTGCTGCTGCGGATGACGGTCCGATGATGCATAGGTTCATAAAAGATACCGCTATGTCCGCCTCCAATGCAGTTCGCGTGCTACGGCTTGTAACGCCTCACCGCGAGACAGGCATTGTGGCCACCGAAACCGAAGCTGTTGCTTATCGCCGCCGTAACGTTGCGCTTCACGGCAATGTTTGGCGTGAAATTCAGATCAAGTTCGGGGTCGGGATGCTCGTAGTTGATCGTGGGCGGGATGATGCCATTGTCCACTACGAGCGTGCAGATGACGAACTCAACTGCACCCGCAGCGCCGAGCATATGACCAGTAGCTGACTTGGTGGAGCTGACGTTGATGTTTTTCGCGGCGTCGCCAAAGACGGCCTTGATGGCGCGTGTTTCGTTGAGATCGTTTGCGGGTGTTGAGGTGCCGTGGGCGTTGATATACTGCACATCTTTCGGTTCCAGCTTTGCATCGCGCATGGCGCGCTTCATCGCGCGCTGTGCGCCCTCTCCATCTGGCGCTGGTGCAGTCAGATGATACGCATCACCTGTGGCACCGTAGCCGACAATCTCACCGTAGATCGTGGCGCCGCGTGCGATCGCGTGCTCCAACTCTTCGAGGATAACGATCCCAGCGCCCTCGCCCATTACGAATCCGTCGCGTGTTGCGTCGAACGGGCGTGACGCGGTAGACGGTGAGTCATTGCGTTCGGAGAGAGCCTTCATGTTGGCGAATCCACCAATCGCCATTGGCGTGACAGCCGCTTCAGCCCCTCCGGTGATCATGACATCCGCGTCACCGTACTGGATGGTGCGAAAGGCATCGCCGATTGCGTGAGCGGATGTTGCGCAAGCTGATACCGTCGCGTAATTGGGGCCCTTTGCGTTGAAATTCATGGACACGATACCCGCGGCGATATCCGAGATGAAGATCGGTATGAAAAACGGGCTGATCTTGCTTGGACCCAGCTCTCGATACACATCGTGCTGTTCTTCAAAGCTCTTGAGTCCGCCGATGCCGGAGCCGATGATGACGCCGATGCGATCGGGATCGAGCCCGCCCTCCCCGGCCTTGCCAAGCCCAGCATCTGTCATCGCCATCTTCGCGGCGACAACAGCGTATTGCGCGTAGATGTCCGAGCGCTTCACTTCTTTCCGGTCCATGTACTCGCCGGGATTGAAGTTCTTGACTTCAGCAGCGAATCGTACCGGAAACTTGGAAGCGTCGAACTTTGTGATCAGCGCCACGCCGGAGGTACCGGCAATCAGTGCATCCCAAGTCGCCGCCACCGAGTTGCCGACGGGCGTGACCAAGCCCATTCCGGTAACGACGACCCTACGCGCCATTACGCAGCGACCTTTCCGTTCAGATACGCAAGTGCGTCGCCGACAGTACGGAGCTTCTCCGCATCTTCATCGGGAATCTCGATGTTGAATTCCTTCTCGAACTCCATGACAAGCTCAACAATGTCGAGGCTGTCAGCGCCGAGGTCGTCGATGAACGACGCACCATCTGAAAGCTTCTCGCGCTCCACGCCAAGCTCGTTGGCGATAATGTCCTTTACCTTCTCCGAATTGTCGGCCATGCTGATCCTCGTACAGTTGGGGGGTAACGTTACAATTTAACTCTGGCCGGGTAGCTCGGTAGCCAGTACTGGCGACATGTGGGGTACCAATTTGACACTCAGCTCCGTCATGCGGGTGTTGGCTGGCTGGCAGTTTTGCCGACATCCCGCAGGGGCGTCAGGTGAGCCCCCCGTCGACGACCAGGACCTGCCCGGTGATGTAAGAGGCGAGGTCGGATGCGAGGAAGGCGACGGCGCCTGCTACGTCCAGAGGAGCGCCGAGGCGCTCCAGCGGGATCTGAGCCGCCATCGCCGAGCGAGCATCCGGCGTCATTGCGGCGGTCATTTCGGTTTCAATGAAGCCCGGCGCAATCGCGTTGGAAAGGATATTTCGCGAGGCAAGCTCCTTTGCGACCGACTTCGTAAGGCCGATCAGTCCAGCCTTGCTTGCGGCATAGTTGACCTGACCCGGATTGCCGATGATCCCAACGATGCTCGTGATGTTGATAATGCGACCCCAGCGCCGCTTCATCATTCCGCGTGTCACTGCCTTCGTTGCCACGAACGCGCCACGAAGATTGGTGTCGATCACGGTATTCCAATCATCTTCCTTGATGCGCATTATGAGATTGTCGCGCGTCAGGCCGGCATTGTTAACGAGTATATCCACACCACCAAACGCGGCCTCGACGTCGGCCACGAGCTTTACCACGGAGGCGACATCGCTCACGTCGGCGGCGAAGCCCTGCGCACCGCGGCCAATCTCGGCGGCGACTTCCTGACTGCGCGCCAACTCCCGTCCCACGACTGCCACGCGCGCGCCACAATCAGCCAGGGTCGCCGCGATCGACTTGCCGATGCCCCGCGTGCTTCCCGTGACGAGTGCTTTCCGTCCAGTCAGATCGATCTGAATTGTCATCCGAGGGTCTCGGCAAGCTTGTCCACATCGGCGGGCGCGCCGACAGCGATTGTGTGTGCGCCAGCGACGAGCCGGGACACCAGGCCTGAAAGCACATTCCCGGGACCCAACTCAACATACAGCGCGTCAGGATACGCGGCGGATAAGGCACGCACTTCGTCTGACCAACGCACCGGTGACGTCAGCTGGCGCAAAAGCAACGCACGGGCGTCCGCCGCCGCAGTGACTGGCTTTGCGGTTACGTTCGCGTAAACGGGAAAGTTGGGTTCGGAGAAGCTTGTCTCGGCAATCGCACCGCTGAACGCCAGCTCGGCCGGCTCCATCAAAGGTGAGTGAAATGCACCGCTTACCGACAGCCGCAGCACGCGTTTGGCACCCGCAGCCTTTGCAAGTCCCATCGCCCGCTCGACGCCGGCGATCTCTCCCGACACTACAACCTGTTCGTCCGTGTTGTAATTAGCGGGCACCACCAGCCCCGCTTCGCGCGTCGCCTGTGCACAGATATCGTCAATTGGAGTCGCGAGTCTTCCGAGAATGGCCGCCATCGTACCGGGCCGCTCCGACCCAGTGTCGCGCATTGCGTTACCGCGCTTTCGCACGAGGTTCGCGCCGGCGGCGAGTGTGAAGGTGCCAGCAGCGCTATGGGCGGTTAATTCGCCGAGCGAATGGCCTGCCGCGGCGACCACCCTGCTCGACAGCATGTCGCGAACCGCAGCCCAGGCCGCAGCTCCGTGCGTGTAAAGTGCGGGCTGCGCGTTATTGGTGAGCGTGAGCTCTTCGGCGGGGCCGTCGAAGCAGAGCCTGCTGAGCGGGAAAGCGAGCACGTCATCAACGTGCTCAAAAGTCTCTCTCGCACTTGGGAACGCCGCTGCGAGTTCTCTGCCCATCCCTGGCGTCTGTGATCCCTGCCCAGGGAAAAGTAGGATAACGTTCATAATCTTGCGATGGCGCGCGTGAGCCTACAAGCGGATGATCGCAGACGCCCATGTGAATCCGGCGCCGAATGCGACCATCATTACTGTTGAACCGGGGCCGACGATCTTCTTCTCGATGACCTCGTCGAGGGCGATCGGGATGGATGCTGAAGATGTGTTGCCAAACCGATCGACGTTGACGTACACCTTGCTCATTGGGATGCCGGCATGTTTGGCAGTCGCCTCGATGATGCGTTTGTTGGCCTGGTGCGGGACCAGAAGATCGATATCGGCGCCGCGAAGCTTCGCGGAATCGAGCGCGCGGTCGGCGGCCTCGCTCATCTCGCGCACCGCATGCTTGAAGACTTCGCGGCCGGCCATCCTGACCAGGTGACTGCGATTTTCGACGATTTCCTTAGTCATCGGATGGGCGGCACCACCATGCGGGCGGTACAGCAAGTCCGCCAGGCAGCCGTCGCTTCGCATGAACGTCGAGAGTATGCCTGCTTTCTCGCCGGCCTTGTTGCGCTGTACGATTACAGCGCCCGCGCCGTCGCCGAACAGCACGCAGGTTGAGCGATCAGTCCAGTCGATGATTGCGCTCATCTTCTCTGCGCCCACAACAAGCGCCGTATCGATTGCGCCAGACGCAATCATTCCCTCGGCGATCGTGAGGCCATAAAGCCACCCTGAGCATGCGGCAGACACGTCAAAGGCGGCCGCGCGCGTGGCGCCAAGTTCAGCCTGGAGATCCACGGCGGTCGCCGGTAGCAGCCTGTCCGGTGTCGCGGTGCTCAGGATGATCACATCGATCTCGCCGGATGTAACGCCAGCCTTCGACATTGCGCTGCGGGACGCAGCTGCAGCCATCCAGCAGGTCGTCTCGGATTCAGCAGCGATGCGTCGTTCGCGAATTCCGGTGCGCTCCACGATCCATTCATCGGACGTCTCGACGCCGATCGAAGCGAAGTCATCGTTGGTGAAGATCCGGGCCGGGAGTCCTCGACCGGTTCCGGTGATGCGCGCAATGGTGGGTATCATGATGCCTCGGCCGTCTGGTGCTTCTGCTCCGAAGCCGCAAGACGTTCGGTCATGAGATTGTTCATCCCGCTGTCCACTGCTCGAACGCCAACCTTGATCGCGTTCATGATGGCGCGAGGCGACGATTTGCCGTGGGAGATGATGCTGACGCCACGGACTCCGAGCAGCGGTGCGCCGCCGTGTTCCGAGTAGTCGAGTTGGCCAAGAGACCGCGCCAGGGTGGCGGGTTCTATTCCGCAGGATTTCTGGATGAGTCCGACGATCATTGGCGTCACGGCTTCATAGAACTTGAGCACAACGTTACCCACGAAGCCATCGCAGACGACCACATCGAGAGCGCCTTGATCGGTTCCACCGGCTGGCAGATCACGACCTTCGACGTTGCCCACGAAGTTGAGTGACGACATCGCGGCCAAGAGTTGATTGGTCTCCTTCACGAGGGGCGTGCCCTTGGAGGACTCTTCGCCGATCGAGAGCAGCCCCACCTTCGGGGAATCGACGCCGTAGTGCGCTCGCACGTAGGTCGAGGCCATCTGGGCGAACTGCACGAGCATCTCGGGCTTGCACTCGGCGTTCGCGCCGGCGTCCACCAGCAACATGGGCGTCGCGTTCGGGCGGGGAATCGGCGTCGCGATACAGGGACGGATGACGCCGGGCAGACGGCCCATGCGTAACAGCGCCGAGGCCATTGTCGCCCCGGTGTTCCCTGCGGAGACCATGGCGCTGGCCTTGTTGTCGCGCACGAGTTCGGCCGCGCGCACGAGCGAAGAGTCCTTCTTCTTTCGAACGCTGACGCCGGGGTCGTCGTCCATGGCGATCACTTCACTGCAGGCCACGACCTCGAGACCACGCGGGTCACCGAGTAGTTCGGGAACGCCGACGAGGATGACGTTCAATCCCAGTTCATCGACGGCGCGACGAGCGCCCGCGACTATCTCTCCGGGAGCGAAGTCACCACCCATCGCGTCCAAGGCGATGGGCAGGGTCAACTCAGTTGACCTCTACCGCGACGCGGTTCTTGTACCAACCGCAGTTCGGGCACACGACGTGGGGAAGTTTCGAGGTCGCGCACTGGGGACAGACGCTGCGAGCGGGTCGCTCTAGGGTCCAGTTGGCCGCGCGACGGCTACGGGTTTTGGCTTTGCTGGTCTTGCGCTTTGGAACTGCCATCGATCTTCTCTTTCACCTGAAACGGGCAAACCCGTCACGATTCGTTGGATCCCTCGGACTCGGGGTCCGCAAATTGGAGTCCGTCCAGTGTAGCCCACCGTGGATCGAGGGGCGCCTGGCACCCGCACGTGGCCTCGTTGCGGTCGATCCCGCAGTAGGGACAGAGTCCCTGGCAGTCACTTCGACACAGCGGCGCGAGGGGCAGATCCAAGAGGATGGCGTCGCGCGCCAGCGGCGCCAAATCCACGAAATCGTGCTCGACGAGATAGGAGTCCTCGTCACCGGGACCTCGCTCGTCGACAAAACGCTCGTTCACCGACACGCTCGAGTAGCCGAGCACCGGCGCCGAGCACCGTCGACACACCCCGTGCCAGGGCGCCTCCACGTGACCTCGCGCGCGTAATCCCCCACTGAAGCTCTCGAGGCGAACCTTCACGTGGACGACGGCGTCGGGAAAGACGTCCGTCTCAGCGGCGCCGCGCGCTGCGAACTCGTGTGCTTCGTCAAAGGGCGCCTCGAAGTCGACTTCGAGTGCCGCGGGGGCGTGGCGCACGATCCTGGCGACCGGGACGAGGTACGGCGAGGACACGGGGCTTAGAAAGAGTCCTGATCGAAAAAGGAACTCTCGGGCTCGTTGCGATCGACGTACTCGTGCAGCGGCGCGGGCGCGGGCGGCGGCGCGGGTGAGAGAAAGTCGTCGTTGAGTTGCTCGTCGTTGATCATCGACGTGGGTAGACCCTGGGCGCTCAGTCGTTCTCGGCCCGAGCGGGCGGTCTTCAACAGGCGCTCGAGAACGATCTCGAAGCCGCCGAGTTTGCCGTCGATGAAGTCCTCGGACTGATTGATCATCTGGCGGGCTTGGGCGTGGGCGTCAGCGATGATCTGTTCGGACTTGAGTCGGGACTGGCGCACGATCTCGGTCTTGTCGACCATGCGCGACGCTTCGGCGCGCACCTGATCCATCAGCTGTTGGGCCTTTTGCATCTCGGCCGCCATCAACTCTTCTCGATCTCGAAGTGCCCAGCGCGCTTCTCGGATCTCGTCGGGAAGGCTGCGCAGCGCCTGTTCTAAGAGGCCCATCACCTCGTCACGCGA
>PLNQ01000171.1:0-6435 GCA_003141815.1 Acidimicrobiaceae bacterium | reverse complement strand
TCGGCCAGGCGCTTGGCGACCGACGCGGGAACGAACGGACCCACGTCACCGCCGTAGCGCGCAACCTCACGAATGAGTTTGGACGCGATGAAGGAGTGGTGCGAACTCGAGGGAAGGAACAAGGTCTCCACTCCCGATAGCGAGCGGTTCATCTGGGCCATCTGCAGCTCACTCTCGAAGTCCGAGACGGCGCGCAGTCCCTTCACGATGGCCGTCGCGTCGACGTCGCGCGCGACGTTCACGAGCAACGTCGAGATCGAGACGATACGTACGTTGTCGAGGTGCACCAGGGACTCCGCGATCATGTCGCGACGCTCCTCGAGGTCGAAGAGCGCTTCGGACTTCTGGGGGTTACGAATAGCCGCCACCACAATCTCGTCGAAGATCTGGGCGGCACGTTCGACGATCTCAAGGTGTCCGTTATGGAAGGGGTCAAAGGAGCCCGGGATTAGACCAACCGTCACTCGCCGTCCCCTTTACTGGCTTCTAACATCGTTACGAGCGTAGTGCCGTAGCGCTTGGTTTTGGTTACGTTCCAACCGTCGGGCGCGTCCATATGGCGATCGTTTTCGATGATGACGCGCTCTGCGACGACGCCGTGGAGCACACTGGCTAGGTCCAGTGGCCCGTACGGCGGATCGGCCAAGAGGAGATCGATATCTCGTGGCGGGCTCCACACGGGCAGATTGGCGCGCACGAATACGGCCTCGCCGCTCAGTTGCAAGGGCTCGAAGTTCGTCTTCGCGGCCGCGAGGCACGCAGGATCGGTGTCGACGAAGTAGACCTTCGCCGCGCCGCGCGAGAGCGCTTCGATCCCCATCGCTCCCGAGCCGCAGTAGAGATCGGCGACGACGAGATCGGCGAGTCCCCCGCGACTCTCGAGCATGGAAAAGATGGCCTCACGGGCGTAGTCGGTCGTTGGACGAACCGTGGGCGGCAGTTTCGCCTTGAGCCGACGCCCGCGGGCCACACCACCAATTACTCGCACCCTTCCAGGGTAGGTCAGGACTTAAAGAGGTACGTGGCTTCCTCGTCGTCCACGAAGAGTCGAAGCTCGTCCATCATCTCGACCAGGGCGTCGTCGTGTCGTTCGACCATCGAGGCCGCGAGACGCTGCGCACTGAAGAGCAAGTCCTCGTCGTCCTTTAGTTTGGCGAGTTTCAGATCGCTACGGCCCTGCTGGCGTGAGCCGAGCAGCGTCCCCTCGCCGCGCATCGCGAGATCGATCTCGGCGAGTTCGAAGCCGTCGTTCGAGCCCACGAGGGCGTTGAGGCGCTCCTCGCCCTCGGGCGTCGGTGGTGTGCCCAATAAAAAGCAGTAACTCTGCTGGTCCGAGCGGCCCACCCGACCGCGTAACTGGTGCAACTGCGCCAATCCGAATCGCCAGGCGTCTTCGATGACGATGACGCTCGCTTCGGGCACGTCGACGCCCACTTCGATCACGACCGTCGCCACCAGGACGTCGAGTTCGCCCGACCGGAACTGACGCATGACCTCTTCTTTTTCCGAGCTCTTCATTTGGCCGTGCAAGAGACCCACCGCCAGGCCGCGAAGTTCGTTGAGAGCGAGCCTCGTGCGCTCTTCGACGGCGCTGGTCGCCTCGATCTTCTCCGAATCCTCGACCAGGGGGCAGATGACGTAGGCCCGCCGACCAGCCGCCGCCTCACGACGGACGCGCTGCCAGCATTCATCGACCTCGTCATCGTCCTTCGCCCACGTCGTCTCGATGGGGCGGCGTCCTTGGGGCAACTCGTCGAGGACCGAAAAGTTGAGGTCGCCGAAGAGGACCATCGCGGCGGTTCTCGGGATGGGCGTCGCCGTCATCACCAGGACGTCGGGGTCCGCGCCTTCGTTCGAGCGAACTCGACCTTGATCACGTAACGCGGCGCGTTGCTCCACGCCGAAGCGGTGCTGTTCGTCGATCACGATGACGCCGAGGGATCGAAACCGCACGTCCTCGCTCAACAGGGCGTGCGTGCCCACAACGACGTCCACCGATCCGTTGATCAAGCCCTCGAGCACGAATTGGCGTTCCTTCGTGCGAACGCGTCCGGTCAACAGTTGCACCGAGAGGGGGCGCTCGCCGCCGAGCACCGTCTCGTCGAGCACGCTGAGTCCCTCGAGGTCGCGCCGCAGCGACGCGACGTGCTGCTCGGCGAGAACCTCCGTGGGCGCCATCAACACGCCCTGGCGACCACCGTCGAGTGAGGCCAGCATCGCCGCGAGTGCCACTACGGTCTTGCCCGAGCCGACGTCGCCCTGGAGGAGTCGATGCATGGGCAGCGACGAGGACATGTCGCGCGCGATCTCTTCGAGCACGCGGTGCTGCGCCGTGGTGAGCGTGTAGCGATGACCCGCGAGGAATCGTCGAACGAGTGAGGCCGAGGGCGCGACGAGTTCGCCCACGGAAACGTCCAGGTCTGCGACATCGAAGTGATGCTGTATGCCCGCGGACGACGCTTCGACGCGTTGGCGTCGCAGCGCGAGTAGTAACTGAAGTCGCAAGAACTCGTCGAAGGCGAGTCGACGCCGAGCGGGGAACTTTTCACTTTCTTCCTCGGGAAGATGGATACCCCAGTAGGCCTGGGTCCGATCGACGAGGTCCAGCTCCTCGCGTTCGCTGTCGCTGAGCGGGTCGAAGAAGGGGCCCGCGCGACGCAGCGACTCCTCGATGAAGCCGCCCATCTCCCAACTGGTCAGGCCGGCCTTTCCCGAGGCGGGGTAGATCGCCACGACCCGACCGACCTTCGAGGGGTCACGCTCCTCGCCCGAGGCACCCACCACGACGTCGACGACAGGATTGGTCATCTGACGTTGCCCCTTGTACTCGCTCACCTTGCCAAAGAAGAGTGCTTGGACGCCTGGCGTCAGTTGGCGATCGCGCCAGGCTTGGTTGAAGAAGACCACCTTCAGCGAATCACCGTCGTCGCTCACGGTGACCTCCACCATGACGCGACCTTGTCGCGTGCGACGACTGTTCGCCTTCACGACTTCGCCGTACACCGCCGCCTCGTCGCCGACGTTGAGATCGGAGAGGTCGACGCGCTTGGTCCGGTCCAAGTACCGACGGGGATAGACCGTCAAGAGGTCGAAAACGTTGTCGATGCCGAGCGACGCCAGGGCCGCGGTGCGCTTCTCGCCGATGTTGCGCAACTGAGCGACCGAGACGTCGCCCAACTGGCGAAGTCGCCGCGCCGGCGCGTCACTCACTCGAGGCCGAAGTAGTAGGGGTAGAGGGGCTGGCCACCGTGGTGCACCTCGACGCTGATGTGGGGGTACTCCTCAGCGAGGAACTCCGTCACGCGACGCGTGTTGGCCGGCGACGAACCGTCGCCCTCGATGATGGTTAAGAGCTCGTGCTCGGGCCGAACGAGAAGCGCGAGGAGTTGATTACTCGCGCCCGCGATGGAGTCGGCCACCGAAAGGACGCCGCTGGCGCCAAGTCCGATCCAGTCGCCTTCGTGCACGGGCCCGGCGTCGGTCGTCACGTCGCGCACCGCTTGGGTCACCTCGCCGGCGACCACGTTGCAGGCCGAGGCCCGCATCGCCACGGCGTTCTGCTCGCCGGACGCGTCGGGGTCGTACGCGAGTAGGGCCGCGAAGCCCTCGACGATCGAACTCGTGGGCACCACGCTGACACTCTCGTCAACGAGACCCGCGACCTGTTCAGCGACCGGTTGGATGTTCTTGTTGTTCGGTAGCAGGACGACCTGCGACGAGCCCGTCGCGCGAACGGCCTCGACGAGATCGGCCGTCGAGGGATTCATCGACTGTCCACCAAGCACGAGTTGTCGCGCGCCGAGCGAGTGAAAGATGCGTCCGATCCCGTCGCCCACCACGACCGCCACTACCGCGGTCGTGGGCGGCGCTTCGCACTCGTCCTCACGCGACTCAACGGTTGCCTCACGGACCCAACGTTCCTCAAGGACCTGATCGGCGAGGTCAGTGACGCGAATCTCTCGCGGTCGTCCGGCGTCGAGGGAGGCCTCGATGGCGGCGCCGACGTCGTTGGTGTGGATGTGGCAGTTGTACAGTCCCTCACCGCCGACGATGACGATGGAGTCACCGAGGCCGGCCCACACTCCACGAAAGGCGTGCATCTTGGTGTCGTCGGCGTCGAGCAGGTACATGACCTCGTAACGGAGCTCGGCGAGCACGGAATCGTCTCGCACCTGTTCGTGCACGCGCACGACGATGGCGTCGGCGTCCGGAGAGACGGGCAGTTCATCGCTCGCCACCACGAAGCACAGCGCGTCGAAGAAGAGGACCAGACCCGCGCCACCGGAGTCGACGACGCCGGCCTGCTTGAGGACGGCCAATTGGTCGGGCGTCTTCGCGAGCGCCTCCTTCGCCGCGTCGCGCGCACCACGCGCGAGCTCGGTCAGGGTGTCGACGTGCGCGCTGGCGCCCTCGGCGCCGGCGCGCGCCACGGAGAGAATGGTCCCCTCGACCGGACGAACGACAGCCTGGCGAGCGAGGACGTCGGCGTGCGCCAGCGCGTCGGCCAGGTCGTTCGCCGTGACGTCGCCCTCGCCGGAAAAATTGGCGACGAGTCCTCGAAGAAGTTGAGAAAGGATGACCCCGGAGTTGCCCCGGGCCCCCATGAGCGACCCGTGAGCGATGGTCTTGGCGACCTCGCCCAGGGGCGCGTTCTCGTCCAGGGCCGCGAGCGCGCTCGACACCGACTCGATCGTGAGGGCCATATTCGTCCCAGTGTCCCCGTCGGGCACCGGATAGACGTTCAAGCGGTTGATGAACTCTCGATGGGAGCGAAGGAGGTCACCGTACGTGGTAATCGCCCTACGCAGGTCACGAGCCGACAGCGTCGAGGGACTGGTCATCGTTAGCGATGCTACAATGGACCTTCGGTTTAACCAGTCCGCGCCCCAAGGCGAGCGGTCTTAAGGAGAATGTTCATCATGGCGTCAGTCTGCGAAATCTGCGGTAAGAAGCCGTCGTTCGGCATGAACGTCTCACACTCGCACCGTCGCACCAAGCGACGTTGGAATCCGAACATCCAGCGCGTTCGCGCGCTGGTGGGCGGGACGCCAAAGCGCGTGAACGTCTGCACCGGATGTCTGCGATCCGGCAAGATCACCAAGCCCGCGCGCTCCACCTTCAAGGCCTAATTGTCTCGAGCTGCTTTCGCAGCGTTCGTTCCTTAGAACTCGTGCTCGAATCCCTGTCGGATGAACGGCGCGCCGCCGAGCGTGCGTACCAACGGGTCGGCCACGACCACGCCGATGGTCAGTGGCTCTCGAAGCCCCCGGTCGAAGAACATCGTGCGAAGACGCCCCGGATCGTTCGTCGCGATCAACAGTTCGTAGTCCTCCCCTCCGCTCGTCGCCTCGTCTTCGGTGGCCCCCGACGCGACGGGTATCGCTCGTAGTTCGAAGCCCACGTTCGACGCGTCCGCGAGCCGATGAAGGTCGAGGCCAAGGCCGTCACTGAGGTCCATCATTGCGTGCACGTGCGCGCCACGCGCCGCCATACCCTCATTCAATCGGGGCCACGGACGCCGATGGGCCTCCACGAGTTCGTCGCTCAGTGGCGCGCCGTCGCGTCGACGTCGAAGACCAGCGGCCGCCCGACCGAGCGGACCAGTGACGAGCAGTTCGTCACCCTCCTGGGCCCCCCTGCGCAGTACCGCTCCGCGACCGGGACACTCGCCAAAGACGGTGACCGTGACAGCTACGTCGGTACCGCGCGAGAGGTCACCGCCCACGATGGGCGTGTTGGTCAACGCGGCCGCTTCGGCAATGCCACGGTGCAACGATTCGAGGTCGCTGCCCGGCGGTGCCGTCACCGCCACCACCAATCCGCGCGGGCGCGCGCCCATGGCGGCGAGATCCGACAGCGCCGACATGACGGCTTTGTAGCCGAGATCGACGAGCGGAAAGAGCGACGCCTCCAAGTGGACGCCCAGAACGGCCACGTCCGTACTCACGATCGCCTCGCCCACGAAAGGCAGAAGTACGGCCGCGTCGTCGCCCACATGCCGTTCGCCCCTTGGAATGTTGTCCCGGGTGACGATTTTCGTTATACGCTCCAATACGTCATCCTCGTGCTGGCTTCGTTCTTTGGTTGGGTCGGTCGGCGCGCTCATGACGGAGGGATTTTTATCGCGTCGTAACGAGGCGGCGCGAGGATCGAAGAAGAGGAAGTAGTCGTGACGTACCCAACCACGAATAAGAAGTTGATCGAATGGGTCGAGGAAGTGGCGCAGCTCACTACTCCCGATCGTATCCACTGGTGCGATGGTTCAGCCGAAGAGTACGACGAGATGTGCCAACTGCTCGTCGACAACGGCACGTTCACCAAACTCTCCGATGCCAAGCGCCCCAATAGTTACTACGCCGCGTCCGACCCCGGTGACGTCGCTCGTGTCGAAGACCGCACGTTCATCTGCTCGACGAACGAGATCGACGCCGGACC
>PLNQ01000092.1 GCA_003141815.1 Acidimicrobiaceae bacterium | reverse complement strand
ACCTTCACTCGCGCGGGCTACACCTTCGCCGGTTGGAACGACGGCCTCGTCGCCACGCAGGCCGCCGGCTCCACCTACACCCTCGCCAGCTCGCCCATTGTCCTCACGGCACAGTGGACCGTCAACGGTGGAGGAGGCGGCGGAGGAGGATCTCCGACGACGTACACCGTCACTTTCATCGCCAACGGTGGCACGGGCACAATGGCCCCAGAGACCAATAGTGCATCGGCGGCACTGACGCCGAACTCCTTCACTCGCGCGGGCTACAACTTCGCGGGCTGGAACACGGTCGCCGGCGGCGGTGGCAGCGCCTACGTGAACGACGCTAACTACGCCTTCACCGCGTCCGTCACCCTCTACGCCCAGTGGACGGCCACTAACGCGCCGGGTGCCCCCTCGGGCCTCACGACAACCACGGGCAGCGGCTCGGCCTCGCTCGTCTGGAGCGCACCCTCCGGCTCGACCATCCTTGGATACAACGTCTACGAAGGCACCTCGCCAGGTGGTGAGTCGGGCACCCCACTCAATGGCACCACCCTCGTAGCCGGTACGTCCTTCGTGGCGACTGGTCTCAATCACGGTGTCCGTTACTACTTCATCGTGAAGGCAGTGAGCGCCAATGGCTCGTCGATAGCCTCGAACGAAACGTCGGCAATCTCGCTAACGAAAGCATCTACCCACACGTCACTCACCCTGTCGAAGAGGACCGTCCTCTACGGCTCCCAGCACTCAGTGGAGTTCATAGTCCGAGTGACGCCGCGCGGTTCCAATCAAGCGTTGAATGGTGTAGTGAAGATCAGGGTGGGATCGCGCTTCGTGTGTAGCGCGAGAGTCTCGGGTAACGGCGTCGCAAGATGTGCACTGCCCGCAAGGGCGCTCCGCGTGGGCAACGACCGCGTCGTGGCATTTTACTTAGGCAGTTCGAACTCCAACCCCTCGACGTCCGTCGTAGTGACACTGAAGATCGCCTAGCTAGGTCACTCGCCTCCGGGCCGCGATGAAGGTCGCGGCCCGGAGGGTTCAAAATTGAGTCCTGATGAGGTCAGTTATGCTGATCGGATGGTCGATCGCGCATCACCGTCCATCGATGGCGCGGCGTAGTCGTGGTCCGGTTGCGATCGACCTTAACCAAACTGCACTTGATCGGTAGTGCGCGCTTCATCGATCGATCGGTACGACGGCTCTTCTTCTTGAGCGTCAACCTCCTCAGGTCGCTCGCGCGAGTGCCGCTCATCGGGCCTCGATTGGACTCCCTTCTCGCTCGCGTTGATCGAGAGGATCGGCTCAATTTTGAGCTAACGGAACTGCTCCGTGTGTGCCGTACATTGAGCGGTGGACGCCTTCCCTATTGGGTGGCCGGTGGGTGGGGCCTCGACGCCTTGGTCGGAAGTGAGACCCGACGTCACGTCGACCTGGACTTTGTCCTCGACGGGTTCCGAGAAAACCTGCCAAAGGCTGAAGTGCTCTTCGCCGGTCTCGGCTATGAGCGCAAGGCACCCCTCGGTGGCACCCTGTGGTTCCCCGACGCTGAAGTCTTTGAGGACAATCGAGGGCACCACGTTGAGGTCCTCAACGTGAACTGGGAGGTCCTCACGACGGTGGAGTCGCTCCTCGGTCCGTTATCGACTCCCGAACTCGTGTCATCGGAAGAGCCAAGTCGAGCGACGCCCCTCCTCTTAAAGCAGTGCACGGCGACCGGCATGCTCGACGGCGTCTCCATTCCAGTGCTCTCCGTGATGGCCCAACAGCTCTTCCACCTCGGCTATCAGCGTCGCCCCGAGGACACGCACGCCGACGACACCATTCGTCTCATTGCGATGGGACGAGACGCGCACACTGATTCGTTGGTGCGGATTGCGACGAAACCTGCAAAGCAGGTTTCTCGAAAGTCGTCGACACTCCTGCTCGTGCCGATCTTCACGTTCCCTCCAGACCTCTGGCGACTCTGCAAGCTCTACCACAATGACCTGAACCTGATGCCTCCGCACGTGACGTTGGCGTTCCCGTTCTTGAACCTGGAGTCAGTGACACCCGAGGTGGTTCAACACCTCACGACGTTGTTCGACGAGACCCTCGCGTTCGACTTCGAGCTGAACAAGGTCCGGTGGTTCGACACGAACGTCGTCTACGTGGCGCCATCAAACGACGACGCCTTTCGTTCGATTATTGAGACGCTCAAGCGGACGTTCCCTGACTTTCATCCGTACGACGACGCGTTCGACTCCGTCGTGCCCCACGTGACCCTCTCCGAGCACGGCTCCGCGGCCGACCGACGCGTGCTCGGTCGACACGCACCCAAGTACCTTCCAATATCCGCGCGCGCCTCGCACGTGTGGTTGATGAGCAACGAACGACGTGTCGATGAGTGGTCGATTGTAAAAATCTTCAACCTGGGTCCCCCGACGACGGCGTGAACGGCAAGGTGGGCTTCGCCACGATTGGCCCCGCACGCCATTGAAACTACCGAAGAACGAGCGGCCGCCCGGCTCATAGTAATTTGACTCGTTATGCGTCTCGACGATTGGTTTCTCACCCCGAAGGAACGGGGCAACCCGATGACGGGGATCGACTCGGACCCGGACCACGGCGTCGCGTGGAGCGAAGACAACATCGTCACGTTCCTTATTGACGGCGCCACGTACTTCACACGTTTGGCCGAAGCCCTCTCGAGCCTTGCGACCAACGACGAGGTGCGCTTCACCGATTGGCGCGGCGACGGGGACGAGCGAATGGACGACAACGGAACCACGATCTCGACACTCTTGGCCGACGCGTGCCGGCGCGGCGTCGACGTGCGGGGACTCTTGTGGCGTTCGCATAGCGACCGCCTTGCGTTCAGTTCGAAGGAGAATCGACGATTGGCCGTTGAAGTGACGACGGCCGGTGGCGAGGTTCTGCTTGATGAACGGGTGCGTCGGGGCGGATCGCACCATCAAAAGTTGGTCCTCATCCGTCATCCCTCGTCCCCTGAACGTGACGTTGCCTTCATTGGCGGCATCGATCTAAGTCACGGTCGCCGAGACGACACCACGCACAGTGGAGACCCCCAAATCGTCAAGTTGGACCCCCGCTACGGCTCCCGGCCTCCCTGGCATGACGTCCAACTCGAAGTTCGTGGACCCGCCGTCGCGAATCTCGACGACACCTTCCGAGAGCGGTGGGAGGATCCCACGCCGCTCAATCACGCGAACCTCTTGCGAGCCGGGATCTC
>PLNQ01000075.1 GCA_003141815.1 Acidimicrobiaceae bacterium | reverse complement strand
GCGTTGGCGTTGATGAAGCCGTGTCGCGTCTCGGTGATGCGCAACGTCCCGCGACGTCGTAGGACTCGCACGGACTCTTGTTCGACGATGGCGACCTTGTGCTCTTCGGAGCCGTCAAACGCCACGACCTGGCCTTCGGCCTTCGAAACGACTTTGCTCGTCACGATAAAGAGATCGTGGTGGCGGACCTCTTCGCCGACGTTTGAAACCGCCTCGAGTAGCAACGCGACGAGGTCGTCATCGCGTTGGACCTTCACGCTCGTGGCGAGCGCCACGAGGCGCAGTTCACTCACGAGAGCACGACCTTGGCGAGACGCTCGGCGTTGACGGGATCGGCCATGACCGTCGTCGTCACTTCCACCCGAACGCCTCTTGAGCGAATCGCCTCGGCGAGGGCGGCGTCGGCTTCATCGATGATCCACGTTCCCACGAGTCCCTCGTAGAAGTCGACCACGCCGAGTGTCGATACTTCGTGGCCGAGTTCACGCAGTAGTCGGTCTGCGGGCCCCTTCAGCGCAGCGCCTTGAATGATTGGCGATACGGCGACGACGTCGTCCCGTCGCTCTCGAAGAATTTCGTGTACGCCGGGAATGCGCAGCATCGGGTCGATCGAGATCAGGGGATTCGACGGCGCAATCACGACGCGACCGGCGTCTTGTAACGCGCGTCGGACGTCGTCGCTCAAGCGCGCGCGTTCGGCGCCGACGACGTCAATTGACGACACGACGACGTTGTGGTGGTGACGAACGAAGTACTCCTGGAACGTGAGACGTCCCGCGTCGGTGAGGAACTCGGTGGCGATCGGGTCGTCCGTGACAGGAAGCAGGCGCACGGTGACGCCGTGTCGCCGGGCGAGCTCCGCCGCGACCTCGGTCTTGGTGGCGCCGTCGCTCAAGCGTTGACTCCGGTAGAGGTGGGTCGCGAGGTCACGGTCGCCCAGTCGAAACCACGCTTCACCGCCGAGCACGGCTAGCTCGTCCATGACGCGCCACGTCTCTCCGCGAAGACCCCAACCGAGTTCGTCGTTGTTCAGTCCGGCGAGCGTGTAGGTGATTGTGTCGAGGTCGGGGCAGATGGTGAGACCGTGCAATACGAGATCGTCGCCGACGTTCACGACGGCGGTGAGCTGCGATGGATCGATCACGTCACTGAGCGCCCGAAGCAGTCGAGCAGCCCCGACGCCTCCACTCAGTACGGTTATCACTTCAGAGACCTTAGGGGCGCGTGGGTATCATCGAGTGTTGTGAGCAGCCCCCTCGACGACGATTGGCCCGGCTCGCCAGCGATCGTCGTGCTGCGTGTACGCGACGGGGTCATCGAGCGTGTTCACGCAAGTGGCGATCTCGACGAGGTGCGCCCGTGGGCCTCGGTGTCGAAAATGGCTGTGGCACTGGCCTTCGGGGTCGAGATTGACTGGGGTTTTCACACCTACAGCGAGACGGTCGGGCCTCATGGTGCCAACTTCGCCAATCTCCTCTCTCACTCGAGCGGCCTCGGTCTCGAAGAAGGCGATCCACTGGTGCCGATCGCCACGAAGCGGGTTTACTCCAACGTCGGCGTGGACTTCGCGGTGCGCGCCATCGTCGGCGAGAGTACTGCGGCCGAATGGTTGGGACACCGCGTTTTTGAACCCCTGGGCATGACGACAACGACGCTCGTCGATCGACCGTCTTCGGGCGTCAACGGTTCGACGCACGACATGGCGACGTTGGCGGTGTCGTGGCTACGGCCCGACGGCATCGCCAGTGAGACGAGGGACCGACTCATTCGTCCCTACTTGCCCGATCTCGCGGGCATCGTGCCCGGATTCGGACGGTTCACGCCCTGTCCCTGGGGCATCGGGCCAGAAGTACGCGGCGACAAAGAACACTGGATGGGCGACTGGCCAACGGCGAGTTTCGGTCACTTCGGCCAGAGCGGCTCGTTGATGCTCCTGAACGCGGACGAAGGAATTGGGGTCGTCGCCACGAGTACCGAACCCTTCGGGTCGTGGGCCGTGCGCTTATGGCCCCAATGGACGAGCGCGATGAGAAAGTTAGCTCTCACGTTGTGAGTTCCGAACGTCCACGAGTTGGCCTCGACCTCGATGGCTCGCTCGAGTCACTCGGTAATTCGATGATCGATCTCGCGAACGCCCTCGACGCGACGGGCGAGTGTGAACTGATGCGCTTTCGCTCGCACTCGGCGCCTTCGTCACCCAACGAGGCTCGTCTCGCGCTTCGCTCGCTGTGGACACCGTTGTGGCGACGAAGCCTCGGTCCCTCGATCAATCGATTCTTGGACCCGGTTGACGTGGTGCACGTCGCCGGGCGTACGACACCGCCGACGACGTCGACGCCCCTCATCATCTCGGTCGACGACCTGCGTCCTCTTCGCGGTGAGTCGCGCGAACACCAACGCATTGCTCAGTTGCGACGCGCCGTACGCCACGGAGCGACACTCGTCGCATCGACCCGAAGCGCGAGTCACGAAGTGCGCAGCGTGCTCGGGGTTGAACGATCTCGGGTCGTCGTGGTGCCTCCGGCCGTGCCGCTCGTCCAACCGACGCTGAAGGGCACCGCGATCGTCGTGAACCTCACGGGAATCTTGAATCCATTTCTCGACCTGGCGCCCGCGCTCATAGAGTTCGCCAAGAGTCACGGTACGCACGTCGAGGCGCTCACCAGCGCCGCGATGACGCAGCGAATCCGGTCGCGGGGCCTCGGGGTGCACTTGCGTCCGCGGAGCGACGCGCGCAGCGCGCTGGCGGAAGCGAAGGTCGTCCTGCACATTTCGGACGGCGCGCGTTTCCCCTCGTTCGCGATCGCGGCCCTCGCGGCCGGCGTGCCAACGATTGCGCGCGCGACGACCATCAACCGAGAGCTCCTGAGTGGCGCGGCCGCGCTAACTGAGAGTGACGACGAAGTGCTGCCCACCTTGAAAGAACTCTGGGAGAGTCCGACACGCCGAGCCATCATGATGGCGGCTGGTCGCTCGAGGGCGGAGGATTTCGCGCCCGCCACCGCCGCGCGCGCGTACGTTGCCCTCTATCGCGAAGTCGTGCGAGGCTGGAATCCATGACTCGTGCCGTCAGCATTTCGCTGGACCAGTTCTATCGACCCCAACCCGGGGGTATCGCGACGTACGTGCGCGGTCTCGTCCAGGGTCTGGCGTCGTTGGACGACGAGTCGTTGCGACTCGTCGGCATTGCTCCGCGTGGCGATCCCACCCAAGACGTTTCAGACCTCGCGCTCGAACGCGTTCGCGCGAACGCGCCGGTCAACGTGTTGACGCGACTATGGGCGCGCTGGCCCCTCGGCGTGCCGGCATTCAGCGATGTGGTGCACGCCACCTCGGTGGCCGGTCCCTTCGCGGGTGGTAAGCGCGACGCCGTGCACGCGGCGGCGTTGCACGATCTGCTCTGGCGCGACGAACCGAGCGCGAGTACCCCGCGCGGCATCCGATTCCACGAGCGGCGTCTTCAATTTCTCAAACGGCGAGAAGACGTGCGCATTATCTCGACAGCACCGGGCCTGGCGCAGCGATTGATCGAGGAGGGCTTCGATCCCCGTCGACTACACGATTCACGTCTCGGCGTCGACGACGTACATACCGTGCCCGACAGCGAGGATGCGGTGCGCGTCGCGCTCGCGGCCCACGGTGTCGAGGGACCCTTCACGTTGTACGTCGGCACTCGCGAACCGAGGAAGAACCTAGAGCGCTTAGCCAAGGCTCACGCGCTCGCCGCGTTGACGAACCGGGAACTGGGACCGTTCGTCCTCGTCGGACCGCCAGGTTGGGGCGACGTCGATAGTGGTGACGCCGTGGCACTGGGCCTCGTGTCGAGGTCGCTTCTGCAAGGTCTCTACCGCGATGCCGCTGTCTTCGCCTACGTTCCTCGAGCCGAGGGGTGGGGACTGCCACCAGTGGAAGCGCTCCACGCGGGTGCACGCGTTGTCGCAAGCGTGACGACGCCGAGCGTGGCGAGTAATTATGAAGTGGTGCGAGTCGATCCTCTCAACGTCGAAGCCATCGCTGAGGGGCTCGTGCGAGCCCTGTCCCAAGGCGATGACGACGAGGCCCGTCAACGCCGACGCGCGTCGGTGGCGTCCTTGACGTGGCGAAATGCCGCACTCGATCACTTGGCGGCGTGGCGGTGAAAGTTGCGCTCGACGTGTCCGCGGTCCCGCCCCATATCGCCGGTGCCGGTCGCTACATCGCCGAACTCGCTCGTCGCTTGCCCGACGCGGGCGTCTCGACGACGTTAGTGACGCGCCGCGGCGACACCGAACGCTGGCGCGACCGGTCGCCACGGGCCGAGGTGCGGGGACTCATGCCGAACGAGCGCGTCGCACGACTCGCCTACGAAGCGTGGCTGGTGGGAGCGAGTGTCACCGCGCGTGATTCCGATATTTGGCACGCGCCGCACTACACAATGCCGCGGAGGGGCTCGACGCCCACCGTCGTGACCATTCATGACCTGACGTTCTTCACCAATCCCGAGTGGCACGAACGCTCCAAGGTGGCCTTCTTTCGTCGAGCGATCACGTATTCGGCGGAGCACGCCCGCGTCTTGGTAAGCGTGAGCGACTTCAGCGCACGGCTGATTGATGCGATGATTCCCGCCCACGCGCCGATCGTCGTCGCACCGCTCGGCGTGGAACTCGCGATCTTCCAACCCGAGGACCGTGACGACGAATCCATCCTTCGTTCTCACGCGCTACCAGCGGACGTCCCGTTCATATTTTTCGTGGGCACGGTCGAGCCGCGAAAGGGTCTCGACGTGTTGCTCGACGCTTTTGGAGAGATCGCCCGTGACGACCACGAGGTCGAGTTATGGCTCGCCGGCCAGGCAGGATGGGGTGAGGGTCCGATCGAAGCGCAGATCGAAGGGCACCCCTTTCATGCTCGCATCCGACGATTGGGCTTTGTGGTGGACGCGCTGCTGCCGGTCCTCTATCGCCACGCGCGTGCCGTGACGTACCCTTCGCGGGGCGAGGGCTTCGGACTTCCCGTCCTGGAGGCGATGGCCTGCGGCGCGTCGGTGGTGACAACGGACGGAACGGTCATGGCCGAGGTCGCCGGTGACGGCGCACGGCTCGTGCCCGTCGGGAACGCCGACGCACTCGCGGCGTCGTTGGCCGACGTTCTCCACTCAAGTGACGACGATCGACGTCAGTGGGCGCGCCGTGCTCGCGGGCGAGCGGAGCACTTTACGTGGGAGGCCTGCGTCGCGCAACATCTCGTGGCGTACGAAAAGGCGATGGTGAGTTGATGCGCGCCCTCGTCACTGGGTCGCAGGGTTTTGTCGGCAAGCACCTCACTGCGCATCTGCGTGCGAGCGGTGACGAGGTCGAGGGAATAGACCGTGAGCGCGACGTCACCGACGAAGAGAGCATGCGCGAGATCTTCGAATCGTTTCACCCCGACGTCACGTACCACCTCGCGGCCCTCACCCACGTCGGCGAGTCGTGGGAACACGCCAGTGAGTTCACACGCGTCAATGTTGTGGGTACACAGCGCGTCCTCGACGCGGCGTTCGCCGCGGTTCCGACGTCGACGACCATCGTCGTCAGTTCGTCCGAGGTCTACGGCGTCGTACGTGAAGAGGACCTACCGATTCGCGAGAGCTTTCGCGTCGCGCCCGCCAATCCCTACTCCTCGAGCAAAGTCGAAGCTGAGCGCGTCGCGCACGACGTCGTTCGCGCCCGCGCGCAGCGCGTCATCGTGGTTCGCCCCTTCAACCATCTCGGCCCGGGCCAGGCACCCAACTTCGTCGTACCGGCACTGGTGAGTCGTCTCTTGGATGCCCGCGAGCGCGGCGAGGTTGAGATCCCCGTGGGTGATCTCACGACGCGTCGCGACTTCAGTGACGTGCGAGACGTGGTGCGTGCCTATCGACTGCTCGCGCTAGTGGGCGTAGCGGGCGAGACCTACAACGTCGCCTCGGGTCACGACGTGGCGCTGCTCGACATTGCGAACCAACTCGTGCACCTCCTCGCGCCCGAGACGAAGCTCGTCGTGGACGCATCACTCCTTCGCCCGAACGACGTGCCGGTCTTTCGGGGCAGCTTCGAAAAGTTGCACGACGCGACGGGCTGGTCGCCTCAGATTCCTCTGCACGTCTCACTCGGCGATGTCGTCGATGATCTCGTGGCGCGGCGCCGCCAATAGCGCAAGAGAATTCACTTGACTCGCGGGATTTACAAGGGTTCGGCGTCAAAATCGATGTTGGGAGCCAACTAGCCTTGTAGGACTGATGGACTCTCGTGCCCCGGCCGTTGTCGCCGTCATCGTTACCACCGGTTCCGGGCCGGGCCTCGAAGCCACTGCGGCTTCCTTGGCGGCCCAGAACTACGAGGAACTGAGCCTGCTCGTCGTGGCGAACGGGGATGCTCCGCACGTCCCCGAACGCGTCGCCTCCGTCGCGCCCCACGCCTTCGTTCGCTTTCTCGAGGAGAATCGGGGATTCGGCCCAGCCTGTAACGAGGCGGCGCTCATGGTCGAGGGTTCGGCCTTCTTCCTCTTCTGTCACGACGACGTGCGCCTCGAACCCGACGCGGTGCAACTCATGGTCGAAGCGGCGTATCGCACGAACGCTGGCGTCGTCACGCCGAAGGTCGTGGCCTACGAAGACCCCCTCGTGCTCCTACACGCCGGACAGACGTGTGACCGCTTCGGCGTCGTGCGCGAGCGCGTGGAGCTCGGCGAGATCGATCACGGCCAACAGGACCTTGAACGCGACGTTTTCGTGGCGCCCGGTGGTGTCACGCTCGTTCGCGCCGACCTCTTTACGACCTTGCGCGGTTTCGACCCGCTGATCACGCTCCTCGGTGAGGATCTCGACCTCTGCTGGCGCGCCCAAGTGGCGGGCGCGCGCATCGTCGTGGCGCCTTTGGCCAAGGTGGCTCACCGTGAAACCATCGCCACGGGCGAACGTGCCGTGACGGCGATCGGTACGCGACGGGCCAGCCGTCAAGACCTCCAGCGACGCCATCAGCTCCTCGTCGTCGCGACGGGCTGGGGACGACGACAGATGGTGTGGACGCTGATCGCGCTCTTCATTATCGACATTTTCGAAGTGGGGCTCTCGCTCGCCGGACGAGACCTCGACCGCGCGGGCGCCATTGTCGGTTCGTGGCGTTGGCTGATCAAACAGCGCCGACGCGTTCGCCAACGTCGTCGCCAACTGCACCGCCTGCGCGTCCTCTCCGACGCCGAGCTGCACCGACTCCAGGTCGGCGGTGCCATCCGCTTGAGGCACTTCTTTGTGACGTTGCTCCGTGAGGGGTACGACAAGGCGCGAGGTATCTTGCCCCCCGAAGAGACGCTCGAACCCCAGGAAGAGACCGAAGCGGCCGGCGTAGGTTTCGCGGCGGCCTTTTCCGAGGACGAAGAGTTCGACGAGATCGCCGAGAGTGGACTGCCCGAGCTTCGCACGCGCCCGTCGCGTTTCATGACCTCGTTCCGCTCCCAGGCCATCGTCGTTTCGTTCGTCGCGTTGTTGTGGTTGATCGGATCGAGAAATCTCGTCGCCGAGCACCTGCCGTTGGTGGGCCGCCTGGCGCCCCTCGACTCGTGGTGGTCGACGTGGCGCCACTTCTTCGCATCGTGGTCGTCCAACGGGGTTGGCTCGGGCGCACCAGGAATGCCGGGTTACGGGGTCCTGGCCTTCGCGGGAACGTTCGTCTTCGGACGTATGGGCGTCCTGCCCCGCTTGGCGTTGATCCTCGCGGTACCCATCGGCGCCGTGGGAGTCAGCCGATTCCTGAAAGGACGCGCGTCGAATCGCGCGAGCATCTTTGGCGCCATTGCCTACGCCGCGATGCCGCTCGGGGTCAATATGATCAGCCAAGGTCGCGTCGACGTGCTGGTGGTCGTGGCGGGCCTGCCCTACATCGTGCGACGAATCTTCGCGCTGATGGACGTGCCGGGTTTTCGACCCGTTCCCTATAGCGAACCGGTGCCCTTCGGTCATCGGACCTGGCGCACGAGCGAAGCCGGTCAGCGCATGGTCCTCATCATGTTGATCGCGATCGTGTCGGCTATGGCGCCCGCGGCGCTCGTCGTCGTCGCGCTCGTGATCGTGGGTGTCGTCGTCGCTCGACTTTTCGAGCCCGATCCCGAGAAGTCCTTTCGCGGATCATTCAGGTTCCTCGGCTCGTTGCTGGTGAATGTCGCGATCTTCCTCTTACCGATGACCATCAACGTCATCTTTGCCGGTCGGCGCGCCCTCGAGATCTTCGGCCTCGCGCGCGGACCGTGGTCGGTGCCGTCATTTACCTTTCTCCTTCGCGGCGTCGACGGCACGTTCGGCACCTCGTGGTGGGGTTGGCTCTTACCACTCGCGGCCCTCTTCGCCCTGGTCCTCTGCAAGGGCGAGCGTCGACGCGTGGCGTCGAAGGTGGTCACGATCGCGGCGCTGACGCTCGTACTCACGGCGCTCGTCTCGCGCCACCTGTTGGGTTCGTTCGCGCCCGATCTCGACGTGCTGCTGGCGCTCTACGCAGTGATGCTCGCGGCATTAATTGGGCTCGGTATCGCCGCGCTCGAACACGATCTTCGCGACGCGGGCTTCGGTTGGCGCCAGATCGCGGCGGGACTGTCGGTCGCGACACTACTGGTGGCCTCGTTGCCGTTCCTCGCAGACTTCGGCAGCGGTCGCTTTGACCTTCCCACGACGAGCGTGGCGGAGTCGCTCTCCGCCCTCACGCCTTCGACGGCTGGTGGGTTTCGCGTCTTGTGGCTCGGGGATCCCACCGTTGTGCCTCTCGCGGGTTGGTCGGTGGCGCCCGGGCTGGAAGCGGCGACGTCCATGAACGGACTGCCCGGCGGCGCCACGCTCATCAATCCGCCCGACTCGGGCACGAGCGACGTCATCATGCTGGCCGTCCAGAGCGCGCTCGCCGGTCACACCGTTCGCCTCGGTGAGCTCCTCGCGCCCGCGGGCATCTCGACCATCGTCGTGATGAACTCGTCGGCGCCCGAACTCTCCGGCGTGCAGAACGTGCCGCTGCACCGCGCGCCGGGCGTGCTCGTCGCCGCGCTCAACAATCAGAGTGACCTCTCGTTGGTTCTACAGACGTCGTCGGTCGAGGTGTTCTCGAACTCGCTCTTTCACGGCATCGTCGCCGCGACTAATCCGGGCTCCACGTCACTCTCGCCGATCTTTAGCTCCGCGTCCTTCTCGGGCCCCCTGACCGCGGGTTCGACGGTCGTCGCGGGACTCGCGCCCGCGGGCGCCTTCGCCCTCGACGTGAACGGCAAGGCCGCGCCTCGATCGACGCAAGGTAGTTGGACACCCTTCTACGACGTCGCGTCGGCATCGACGAACCCGGTAGGCACGATTGTCTTGCACCAGTTCCCGCTGAACGGACTCATCGCCCTCTTCACCTTGGGTATGTGGGGGATCGTCTGGCTCGGCTTCGGTTGGGTGCACCGACTGGAGTGGCTCTTCACCGGGCGGCGTCGCGTCGTGACGGCTCGGGTACCGAAGGAGGGCGATGTTTAAGCTTCGTCGAGTTCCGCTGCTGCTCGTGGTGCTCGCGCTCCTCGTCGCGACCGGGGTCGTGACGTCGCTGCTTCATGCCACCAATCCCTCCGAATTACCAACGGGTCTCACGGTCTCCCTGGACGCGGAGTCGACCGCTCTCTACTGCACGGGTATCTCGAGCGCAAGTGGCACGCCCGGACGCGTCACGTTCTACAACACGTCCTCGGCAAGTCGAAGCCTCAGCGTGAGCGTCGTGTCCGACAAGGGCAACTCGTACCATGGCTCGATCGAACTGGCTGCGCACGCCGCACAGTCCATCGAACCGAGCGTCGTCGACAAGGGCGCCGCGGGCGCCACCTTCGCCGTCGCGGTCCAGATCAGTGGTGGCGGTGTCGTGGGTGAGGAGATCGCGGGCACGAACCGGACGGAGGTGCCCTGCAGTGCGTCGGGTGTCACGCGATGGTACGCGACGGGCTTCAACACCCTGGTGGGTTCGAGCGCGTACTTGAGCGTCTACAACCCCACCGCTACGGCCGCGGTGTTGAACGCGTCGATCTACACGGCCGCGGGCTTCTACGCGCCGGCGTCCTTTCAGGGCATTAGCGTCCCCGCGCACACCCAGACCGAGATTGACTTGGGCAAGCAGGTCGTCAACACCACCAACGTCGGCGTGGGCGTCCGGGTCCTTCGCGGCTCGCTCGAGATCGTCGGCGTCGAGAGTTCCGCTGGCACGGTCTCGTTCGAACAGGGCGTCTCGGACGTGTCGAGCCTGGCTTGGTTCCCGAACGTCACCACGGCGCAGTCCGCCACGGCCCAGATCCGCGTGGCCAATCCGAGCG
>PLNQ01000142.1 GCA_003141815.1 Acidimicrobiaceae bacterium | reverse complement strand
CTGGCTGAAGACTGGTTCGTCGCTCGGGTCGTGCCATAGTCCTTGGGTCTTGGCATAGGCCTCAACGAGTTTGATCTGGTGCTCGCTTCTTCCGGTCAGGCGTAGGTAGTTCAAGGTCTCGTCATCGATCGGAAAGATGGAACAGGTAGAGCCGTACTCTGGACTCATGTTTCCAAGGGTTGCTCGTGTGGCCAGAGGCACGTTCGCCACACCCGGGCCGAAGAAGTCGACGAATTTGCCCACGACTCTCGTGCGGCGCAACAATTCGGCCACCGTGAGCACGAGATCAGTCGCCGTGGTTCCCTCGGTCAGTTCACCGCTTAGCTTCAGGCCCACCACCTGGGGGATGAGCATGCTCATCGGTTGTCCGAGCATGGCCGCTTCGGCCTCGATGCCACCAACACCCCAGCCAAGAACACCGAGTCCGTTGACCATTGGTGTGTGCGAGTCCGTTCCCACCAAGGTGTCGGGACAGGCGCGAGGACCGTTCGGGCCACTTTTGGTGAACACAACGCGCGAGAGGTATTCAAGATTGACTTGGTGACAAATACCCGTGTCCGGTGGCACGACCAGGAAATCATCGAAGGACTGCTGAGCCCAACGCAGCAGTTGGTAGCGCTCTTGATTGCGCTGAAACTCCAACTTCGCATTGACGTTAAACGCGTCCGAGCGTGCGAACGCGTCCGCAATGACCGAGTGGTCGATCACCAATTCGGTGGGGATCAGCGGATTAATTCTTCGAGGATCTCCGCCGAACGTGGCCATCGCGTCACGCATCGCGACCATGTCGACGACGCACGGCACACCCGTGAAATCCTGCATCAACACTCGCGCCGGTGTAAACATGATTTCCGTGCTCTGTGTCGTCGCAGCGTCCCAATTCCGCAGCGCGTTGATCTGGTCAAGGGTTATCAGATGGCCGTCCTCGTTACGCAGGAGGTTTTCCAGCAGTACCTTCAGGCTGTAGGGCAATCGTGTCGCCCCGTCCAGCGCGTCGAGTCGAAAGATCTCGAAAGTCGAATCGCTGACGTTCAGTTTGTCTCGCGCACCGAAGCTATTTTGGGTCACGGCTGAGCCTCCAGGAAAGCTTTTCTCGGCACTTGCGGCGGGTGGCGCAATTCGGACACCCTCCTAGTGTGCCACCGTTGGCCGGTCCGCCGCTAGTAGCGACACACCCTTCTCCGTTCGGTGGCTCCGAGCGTCAGTCTCGTTGCGCTAGGCGACGTAACGTTCTAGACGAACTACGGCGAAGTAGTTATCCGGTTTGGTCCCGACGGACCCAACAAAACTATTGTTGTCGAAGCCCTCCTCGGGTTTCGTAACCTCTCCTTGGGTACGGTGCGGCTGTACTGTCTCGACCCGCACCGCGATTACCACTAAGTCGTCGTCAGAACCAGAGCCCTGCTGCAGCGAAGGGATGTTTGGATTCCCATGAGGCCGACCCAAGTGCTCGAACTGACCGCTAACTACTACGAGACGCCGCGCGACGAGGGCGAGTTGCTTGCACACTCAGATCTCGACCCGTGCGCGCAATCCGTACCTGCGCCTGAGTAGAGGAGAGCACGCACGCACTTGGCCCTCGCTCTCATCGGACGACCCCAGGTACTTGTGATGGACGAGCCCACAACTGAAGTCGATCGCGATGGCCTTCAGGTCGTTCGTGATATCTTTCGCGTCGACCGCAATCGCGTTTCCACCCTACTGATAACACCTTACGAACTCGACGATGTCGGACGTCTCTCCGACGGGCTCGTCATCACCAACGGTGGTCATGTGGTCATACCGGGCGTACTCGACAAGCTCCGTGGTAACCCCGAAATGATTATCGGAACGTCGGCGCCTGGAGATCCCTTCCGACGAAGTGAACTCCTCGGCTGCGTCGTAATAACCAACGAGCCAAGGTTCATTCGCATCGCTACCGAATCAACATCCGATCACCTCGCTACCGTAAACCGCTCGATAACCAACGCCGGGGGTACGTTGCGGACTAGCGTCACTAGAGGAGCGCTATTTCCAACTCGTCGCGGACCAGCGCAGCAGAGTTGGCCCGTGCCAGTGTGGTGGGCTCAGATCCGCGCCGAAGTAGCATGACGATTCTCTGTGGTGAGACGCTAATTTCAACCATTACCATTCCGGTGCGACTTCTTGCCTTTTTCTCACTAGCTCCCGTGATCACAACTCCGACCGTTCACTGCGTCGATTTCATTTACCGAGAATCGTGACTCGGTGCATCCATTCGACGTCACCCTGTCGATTGCCACGGGCTCCGGGCGATCCTTCGGTCCCCTTCGACGCCTGCACGTCACGCCACTTCGGTCGGCGACGATTGATCCGAGCAAAAGTGGCCGGAGGGCTCGCCATTGAGGTCTTGCAGATTCTTCCTTTGTCGGGCGTGGCACTGCTCGAGGGCTGACGCGGACTTAGGGGAGCAATGGTGGTGGAACTGCTGCTCTTGCGGGACACAGCCCGGCCTCGCCGAAATCGGTCTCGCCTGCGCCGGTGGGTTACGCGTCGAAGTAAGTCTCACGGGCACCAACGGTCCCTATCTCCTACCGCTTCTGTGGTTGGGAATCGTGATTCCCAATGCCACAGTGCGCGCCGCGGTGCAGTGGATTATGGTGGGGCTGCCGTCGGCCGCTCTCGCCGATGGCAGCTGTTGAATCTTTGGGAGCGGTCTCGCGCCGTCGAGCGAAGTTTAGGTTTCTCTGGCGATTTGGTTCGTGTTCGCGCCACTCTTGGCCTCGCGAACATTCCGTTTCGTCTAGATCGTTGCTAGTAGGTTTTGTTAGGGACTCGGGGCCAATTCGGCGACGAGGTCGCGCCTCAACGTCGCGTCTATGCCGTTATTCACGAAAATGCGCACCGTATTTTTCGTCAGGTTGACGGGCAACGCGGTGTCGTTAACTCGTAATGAGTGACACCACCACGATGACGAGGACCCCTACGACGGTGCCAATTCCGAGGGAGACAAACATCATCGGTGACGGATGTCCGCGTCGGGTCTCAGTGGAATCGGACAAGGACGTCCACCGCCATCATGACGAACAGCGCAGTGAGATAGGTGATTGAAAAGTGAAAAAGCCGCATGGCCCGGGCCACGTCGGCGGTGCCACTCACCGCCTGGCGGTAAAGACGCAGAGCGTAAAAGGTGAACAGCCCGCCCAATACCGTCGCCGATATTGCGTAGATCCAGCCCAGGTGGGCCGTCGGTCCAATTAACTCGGTCAACGCCCACAACACCACCGAGTACACGAGAATTTCGAGCGTGGTGTGACGAAGTGATGCGACTACCGGCATCATCGGGACCTTGGCGGCTTCGTAATCATCACGGTAGCGAACAGCGAGTGCCCAGAAATGCGGCGGCGTCCAAATAAAAATCACCAGGAACAGCAGTACCGGGGTCCAGGTGAGCGAGTTAGTGACGGCCGCCCACCCCACTAACACCGGCACGGCTCCCGCGGCACCGCCGATAACAATATTTTGCCGACTTCGCCGCTTCAGCCAAAGGGTGTAGATGAAAACGTAGAATGCCGTCGCCGAGAGCGCCAGCCACGCAGAAAGCTGATTGACCCAGATTGCCAACACGGCGAACGCCACTATCTCGAGTGCCGCGCCGAAGAGGGTTGCGGCGCGAGGCGTCATGACACCCGTGACGAGTGGACGGCGTTTGGTGCGCTCCATAATGGCGTCAATGTCACGGTCAATCACCATGTTAAAAGTATTCGCACCCCCCGCAGCCAACGTGCCGCCGATCAGCGTCGCCGCGACGAGCCAGAAACTCGGAATGCCGTTCGCCGCGACCACCATGGTGGGGATTGTGGTGACGAGGAGGAGTTCGATGATGCGAGGCTTCGTGAGGGCCGCGTAGCCTTTAACTACGTCCGCGACAGAACGCGAGATCGGGACCGAAATTGTCATTGAGCGCATCCTACGTTGCGTCGGTTTGAAATGAACCGCGACTCATGGACAGTGGCGTTAACAACGCTGGTTCCGCGCCAGCGACCGAGCGATGCGAAGTTGGCGCTATACGAATGTGAGATTGTCCCGGAATTCGAACAGCCACAGCATTTCCCCGTGCGCTTGTACCCGGTGGCGATGATCTTTGTGACCTTCGTCATTAGGGTTGTTTTCATGTACCCGTTCACTATCGTGTTCTGTCAACTGGGCAAGTTCGGCCTCATTGAAGTAGTGGATTCTTCGCTCACAGTCTTCGCGGCCATGTTCTTTTTGGTCACTGAGGGCGCCTTGACGTGGGGGCCCGTGAAGCGCCTCACACCGGGGATGCCGTCACTTTCCAGTTTGTCAACCATCAGACGCATTGGCGCAGAACCCTTTCAGGCGGTGTGACGTGGCGCTCGAAGACCTCCAGCACAATTTCCTGACCGGTCAGATTGAGGACCTCGTTCGCTGGGCCCGTCGCGCGTCGGTGTGGCCCGCCTCGTTCGGTCTCGCGTGCTGCGCTATCGAGATGATGTCCGCGGGCGCCGCCGACTTCGACCTCGCGCGCTTCGGCATGGAAGTTTTTCGTAATTCTCCACGTCAGGCCGACCTGATGATCGTTGCGGGTCGAGTGTCCCAAAAGATGGCGCCGGTCCTTCGCCAGGTCTACGACCAGATGATGGAGCCCAAGTGGGTCATCTCGATGGGCGTGTGTGCCTCAACCGGTGGACTCTTTAACAACTACGCCATTGTCCAGGGCGTCGACCAGATTGTTCCGGTTGATGTCTACGCGCCAGGATGCCCTCCGAGCCCCGAGACCTTGATGCACGCGATCCTTACCCTGCACGAACAGATTCGCACCGGTGAGATCTTGAAGCGCCGCACTGAGAGTCGCCCTACGCACGTCGAGGCGCAGTCGAACGTATGGACACCCGACGTGCCCTTCACCGTAAGGGTGGGAACGCCGAAGTGATCCCCCTTCCTCTTGCGGCCCCCCCAGGCGTCGCGACCGCCGACGTGTTGGCGAGCGACCTCGGTTGTTTTCCAACAACCGACCAATACATTGATCTCATTCGTTCTTTCAAAGACGAGAGTTTCGAGACGTGCGTTGATCTCTGCGCGGTGGACTACCTCGAGCACCTCGACCGTCCACTGCCCCGAGGCGTCAGTGGAACACGTTTTGAGATTGTTGTCAATCTGCTGAGGCCCTCGAAGATGCAGCGCGTGCGGCTTTGCGTGCAAGCCGGTAACGATGAGCCGCACGATGATTCACTCTTCACCCTCTACCCAGGCACCGAAGCCATGGAGCGCGAGGCCTTCGATCTCTACGGCGTGCTCCTTTTCGACCACCCCGACATGACGCGCATTTTGATGCCCGAGGTGTGGGACGGTCACCCTCTTCGTAGGAACTACGCCGTTGGCAAGATACCCATACAGATGGAAGGGTCACCGGGCCTGCGATGAGCGATCCCACGGTGCGCGTCGCCGAACGACTCGACATTCTCGCCGCTGAAACGTCTGAAGGCGCGCAGGGACTCCAGCCACGCTCAAAGACCAACAAGGACGAACTGGGTCGCGAAGTTGGTGCCGTCCTTCGCCTCGACGGTCATACGTTTGACCCGAACGCCGTGGATTTTGAGCGACGTACTGACGAGACGATGATCATCAACATGGGCCCGCAGCACCCGTCGACGCACGGCGTGCTTCGTCTCATGCTCGAACTCGACGGTGAGTTCGTACTTCGTACCAAGTCGGTCATTGGCTACCTGCACACCGGCATGGAAAAGACCGGCGAAGAACTCAGTTACGCCCAAGGCGGAACGAACGTGACGCGCATGGACTACCTCAGTCCGGTCATCAACGAACTCTGCTACTCCATGGCCGTGGAGACATTGCTGGGTATTGAAGTGCCCGAACGCGCGACTTGGATTCGCATGATGATGAGTGAGCTCAATCGCATGTCGTCGCATCTGGTGTGGATGGCGACCAATGGCATGGACCTGGGTTCGTCGTCAATGATGATCTACGGACTTCGTGAACGCGAACTTATTCTGGCGTTCTTTGAAAAGACCGCAGGGATGCGGTTGAACTTGAACTACGTGCGACCCGGTGGGGTGGCGGCCGATCTGCCTGACGGCTGGGAAGACGACGTGTTGGTGATCTGCGACACGATCTATGAACGTACCTTCGAGTACGACCAACTCTTAACCGGTCAACCCATATTTCGCCAGCGTATGATTGGCGTGGCGCCCCTGATGGCCGAGGAAGCGCTCGCCCTCGGGGTGACTGGACCGCTACTGCGTTCGACCGGAGTGGCGTGGGACCTACGACGTTCGATGCCCTACCTCGCCTACGATCAGGTTGATTTCGACGTGATCGTGGGAACCTACGGCGATAACTTCGACCGTTACGCGATTCGCCTCAATGAGATTCGCGAATCTAGTCGCATTGTGCGCCAGTGCATCGAGAAGATGCCCAGTGGCGACTACCGCACCCAGGATCCCAAAGTGACACCGCCGCCGCGCGCGCGTATTGATGAATCTATGGAAGCATTGATCCACCACTTCAAACTCTTCACCGAGGGCTTTTACGTACCCGCCGGCGAGGTCTACACCTCGGTGGAGTCACCGCGTGGTGAGTTGGGCTGTTACATCGTGTCCGACGGCGGTCCCAAACCCTACCGTATTCACGTGCGCGCCCCGAGTTTCGTGAATCTCCAAGCGGTGCCCCTCTTAATGCGGGGTGGCTCGCTGTCCGACACCATCACCGTGATTTCGACGGTCGACCCAGTAATGGGAGAGGTGGATCGATGAGCCACTTTCGTACTGAACTACGTCAACGCGCCGAGAAACTGCTCGCGCCGTACCCGCGCAAGCGATTGGCCAAGTTGCGGTTGTTGCACCTCGTCCAAGAACGAGACGTCTACCTCAGCGTTGAAGTAATTGATGAGATTGCCGAATTGACCGGTACCAATGCGGCCGACGTGCGAGCCAACGGTCGTCAACAACGTCGAGACGATGGCGAACTTGCCGTGGATTGTCGTAGACGTGGCGCGGCCTTCTCGGCACTGGGCGCTGGACGCTCGACCGTCGCCCGCCTTTTTGCGTTGGCGAGTCGAGTGAAGAAGCCCCTCATCTACGAGATCGAATTAGTGAAGAACACCTTTCGTGACCTCTTCTACGATCCTGAGCTCGGTGGCGGGATCATCGGTGACGAGAAGATCAAGGCTTTTATCCCCGGCGGCGACTTCGCCCAGTGGTTCGGGCCAGATCTGATGGATCTTCCACTCGGTCAAGACGAAGTTTCCGAAAGTAGCTCGATGCACGGCTCGGGTTCCGTTGGCGTGATGGACGAGACGAGTTGCGTCGTTCGCGCGACGTGGCGCATCACGAAGTTCTTCTCTAAAGAGTCGTGTGGTCAGTGCACGCCGTGTCGCGAAGGCTCTGGTTGGATCGAGCGCGCGATGTACCGACTCGAGCACGGTGGCGGTCGCACGGAAGACCTCGAGCTTCGCCTTTATCTCTGTGCCATCATTGCGCCTGGTCTGACGTGGCCGTCCCAGTAGACCACCATCTGTGTGCTGGGTTCTTTTATTCCTTCGGCGATGAACTGGGCTGTTTCGATGTTCCGCGACGAATTCGCCGCCCACGTGGCCGATGGAGGGCGCCCCTTTGACTGACGTGAAGACCACCGTGACTATTTCCTTGAATGGACGACGCCTCGAGACCACGTCCGGTGAGTTGCTGATTGAAGCGGCCGAGCGTGCGGGCCACTACATCCCGCGTTTCTGTTACCACTCACGCATGGAGCCGGTAGGAATATGTCGGATGTGCCTGGTGGAAGTCGATAGCCCGCGTGGCGCGACGTTGCAGCCCGCTTGCTATATCAAGGTGTATGACGGGATGACGGTTATTACCGACTCAGAAAAAGTGAAGAAAGCCCAAGACGGAATTATGGAGTTTCTGCTCGCGAACCACCCGCTCGACTGCCCGGTCTGTGACAAAGGTGGCGAGTGCCCCCTCCAAGACCAATCCCTCACTCACGGCTCAGGCGAGTCGCGCTTCATAGAAGAGAAGCGCCACTTTGTCAAGCCCTTTGAAATCGGCGAGTTGGTGCTGCTCGACCGTGAGCGCTGCATTCAGTGCGCGCGCTGTACGCGCTTCAGCGCAGAGGTGTCTGGCGACACCGAGATCGCCTTCTCGGGTCGAGGCGATCAGATTGAAGTCGCGCCGTCGCNNCCGTGCAAATCTGTCCGGTCGGCGCTCTCACCGCCAAGCCCTACCGCTTCACCGCGCGACCTTGGGACCTAGAGCAAGTCGAGAGCACCTGCACGACCTGCGCCGTTGGATGTCGCGTCGCCGTTCAGTCCTCGGGCAATCGACTCACGCGCGTCCTCGGCATCGACAGTGAACCCGTGAACCACGGCTGGCTCTGTGACAAGGGTCGCTTCACGCTCGACTCGATCGACGGCAACGAAGAGTCCCACGACCCCCTCAGCGCGTCAACGCGTCTACGCGATCCACTCGTACGCGTAGACGGTGTGCTTACTCCGACAACGTGGAGCGACGCGCTCGCGCATGCGGCGTCGATCCTGCAGGACGCCGCGAAGATCCCGAATGGCGTGGACGCCATTGGTGGCGCGGCCCTCACCAACGAAGGGGCGTTCGCCTGGGAGCGTTTCGTTCGCGGCGTGCTCGGCAGTGACCACCTCGACGCGCAGTACGGCGACGGCCTCGACGGCGCGCTTCTGCAGTCCCTCCCGAAGGCCACCATCGACGAAGCGGCCAACGCTCGCGTCGTCGTGACCCTGACCGGTGACCTGCGCGAAGAACTGCCCGTGTTGTTCTTACGTTTACGAGAGAACTTTATCAAGCGCGAGAACGTACTCGTCGAGTTCGCCTCTAGTGGGTTGCATTCACTCGCGACGGTGTCAATGCCGGTTCGCCCCGGTGAGGCCCACCTCGTCGCCGATGCGCTCACCCACAGTGACGGCAGTGTGTTGAAGGGATCAAACGTCATTGAGGCCAATCTTGACGAGACTCGTCGCTTACTAGGTGAGAGCGGTGAGGGCGTCGTCTTCGTCGTCGGACGCCCCAACTTCGCCGAAAGCGCGGGCGTTATAGAGGGCGCGATTCGCCTCCTCGCGGAGAAGTTCACGTCAGCGACGTTCCTTCCGGCTCTTCGCCGAGCGAACGTCATGGGCGCGCTCGACATGGGTCTTGGTCCAAAACTTCGTCCTGGGCGCGGTTACGAAGCCGGCGACAATGGTCGCGACACGCTCGCTCAACTTGAGGCACTTAGAACTGGCGAGCAAAAGGCCGTCTTGCTGCTCGGTTCTCTGCTCGGCAACGTGCTCGACGTCGAAGGTGCCTCGGCCGCCCTCGATGCAGCTGACGTAGTGGTCGTAACTGGTCACGGCGGCAAGACGCTGGCGTACGCCGACGTTGTGCTGCCTTCGGCGGTGCAACACGAGCGCTGGGGCACGGTCACTAACATCGAGGGTCGCGTTACGGCCGTGACGGCCAAGATCGTCGCGCCGGGTTCAGCGTGGCCAGACGTCGCGATCGCGGCCGAGCTCGCCGAGCAGTGTGGCCAGAGTCTCGGACTCACGTCGGTCGAACAGACCGCGCGCGTTATCGAAGAGTCAACGGGTTATCCCGCGCTCAGTGTTCTGAACGACATCTCTTATGAGGGCGTCGTTGTTGGACGCGTCAGCGAGCGCGTAGAACGTCGCCCTCTTGACCCGATGGCTTTTCCCGGTATTCGCTCAACGAATACCGTCGGACTCGCGGAGTTCTCTGGTGCGACGGTCGGCTCGAGCGTGACGCCTGCGCCTTCGCGCGTCAGCGCGACGCTCGACGTTGTCGCCGGTGGTGCAGTGGAGGTATCAAACTACGACGCGTACGGACTCGCACTGAACGTTTCGCGACGACTCTACGACCACGGCATCGCCGTGCAGGGTTCATTGGCGCTCGCCAATCTTGTCGCGCGTAGCGTCGCGTTCATCAATCACTTCGATCTCGACCGTCTTGGTCTGAAAACCGGCGACGTCGTGAGCGTGAATGGCCCCAAGGGCCCGGTCAGTCTTCCGGTTGCCGTCAGCGATCAAACGCCACGGAGCACTATTGAAATTGTCTTCGGCTCAGTCGACGGCGACGGTAGTGACGCAACGGCTCGCTCGCTCTTTGACCCCTCGAGCGCTATTACGCAAGTGAAGTTAGAGACCACATGAACTGGTTAGCTAACGTCGATCCTCTCTTCATCCACGGCACGACGGGTGTCGTGATTCTCATCGTCTTGATTAAGGCCATCGTTGGTTTTGCCGCGCTCATGGGCGCCGTCACGTTAATGATCTGGTTTGAGCGCAAAGCCATCTCGGACATGCAAAGTCGAATCGGACCACAGCGCTGGGGTCCGTTTGGCATCTTGCAAACGTTGGCCGACGGCATCAAGTTGTTTTTCAAAGAAGACTTGATCCCCGCCGAAGCCGATCGCTTCGTTTTTAAGTTGGCGCCCTACCTCATGTTGGTACCCGCGCTCGTTACGTTCTCCATCGTGCCGCTCGGCGGGACCCTCACCATTGCCGAACACCCGGTCATGCTCCAGATCGCCAACCCGCCAATGGGCATCTTGGTCATGCTCGCCATGTCGGGCATCTCGGTCTATGGCGTCATGCTCGCCGGTTGGGCGTCAGGCTCTAAGTACCCGTTGCTTTCTTCAGTACGCGCGAGTGCCCAGATGATCAGTTACGAAGCGGCGCTCGGCATAACGATCGTGACCATTGTCTTGGTGACGGGGTCTCTCTCCACCCACGACATCGTCACCAGTCAGGCACACGGCATCTGGCACTGGAACCTCTTTCGACTGAGCGTCGTGCCCTTCGTAGTCTTTCTCATTGCGATTACCACCGAACTCAATCGACCCGCCTTGATGTGGAGGAGGCTGAAAGTGAGCTCGTCGTGGGCTTTCACACTGAATACCTCGCGTCATTTACTTGGCCGAGTTCACGAACACGATCTCGATGTCAGCGATCATTGTGATGCTCTTCTTCGGTGGGGCCGTGGAGTGGGTTCCGCCGGTTGCTCAGCACACATTGGACTTTCTAATTATGTGGTTCGCGCCAAGACCGTGGTCTTCTTCGTCTGTTACATCTGGTTCCGAGCCGGGTTGCCGCGTTTTCGCTACGACCAGGTCATGGACCCTGGGTGGAAGAAGTTGATTCCCTTGAGTCTTGGTTGGATGCTCATCGTGGCGGGCTTCCTCGTCGCTCCGACTTGGGGACTGGTGCTCACGGCGGCTGTGTTGATGGCGTCGCTGGTGCTCGCGCGAGCCTTTGATCTCGGCTCGAAGCGCGAATCAGGTTCGGACTCTATTGTTCCCACCATTGGCCAGTGTCCGCTTCCAGGACAGGTACTTCGTTCGTGGAGCGAAGAACAAGAGGTGGACGAATGAGTAGCCCTCTGAATTTCTTTGGTGGTTTCAAGCTCACCTTCCAACATCTGACGCGCCCTCGCGTGACAGTTAGCTACCCCGAGGAGAAGCGCCCCAAACAACCTCGTCAACACGGTCGTCACGTCCTGAATCGCTACGAAGACGGCATGGAGAAGTGTATCGGTTGTGAACTCTGCGCGGGTGCCTGTCCGGTCAACTGCATCTTCGTGCGCGGTCTCGACAATCCACCCGATCACCCCGTGAGCCCCGGCGAACGCTACGGTTACGTCTTCGAGATCAACTACTTGCGTTGTATTCACTGCGATTTGTGCGTGGAGGCCTGCCCGACTCAAGCGATCACTGAGTCGAAGTTGTTCGAGTTCTCCTTTACGAACCGCGCCGACGCGATTTACACCAAGGCCGAGTTGCTCGTTGACGATCAGGGCTTTCCCCAGCACCTGCCATGGGAGGATTGGCGCGACGGCGAGGCTGCGATGACCGGAGGTTGGATGCGCGCCACGTCACCCAACGGCGACGCGTCCTATGAGGGCGTCGTGCAGTGGACCGGCGACCTCGGCGTGGGAGTTCAAGCACCCGAAGCGGGTCAAAGTGACAATCGTGACGATGAGGCGACGGGTTCCAAGCAACTTCGCCGCGCGTTCTTTAAGCACTTGCAACCAGAAGACGTCAACGCCGACCAAGCGGGTCTTCAAGGCAAGCTCACCGAGGTCCGTTCGAAGATGCCTAAGCGCTTTCGAAAGAGCGACAAGTGATCGCCGTCACCTACGGGGTCGCGAGCGTGTTGGTCTTCGTGACCTCAACGCTGCTCATTCTCGTTGGCGCGGTCGGTGTCATCACGGTCAAGAACCCGGTGCACGCCGTGATTAGTCGCATTAGGACGCTGTTCGGCGGGTCCGTCGAATCGGTGGCAGGGCGAACATCGACGCGCGATCGAACTCGACGGCGTCGATCGGTCGTTGACCCGTTCGGCGCTCCAGGCGGCTATTGGCCCGCGGCAACCAGGCGGCTAACTGCTCGTTGAAGTCGTCGGGCGACGAGAAGTCACGCCCGGGCATGAAACTCGCCTCAAATAAACCGTTCATCCGCTCAACGACACCCTTGGACTCGGAGTCGTAGGGCTTTAACTGGACGAACTTCGTCCCGAGCGTGCCGGCGAAGGACATCATCTGATCAGTCAACTTGTGGTTTCGTCCAATGTCGGTCTCGTTGTCCCAGTTATGTGGCCGACTTCGTTATGTTGCCGGGTCATGGTGGGACCGCCCAATTCCGGTGGTGGGCGGACCGGCGGCAGTAGCTGAGGGCACATAACGCTCGTATTCGGCAAAGGTGACTTCTTTATCCCTTATTGGGAGAAAGGAAGTTGTCATGTTGGAGAATTACTTCATTAACCGTAACTGTTCAGGTGCCCTTTTGATGGAAGTGGTTTAGGGACTAGTGCCTGACGGCGACGGCATCCATGGGTCACCAACGAAGAGTTGCTGGAGTACCTCAAGACGGTTGGCGCCCTGCTTCGCGGCGCTCGAGAGGTAACTGCGAAAGGCCAAGAACGCCTCGGCCCCTTCGAAGCTGGGGAACCCACCAAAGATCTTCTGAGCGATCTTGACCATGCGGATGTCGCGCTCACAAAGGTTGTTATCCGAGGGCAAATTGGTGTTGGTGGTGAAGCGCAGCACGTCGTCCATGTGCACGTCAAGTCGGTTTAACAAGTTGTGCGCCTTGCATCGTTGGGGCCGGTCTCGTCGACCAGTTGGAGTGGGCGGGGTTGACCTCGTGACCCGCATCGATGATGGTGCGGTAGTTGGTGCGAACACTCACCAACTCCTGGCCGTCGAGGTGGTGTTGGCCGTTGGCCTTCGCCTCGAGCACGTGGTGCCCGGTGTCAGCGAATAGACCAGCCATGTCGTTGGCCCACGTTGGCCCGTCGTTGAGGGCGGCCGCGGCAAGTTCGCGAAGTAAATGAGCAGTGCAAAGTTGGTGTTGGACCTTGTCGTAGTGACGATAGGGCGCCCAACCGTCGTGGACCAGTACTCCGGTGAGGTGTGAAAGAACTCCTTGTAGCGACTGCCCATAAGTTAATCACTCACACTCGCTTCCACCCATCAAGATGCGGTTCGTCTATCGTGCGATACTTCATCAATGGGCGATTACAACGTATTGGGTGGCGAACTGGAGCCGTGCGGCACCGACCCGCTCACTGGCTTCTTTCGGAACGGATGCTGTTCCACGGGACCGGAAGATCTCGGTAGCCACACTATCTGTGCCGTGGTCACTGCTGGTTTCCTCGAACACCAGCGCGGTATCGGAAACAATCTCATTACTCCAGCCCCTCAATATCACTTCCCGGGCCTAATACCGGGGGACCGCTGGTGCGTAACCGCGGCAAACTGGTTACGGGCCCACCACGATGGTGCCGCGGCCTACGTGGTACTCGTATCCACCCACGAGCGCGTCCTGGACATCGTGCCGCTCGCCATACTGAAAGAGCATGCCGTCGACATTCCAGAAGGACCGGATGAACTCGCGGGTTGATAAATTTTGTTCACCCGCTCCGACCTCCAGCGCGATAGACGCCCCCACCTAAAGAGGCGACCGGAGCGGTAGCGACACTCACCGGGACGGGTGAAATGACCAAGAACTTTGCGATGGCGTGAGGTGAATTCGGGATCGAAGTCCTTCACGCGATTTCCACGCCTCACGAGATATTGACGCTGAGCGTCAATAGGGATCCTTACGATTCGAGGAACAATCGACCATTGAGACTTTCGCTCTTTGGGGCAGAAGGGCACGCTCTCGAGAATTTCGGCATATATCGAACTGCGTATCTCAACCCATCATTTCCTAGTTGGGAGTGGCGACAAAGTGCCAGTGTCAATGCGGTGCGTGTGCTCGATGAACACCGGAGCTACTGTGAGTGACGATTCCCTAGAACCAAACCTGAGACCACACAAGGCAATTCGGTGTCAACGCATCGGATTTGCAACGTCGTTTAGACAGGTGATCGAAGTCACGTCGGACATGAAGTACTTCTCTGGAGATAGCCAATGACATCAGAATTGTTCAGACGTACGTCCCTTCATTGCCATTCTGGCAACCCGAATCAGTGGCGAATCAAAGTTCGTCTCGAATTCGACCAGTCGCTTCTACGAGGTTGGCGAGACTGACGCGAACTTCGGGGTAACTGCGCGTCTTGAGTCCACAGTCGGGGTTAACCCACAGCCGCTTAACTGGGAATGACGAAGCGGCAACTCGAAGTCGTGCGACGATCTCGTCCGGCGAAGGGATCCGCGGCGAATGAATATCCCACACACCAGGGCCGACCTCGTTCGGGTAGTTGACCTTGGCGAGATCAGCCACGACCGCCATCTGTGAACGAGCCGCTTCCAAACTGATCACGTCCGCGTCCATGTTGATCATGGCCGTAATGACATCACCAAACTCCGCGTAACACATGTGGGTGTGAATCTGCGTGTCGTTGCGTACCGCCGCGGTCGTCAGTTGGAAAGCCTCGACGGCCCAGCGCAGGTAGGCGCCGCGATCCTCACGTCGTAGCGGCAGCGTCTCACGCAACGCGGGTTCATCTACTTGAATGATCGCGATGCCCGCCCGTTCGAGATCAAGAACCTCGTCGCGTAGTGCCAACGCAACTTGGCGAGCCGTCTCTCCCTGGGGCTGATCATCACGAACGAACGACCACGCCAGCATCGTCACCGGACCAGTGAGCATTCCCTTTACGGGCCGTTCGGTCAGGCCTTGTGCGTACGTAGCCCAGCGTACCGTCATAGGTTGGGGACGCGAAACATCACCCACAATGATTGGTGGTCGAACGTAGCGAGAGCCGTACGACTGAACCCACCCATGGGTCGTGGTCAAAAAACCATCAAGCTGTTCGGCAAAGTACTGCACCATGTCGTTACGCTCCGGTTCCCCGTGCACCAACACGTCCAGACCAAGTTCCTCTTGCTGGGCGATGACGTCACTGATCTCGTCGCGCAAAATCCGTTCGTAGTCTTCGAGTTCGAGATTTCCCGCCGCCAGTGCGGCACGGGCTTGACGCAGACTCGAAGTCTGAGGGAAAGAACCAATTGTGGTCGTCGGCAATACGGGTAAATGGAGACGCTCCTCCTGTATCTCGTGGCGGCGCGCGTACACGCTCTCACGACGAATATCCACTTCAGTCACCGCTTCACAGCGATGGCGCACGGTATCAACGCGAACGATTGGTGAACTCGCACGCTGAACGAGTAATTTTTGATTCGCTTCCAATTCCGAGGCAATCGCACCACGGCCCTCAGCCAGACCACGGGCCAGCGTGACAAGTTCGGTGAGCTTCTGGCGTGCGAAAGCGAGCCAGGGTCTGATCGTTGAATCGAGGTCCTGTTCGAGTTCGACGTCCAGCGGTACATGTAACAGCGAGCACGACGCCGCCACGTCAACCCGGTCAGCCAGACCAAGCAGCGTGGAGAGTGTGGCCAGCGCACGGGTCAGATCGGTGGCCCAAATGTTGTGCCCATCGACAACGCCAGCGATGAGCCGCTTGTCGTGCAGGCCGCCAATTGCGGTCAGCGTAGCGAGATTTCCGGCGGCGGATCCAGTGAAATCCATTGCTAAACCATCGATCGGAGTATTGGCTAGTACTGGGAGTGCGTCACCGAGTCGATCGAAATAGGACGCCACAAGGATCTTTGGTCGATCCGTTTGGGATCCCAGCATTTGGTACGCCCGACCGGCGTGCGCCAGTACGTCGGGCGTCTGATCGGTAACGAGAGACGGTTCATCGAACTGCACCCATTGCACCCCGACGCTTCGAAGTTCCTGTAAGAGTTTTACGTAGCAGGGAATAACGCGATCAAGTAGATCGAGCGGTGCAAATGCGCTAGGACTTTTCGCTTTCGCTTTCGCTTTC
>PLNQ01000099.1 GCA_003141815.1 Acidimicrobiaceae bacterium | reverse complement strand
ATCATCACCTTCGCCATCGTGCCCGTGGGCGGGACCTTGCACATCGCCGGTCACGTCGTCATGCTCCAGATCGCCAACCCGCCGATGGGCATCCTTCTCCTCCTCGCAATGTCGGGCATCTCGGTCTACGGCGTCATGCTCGCGGGTTGGGCGTCCGGCTCCAAGTACCCATTGATTTCATCGGTTCGTGCCAGTGCGCAGATGATCAGTTACGAAGCCGCGCTCGGCATCACGATCGTCACCATCGTGCTCGTGACCGGTTCGCTCTCGACCCACGACATCGTCACCTCCCAGGGACACTGGATCTGGCACTGGAACGTCATTCGCTTGGGCGTCGTTCCCTTCATCATCTTCTGGATGGCCATCACCGCCGAACTCGGCCGTCCTCCCTTCGACGTCGTCGAAGCGGACAGCGAGTTAGTCGGTGGCTTTAATACCGAGTATTCGTCGATTCGTTTCGCGCTGTTCTACATGGCCGAGTTCATGAACACGATCACGATGTCGGCGATCATCGTGACGCTCTTCTTCGGCGGCCCAGCCGGCTGGATCCCGAACATCTCGCACTTGCGCTGGGTCTTCCCGATCATCTGGTTCGTGCTGAAGACCGTCGTCTTCTGCTTCTGCTACATCTGGTTCCGCGCGGCGTTGCCACGTTTTCGCTACGACCAGGTCATGGACCTCGGCTGGAAGCGCCTCATTCCCCTCAGCCTCGGCTGGATGCTCATCGTCGCGGGCTTCCTACTTCGCCCCGCCTACGGTTTCATCATGGCGGCGATGGTGATGATGGCCTCGATCGTGTTGGGACGGGCCTTCGTGCTCGGCTCGACTCGAGAGACTGGCGCGGACGCCATTCTTCCCCCGGTCGGTCAACGACCACTGCCCCCAGAGGTGCTGCGGGCGTGGAGTGAGCGGGAGGAGGAGTAATGGCTGGACCTCTCGATTTCTTTGGTGGCTTCAAACTCACCTTCCAACACCTCGCTCGTCCTCCCGTGACGCTCAGCTACCCCGAAGAGAAGCGTCCGAAGCAGCCTCGCCAGCACGGTCGCCACGTTCTGAATCGTTACGAAGACGGCATGGAGAAGTGCATCGGCTGTGAGTTGTGCGCGGGCGCGTGTCCGGTCAACTGCATCTACGTGCGCGGTCTCGACAACCCGCCCGATCACCCGGTCAGTCCCGGCGAGCGCTACGGCTACGTCTACGAGATCAACTACTTGCGCTGCATCCACTGCGACCTCTGCGTGGAGGCCTGTCCGACGCAAGCCATCACCGAGACCAAGATGTTCGAGTTCTCCTTCACCAATCGTGCGGACGCCATCTACACCAAGGCCGAACTCGTCGTCGACGACCAAGGATTCCCGAAGCACCTGCCCTGGGAAGACTGGCGCGAGGGCGAAGCCGAGATGACCGGCGGCTGGATGCGCGCGACCTCTCCCTCTGGTGATGCCTCCTACGAGGGTGTCGTGCAGTGGACGGGCGACCTCGGTAACGGCGTACGAGCGCCCGAAGCCGGTCAATCCACCAATCGCGATGACGAGGCCACGGGATCGAAGCAACTTCGCCGTGCCTTCTTTCGCCACCTCCAACCCGCAGACATCAACGAAGACCAGCGCGGCCTCCAGGGCATGCTCACCATGGCGCGCGCGAAGATGTCCAAGCGCTTTGGGGGGAGTCGCTGATGGTGGCGACCGCCTACGCGATACCGGCGATCTTGGTGTTCGTCACTTCCGCGCTGCTCATTCTCGTCGGGGCAATTGGCGTCATCTCAGTGAAGAATCCGGTGCACGCCGCGATCTGTCTCATCATGACGCTCTTCGGCGTGGCAGTCGCCTTCGTCGCCCAGTCGGCTGACTTCTTGGCCGCGGTGCAGATCATCGTCTACGCCGGCGCCATCGTGGTGCTGTTCTTGTTCGTCATCATGTTTCTTGGCATTGACCGCAACATGCACGTGAGCGTCGAGCCCCTCGTCGGTCAGCGCGCCTTTGCGGGCGTCGGTGTCGTGATCACGGTCGCCGGGCTCATCACTTTGATGGCGACGTCGCACTGGGTGACTGGGGCGACCTCGGTGTCTGGCTCCGCACTCGCGACCGGCCAGGGCAACGTGAAACAACTCGGCACGGCCGTCTTTACCACCTACCTCTTCGCCTTCGAAGCCACGGCCGCGTTGTTGATCATCGCCGTCGTCGGTGCGGTCCTGCTCGCGCGTCGCGAACGCGCCACGACCAACGAGGAAGGGATCGCGTGAACGTCCCCGCTGCCTGGTATCTCGTCCTCGCCGCCGTGCTCTTTGGCATTGGAGCCTTTGGCCTCCTCACTCGTCGTAGCGCCCTCATCATGTTCATGTGCGTCGAGCTGATGCTGAACGCGGTGAACCTCACGTTCGTGACGTTTTCACGCACGCTCTCGGACATCTCCGGTCAGGCCAGCGTCTTCTTCGTGATGGTCGTCGCGGCGGCCGAAGTCACCGTGGGACTAGGCATCGTGGTCGCGGTCTTTCGACGTCGCTCTTCCACGTCAGTCGACGAACTGTCAGAGCTGAAGGGCTGAGATGGCTCCCGTCGCAACACTGATTCTCCTACTGCCGCTCGTGGGCTTTCTCGTCGTGCTCATCAACGGCCCGAGCCTGAAGGAGCGTTACGTCGGCGCCATCGCGACCGGGTTCGTGGCGCTCAGCTTCGTCTTGAGCGTCGTAGCGCTAGTTCTTCTCTTGCATCGCTCGGATCGTGAAGCCACCGTCCACCTCTTCAATTGGATTCCCGTGGGCACGTTGCACGTGCCGGCGGCTCTTCTGGTCGACCCGCTTTCGGTGACGATGTGTCTTTTCGTCACCGGTATCTCCGCGCTGATTCACCTCTACTCCATTGGTTACATGCACGGAGAGAAGGACTACCGCAAGTTCTTCTTGTACATGAACCTCTTCGTTTTCTCCATGCTGCTCCTCGTGCTCGCGAACAATCTCATGCTCACCTTCGTGGGTTGGGAGGGCGTCGGGGCCTGCTCGTACTGGCTCGTGAGCTACTACTTCACGAAGGACTCGGCGGCGTCTGCCGGGAAGAAGGCTTTCCTCTATAACCGGGTCGGCGACATCGGTCTTCTCATCGCGATGTTCCTGATCTTCGGCCACGCGCGCACGTTGACCTACCTCAACGTCTTTCACGTCGCGGGTACGTTCTCGCCGACCGTCGCGACGTTGACGGTGTTGGCGTTGCTGCTCGCCGCTACCGGCAAGAGCGCGCAGATCCCACTCTTCAACTGGCTGCCTGACGCCATGGAAGGTCCGACGCCGGTGTCGGCACTTATCCACGCCGCGACCATGGTGACGGCTGGTGTGTACCTTCTCGTACGCATGTCGCCGGTACTGGCGATGTCGCCAGACGGGCGAGCGACGATCGCCATCATCGGTGGTGCCACGGCGTTCGTGGCCGCGACGATCGCCACGGCCCAGAAGGACATCAAGAAGGTTCTGGCCTTTTCGACGGTCTCGCAGATCGGTTACATGGTCTTGGCCGTAGGGGTCGGTGCCTACTCAGCCGCGATCTTCTTGATGGTGGCCCACGCCTTCTACAAGGCATTGCTCTTCCTCGGGGCCGGTTCGGTCATTCACTCACTCAACGGTGAACAAGATTTGCGAAAGATGGGTGGGCTGGCGAAGTACCTGCCGCTCACGTTCCCGACATTCCTCGTCGCGTGGCTCTCGATCTCAGGCATTCCACCGTTCTCGGGATTCTTCGCCAAGGGCGACGTCTTGACCAAAGTCTTCGAACACAACAAGGCCCTCTGGGTGCTGGGCGTCGTGACGGCGATCCTCACCGCGTACTACATGAGTCGTCTCTTCGTCTTGACGTTCCGCGGGACCGAGCGTTTCCGTGAAGTGACGAAGGGCCGCGACCCTCACGAGTCGCCGTGGGTTATGACGTTGCCCCTCGTCGTACTCGCCGTCCTCGCGGTACTGGGCGGACTCATCAACCTTCCGTGGGCGCACTCGAGTTCACTCGCGGGCTTCCTCGATCCAACGTTCGGCTTCGTGCCGGCCGTGTCCTCGTCGAGCACGATCGCTCAGTGGGGTCTCGCGCTCGTCGACGTGGTCGCGGCCGTCCTGGGTCTTCTCGCAGCGTTCTCGATCTGGCGCGGGGTATCGGAGTCGCCACGATTCGAGTCCTCGTTCTTCGAGCACGTCTGGCACTGGGACGACTTCTACGACGACGTCATTGGCCGCCCGCTCACGCGTACCGCGCAGTACAGCGATGATGTAATTGAACCCAAGGTCATCGACGGCGCCGTCACGGGTGTCGCGGTCGCCACCAGACGGAGCGCCGAGGGACTTCGAAAGATCCAGTCGGGCTTCGTGCGTCAGTACGCGCTCGCGATGGTGCTCGGCGTCGCCGTCATCATCGTCTATCTCGTGGCAAGGGTTCACTAACGATGCATTCGTCGATCTATCTCCTCGTGCTCATCGTCGTGCCCCTCGCCGGGGCACTCGCGGCGGCCCTCGTCCGAAAGATCGAAGGCATGGCGTACGCGGTCGGGGTGGGCACCGCGATCGTGGAGATGGCGCTCTCGCTCATCGTCGCGTTCCTTTACAACCCGAACGTGAAGAACGCCCAGACCTTCGACTTCGCCACACGCCACGTCGTCTCGGCGCCCTTCGGCCTCGCCTACGACGTGTCCGTGGACGGCATCTCGTTACTGATGGTCGTGTTGACGGCGTTGGTGTTGTTGCTGGCGTTGCTGGGCTCGCGCGACACGCGCCGTGAGGCGGCCTTCGTTGGTTGGCTCCTGGCGTTGACGTCGTTCACGATGGCGAGCTTCGTCAGCCACGACGTCCTCGAGTTCTTCATCTTCTTCGAACTGACACTCGTGCCGAGCTACTTCATCATCGCCGGGTGGGGTGGGGCGCAACGCGCCAAGGCTGCGCTCAAGTTCTTCATCTACACCTTCAGCGGTTCGGCCTTCCTACTCATTGGCATCTTGTACGTGGGCTTCGCACACCAGCACCAGACGACCGGCGTCCTCACCTTCTCCTACAGTGCGCTGGAATCGACCGGCATGACGCACAGCACGGCGGTGTGGCTCTTCATCGCCTTCGCGATCGCCTTCGCCGTCAAGTCCCCGATCTGGCCCTTTCACACGTGGTCGCCAATCACCTACGCCGAAGCGCCGACTGGCGGTTCCATTGAACTCTCGGCGTTGCTCGCGAAACTCGGATCGTACGGACTTCTGCGCTTCGCCGTTGGACTATTTCCCTTGGCGTTGCCGACGATGCGCCCCATCGTCTTGACGCTCGCGGTCATTGGCATCCTGTACGGCTCGCTGATCGCGTGCGCGACGCCGGACCTGAAGCGCCTGGTGGCTTACTCGTCGGTGGCCCAGTTGGGTTTCATCACGCTCGGCATCATGACCGGTTCGAAGATCGCTATGGTCGGCGCAGTGTTGTTGATGTTCAACCACGGCGTCATCACGATCGGCTTCTTCCTCATCATTGGATTCATTGAACGGCGCCGTGGTTCGTATCAAATCAAGGACTTGACCGGACTCCAAGGTCCCGCCCCGGTGATGGCGGCGTTGTTCACGATCGTGATGATGGCCTCAATTGGACTACCGGGTCTGTCGGGCTTCGTGAGCGAGTACTTGATCCTCATTGGCACCTTCGGCACGCACGCCTGGTGGGGCGCGATCGCCACGACCGGCGTCCTCGCCGCCGCCGCGTACTTGCTCTGGGCCTATCAGCGGGTCTTTCACGGACGCGCTGAAGGCGCGAACGCGTCGATCACTGACCTCAACGCCAAAGAGCGTTGGGTCCTCGTGCCGGTCGTGGTGTTGATCCTCGCGCTCGGTGTCTTTCCGAAGCCCGTCCTCGATCGAATCACGCCTTCGGTGCAACAACTGATCCACCACGTCGCGCCCGCGGGAGCGAACAAGTGAACTTCCTCGCGACCACCACGCTCGTCGTGCCGAGCATCCACTACCTGGCGCTACTGCCAATACTGACGTTCTTCGGGGCGTCGCTGGCGCTCCTTCTCATGAGTGCGCTCGTCAACACGAAGGTCACCATCAATTGGGCGACCGGGGTAACCGTCGCGACCGGCATCGCGACCCTCGTCTACTCCTTCTTGCAGTGGTCGTACGTCGCGCACCACGGTTCGACGACGACCGTGGCACACGCCATCGTCCTCGACGGCTTCTCCATAGTGGGAAACGTCGTCATCGCGGTGAGTCTCATTCTCTCGGCCCTCGTCGCGCACGACTGGGCGAAGCGCGAACGCGTCGCCGGAGCGGACTTTCACATCTTGGCGCTGGCCGCGAGCGCCGGGGCTATCTTGATGGTCCAGGCCAACGACTTGATCGTCATCTTCCTCGGTCTCGAGATCCTCTCGATCGGTCTCTACGTGTTGGTAGGATTCGATCGCCACCGCGCCACCTCGGCGGAGGCGGCGCTGAAGTACTTCCTCCTCGGCGGCTTCGCCTCGGCGATCTTCATCTACGGCGCGGCGCTGGTCTACGGCGCAACGGGTTCGACGAATCTCTCCTCGATCTCGTATTTCTTGGGTGCCAACGTCGTCCTTCGTCCCGGGCTCCTCTACGCCGGGGGAGCGCTGCTGCTCATTGGCTTCGCCTTCAAGGTCGCGGCCGTGCCGTTCCATGCGTGGTCCCCCGACGTCTACGAAGGCGCACCCACGCCCGTCACCGGCGTCATGGCTTCCATCGTCAAGGTCGGTGCCTTCGCCGCACTACTGCGCGTACTGATCTCGGCACTGGGCACGCAACTCGACACCTGGCGACCAATTCTCTTCGTTCTCGTGATCCTGACGTGCGTGGTCGGCGCGAGCGTCGCCTTGGTGCAGCGCAACGTGAAACGCTTACTCGCGTACTCCTCGATCAACCAGGCCGGCTTCATGTTGCTCGGCGTCTGGTCGGGCAGTGCCCGCGGCGTGGCCTCGACGCTCTTCTACGTGATGACCTACGCGCCGGTCGTCGTGGCGACGTTCGCGGTCGTGACGCTTATTGGCGGCACGGGCGACGACCTTCACTCGATTGACCACTACCGAGGGTTAGCACGACGCCAACCCTGGCTCGGTGGCGCGTTGGCCGTGTTGCTGTTCAGCCAACTCGGCGCGCCGCTCACGGTGGGCTTCTACGCGAAGTACTCAGTACTCGCCGCGACCATCGACTCGGGCGGCGGCGCGCTGGCGTTGGTAGCCATTCTGTCGGCAGCGATCGCGGCCTTCTTCTATCTTCGCTGGATCCTGGCCCTCTACGCTGACGACGACGTCGAGGGCAAGCGCGTGCACGTGCGCCTCTTCACCGGCAAGGTCGTCGCCGTTGGTGTCATCGTCGCGATCCTCTTCGGTGTCTGGCCCGGACCGCTCGCGACGTGGTGCCAACACGCCACGATGCTCTTCCTGCCGTGAACCGCGTCGCGATCGCCACGTGCCTCGGCGCCATGGACCCCGACAATCCACTCCTCCTGGAAGCACTCTCGGCCGCGGGCGTGCACCCTGACGTCGCCGTCTGGGACGACCCGTCCATCGATTGGGATCGCTACGACCTCGTGGTGATTCGTTCCACCTGGGACTACTCGCAACGCCGCGGTGAGTTCCTCAGTTGGGCGAAGGGCATCAAGCACCTTGCTAACCCCTATGGGGTCGTCGAGTACTCGACCGACAAGCACTACTTGGCCGACCTCGAGAGCCACGGACTGAAGATCATCCCCTCGCACTTCTGCAACGTCGGAAAGAAGCCGCGCTTCTTCGACCATGACTTCGTGGTGAAGCCTTGCGTTGGATCGGGATCGATGAACGCCGCGCGCTTCCACGCCGACGAACACGACGCGGCACTAGCCCACGTGAAAGCCCTGCACGCCGCGGGTCGCGACGCCCTCATCCAGCCCTATGTCGACTCCGTGGACTCACTCGGCGAACGGGCACTCATCTTCATCGACGGCAAGTTCTCGCACGCCTTGTCCAAAGGTCCGATGCTGAACGTCACCGAACTCGACCACAGCCAACTCTTTCGCCGCGACCAGATGTCAGAAATCATCGCCGAACCCGACGCGATTCGCTACGGCGAGTCGGTACTCACTGCGAAGGGCTTCAACCACCTGCTCTACGCTCGCGTCGATCTCGTGATGATCGACGACCACTGGGCCATTATGGAACTTGAGTTCGTCGAACCGTCGCTGTTCTTTACCTTCGAAGAGGGCGCGGCGACGCTAATGGCGCAGGCCATCGCCAAACGGGTTCACTAGCGGGACCCGGACACTGAGGGGTGTATTGGGGACTTCATTTGTATTCGATGTCATCGCAATCCTTGCTCTGCTGCAAACGATTGGGTTTTGGATTGTCGAGGCGCTCCGGTAAATGCTTGACCGTCCGCTGAGAGATCGCTATGCCGACTGATTTTCCGAATCAAGGATCTCGATGTGATTTCGTTGTGGACGCGGTCCGAACGATGCCTTGGCAGCTAGTAGAGCGATAAGAGTGATGACAATGAGCAACGAATACTCCATCTGGGTAAAGGGTTGCAAAACCCAATGAAGGACTTTCGAGCCTCCAGCCGAGAACCAGCCAGCGTAACTCACGAGAAAGAGAACCATCTCGAGCGCAAGCACTTTTGCTGCTCCCATGCCAGAACGAACTGCGCGCGGCGAGAAATCTGTCCGACGAATGAGCATCGCCATGCCAAACGCAAAGAAGAGGATGGCAATCGGAGCGCTCATGTAGAGGACCCCAAGTTTTGTAAAGATGTGACTAAGTTCCTCTGAGGGACCCCAGATAGATATCGTCGACGACACGTTTGTGGCTCCAGCGAGCTGCTTAATTGCCCAACCCGGATGCGCCCAATCAATACCACCTCTGGCTATCAACATCCGAGTGAATTGGTGAACGTCGTTCGAAAAGGTGATCGTAGAGCCGATGACGAAAATCAAAGGCCAGAGGAGTCTTCGATCGTGGTTCCGCAAGAGCCGATTGAAAGAGTGAAAGACGACAGAGACGCCAATCAACGTCAGCGTCGCTGCCAACAGGATGGTGAAGACCGTGATGGCCGCCGTCCAAAATGACACCGCCGTCGATGAAGGTGAAGGTCCTGCGTTCCAGGCGATCATGGCGTAGGACCAGTAGAACAAACAGAAAACAGAGAACACAGTCGCGAGTAGTGAAGTTGTACCAAGCTTCGCCCTGGTCGTTGTTGCTGTATTCGCAGGTAGACCGCCGATCCCAACGTCGCCTAGGTGTAATTCCCAGGATC
>PLNQ01000175.1 GCA_003141815.1 Acidimicrobiaceae bacterium | reverse complement strand
TGTTCGGGGGTGGGATCCAAGTCGTAGACGTAGGCGTGGGTGAGCGTGGTGAGAACACACGGAGTTTGCTTGGCCACGTGATCAGTCTCGGCACCAGGTGTGACATTGACCGCACGCCATCGGGTCCCGGGATTGCCGAAGGTGCGTTGGCTAATGGTAGAGGAGGGTCATAACGTTCTAAGAGCCCGCGCCCACCACCCGCTACAGCGTTGCTCCAGCCTGTTCACTTCTGATTATTGAGGCGACGCGACGTGCGTGCCGAGCCCTTTGACAAATGACGCTGACGCTAGTCAGTAAGCCGATTACAAAAAAACGAAGAGTACGTTGAGGAGATGAAGAGCAATCGCCGACAGACGGCAAGAAACCTGATCGTCTCTGGATATTTCGTCATCTTCGTTGGCACGACAATCGGTGTCGTGCAGCAAACGTCAAACCTATACTTCCAACAGAGCTGGAGAGCAGACGTAAACACTTTTTCTACGGTGTTCGCGTCGTTCACCGCCATTGTGGCGTGGTGGTTTCTGTCGCGAATCATCGCCGATAAGCCGGATCAACTTTCCCTCATTCGAAAGGCGTATTTAGGACTCGCACTGCAGGCGCTGCTTCTCTCAATCAACGTATTGATCTATCTCATCACTTATCCGGACGTTTCTTGGGTGAGCGCCAGCACTTGGGGATTCGGTCTTGGCACGATTACTACCGCGATTGGCTTTTTCTTGATGGCGTCAAGCTATCCGTCTTCGTCAAATTCGTCTGAGGAAGTGCTGAGCGCCGAACAGTGAACCACGGTTCGGGCAACACGTATTTCTAGAAACGAACGACGCCTCGAACATTCTTCCCCGAAGCTAAGTCGTCGTATCCCTTTTGCACATCGTCCAACTTGTACTCCTGCGTGATGAGATCGTCGACGTGGAGTTTTCCTTCGTGGTGCAGGCGAAGCAGTCGAGGCACCTGGATTCGAGGAGCTTCGGAACCGAAGATCGTTCCGCGCAACTCTTGATTCATCATGGAAAACATGAAAAGATTCAGATCCACTGTCCGCTGATCGTACGGCGCGACGGCGACGGTGACGATTACGCCACCCTTGGCCGTGATGGAGCGAACTTGTTCAATCAATTCTCCGGTTAGAACGCCGACGGTGATGATGACGACGTCACAGTTCTTGCCCATGGTGAGGTCAGGCAAGATTGAAACTTGCGCGTCCATCGCCGAGTTGCACCCGTGCGTGGCACCGATCTTGAGAGCTCGATCAACTTTGGACTGATTCGTGTCAATCGCGATGACTGCACGCGCACCAGCGTGCACCGCGCCTTGAATCGCGCCAGATCCCACCCCACCACATCCAATCACGGCCACCGTGTCGCCGGGCTTGGTGCCGCCCCGGTTCACGGCCGAGCCAAAGCCCGTCGAAATCCCGCACGAGATGAGGGCCGCCGCGCGAAGGTCGTACCAGGGGTCGATGCGAATCAACGACGCTTCGTGCACGACGATGTACTCGGCGAATGTTCCGAGTTGGCACGAGCGATTGAGTCCCACCTCACCGAGATGGTGACGCCACGTACCGTCGGAGATCATGGGGCCGACCAACGTGTGCGAACCGAGGTCGCAGATGTACGGACGACCGGACGCGCAGTACTCGCAGCGTCCACACGATGGGATGAACGACGTCGCCACGTGGTCGCCGGGACTGAGCGACGTGACGTTCGGCCCCACTGATTCAACGACACCCGCTCCCTCGTGGCCACCGACCAACGGGTACATCGACGTGCGCCCAGTGAGCATTTCGACCACCGCTTCACCGGGCGCCATGTCGCCGGTTCGGAGGTGCTCGTCAGAATGACACATGCCAGCGAAGGACATCTTGACCTTCACTTCGTACGCGTGTGGCTCATCGATTTCGATGGTCTCAGTGTGCCATGGACCATTTAACTCACTGACGATTGAGGCCTTTACCTGCATACGTTCCCCCAAGATGTAGCGTGGCGTTTCGCCGCCGAACGTACTCTACTGAGTGGCGCGAAAACCTGACAATTACATTCGCTCAGGCGCCTCAATACCCAACACCGAGAGTCCGAGTTGCAGGGTCCGAGCCGTGAGATCACATAGGGCCAGGCGCTCTTCACGCAGCGCCCCCTCAGCCGAGAGCACGGGACAGGCGTCGTAGAACGAAGTGAAACGCTGGGCGACGTCGAACAGGTACGTGCAGAGTCGATGGGGCTGGAGACTCGAGAGCGACGAGGTGAACGCCTCGGGAAGCGCCACCAGGCCGAGTGCCAACTCTCGTTCGGCCTTTGCTTCGAGCGCGAAGTGCGCGTCGCCCGGTTCCCACGCCTCACCCAAGCGACGAAAGATCGAACGCAGCCGCGCGTGCGCGTACTGCAGGTAGGGACCGGTGTCACCTTCGAAGGCGATCATCCGATCGAGATCGAAGACGTAGTCGTGCTGGCGCTCGGTGGAAAGGTCGGCATACTTGATGGCCGCGCGCGCGATCTGCTCGGCGAGGTGGAACTTTTCGTCACCGTCGAGCTCGGTGCCACGGTCGTCGAGAATGACGTACGCACGCTCGATGGCTTCGTCGACGAGGCGCACGAGTTTAACCGTCTCGCCGCCACGCGATTTCAACATCTTGTGATCCGGCCCGAGGACGTTGCCAAAGACCACTTGCTCACAGCGCACCGTGTCGGGTAACCAGTTCGCGAGACGAGCGACCGCGAAGACCATCTCCAGGTGTTGAGCCTGCGGCGCGCCGACGACGTACAGCAACTCATCACCGTGCAGCGTCGCCACCCGATCGCGTAAGGCCGCGAGATCACTCGCGGCGTAACCGAAGCCGTCGTCACTCTTTCGCACGATCAAGGGCAGCGGGTCACCCTCGCGGTTCTGGAAGCCTGGCGGGAAAACACACAGCGCGCCCTCGCTCTCCACGAGTAGTCCCAACTCGTCAAGGTCGCGTACGACGCCTTCGAGCATCTCGTTGTACGCCGACTCGCCGACGACGTCGCTCTCCTTGAGCGTGACGTCGAGCTTGGAGTAGACCTCGCTGAAGTACGCAATGGATTGATTCACCAAGATGTGCCAGAGCCGTAGGGTCTCGGCGTCACCGCTTTGCAGCGCGACAACGCGCGCGCGGCTGCGTTCTTTGAACGCGTCGTCGGCGTCAAATTTCACGCGCGCTTCTTTGTAGAAGCCGTCGAGGTCGCCAATGGAGAGCGCGGCGGCGGCCTGATCCTCACCGAGGTCGAGGAGATGCTCGATCAACATCCCAAAAGGCGTACCCCAGTCGCCCACGTGATTTCGCGCAATGACGTCATTGCCGGCGAAACAGTTCATTCGCGCAAGAGCGTCGCCGATGACGGTGGATCGAAGGTGACCCACGTGCATCTCCTTCGCCACGTTGGGCGCCGAATAGTCGATAATTACTCGCTTTGGGCTCGTCGCCGCGACGATGCCCAATCTTGGATCGAGCGCCAATGTGCGAAGTTGTTCGTCGAGAAACGAAGGGCGAAGCGTCAGGTTCAAAAACCCCGGTCCGGCGATCTCCACGTCCGCGACATCCCCGAGTTGGGCGACGCTCACGATCTCGTCGGCCACTTCGCGCGGCACCCTTCCGAGGCGTTTCGCGAGCGCCATGACGCCGTTGGCCTGGTAGTCGCCTCGATCGGACGTTCGAAGCACGGGGTCGGCGCCCGGCTCCACGGCGTCAAAGGCCACTTGGAGTCGGCTCAGCAGCGTTTCGTAGGTCGACGTCACGGTAGTAAGTCTGGCACTTGGGCCGGTGCGACCTCGCCCGCGAGACGCCGAGGCTGCGCGCCTTCGAATTGTACGATTTGTCTCCTAAGACGAAGTAGACCAACAATCGTGCGATCCAGCTCACGTCGGTTACCAATATTGGTGTGCGCCGTTGTCACACTCATCGCTGTGACCTTGCCTACAGTGACGAGCGCCACCACCCTCACGACACGTTTCACCGCTCGAAGCGCCCAGAGCGAGGTCGCGGCATTGAAGAGGTGGCCTGGACCACGAACGTCAAGGTCTCGCTCGGCAACGGGTCGTGGACCTTCACGTCCAGCGGTCTTCCAGCGTCGGAGTTTCTCGCCACGAACTACGCCGTGCCGTCCAATCCCCTTGCCGTGAGCGCGGCCGGAGCGAACGTCGTGTCGTCGGCCTCGATCCTCAAGATCCAGGGCTTCGACTACACGTTGCCCCTCACCCCTCGCTTCAGCACCTCGGTGACGACGACCAACCAGGGTCCCATCGGTTTTCTGCTCGACGGCGCTGCGCTCTACAATCCCTACGAGGCGAACCACTCGACGGTTGCGACCAGCGACAACTTCGTCGCGACCGCCCACGGCGTTACGGCGTCCTTCCTTGACAACTGCGACGGCCACCCTGGACCTGGGGGTCAGTACCACTACCACGGCCTTCCCACGTGCTTGGTGACGTACGCAACCGGCGGGCACCCGAAGGTGGGTTCCGTGACTTCGACCAGCGGGACCTCGACGGCGCCCGTAGTTGAAGACAATCACGCCGCGAGGGAACCGGTGATCCTCGGCTACGCCTTTGACGGCTTCGGCATCTACGACAACGTCGCGATAAATGGAGCGACAGTTCGTGTTTCGTTGCTCGACGCGTGCAACGGCATCTTCTCGCCCGTGCCTGGGTACCCCCATGGGGTCTATCACTACGTGCTCGAGAACGTGAAAGGGGCGCGTTCCTCCATCGGTTGTTTTCACGGAATCGTCTCGAGCGCGTACACGTTGGCGCTCGAGGAACTTCTCACACCTGGGCTTTCGCCGCTCAGCACGCAAACGACCTTCGACGCGAGATCGTTGGTCACGGCACAGAGTTTGGCCGCGGACAGGGGCGAAGACGCATTTCTTCGAAAGATGACAGAGCTGAGCGGTCACGCTTCAGACTGCTGAGAACGCCGCCGAACCTTTGAATCTCCCGTCGCCGTGCTGTTCCGCGCGCCGCCGTGCCGATGTCTGCACTTGGTAACCACGCCGCAATGATCACCGGCTGCAGCCGTTCATCTCGACCGTTGGAGCGACCGACCGCGAGGTGGAATCGCGTCTTCAAAAACACGGCAGAATGGGAGCATGACCTCTTCCTTGAACTCCTTCAACGCGAAGAGCACCCTTGACGTCGAGGGTCGCTCGCTCACCTACTTTTCACTCCAGGCCGACGGCTTAAGAGATTTTGGCGTCGAGCGTCTCCCCTACTCCATCAAGGTGTTACTCGAGAACCTGTTGCGTCAAGAAGACGGCGTGAAAGTAACCGCGAGCGACATCGAAGCACTCGCCAGATGGGCCGACACGCCCATCCGCGCACGGCGAGGCCGCTGGCGACGACGCACGCGAGATCGCCTTCACACCAGCGCGCGTCTTGATGCAAGACCTCACGGGCGTGCCGGCCGTCGTCGACCTCGCGGCCATGCGTGACGCCATCATCGCGCTGAGGCGGTGAAGCCAAGCGAATCAACCCGCTCGTTCCCGTCGAACTCGTCATCGACCACTCGGTCATTCTCGAGAGGACCGGCACCGCGTCGAGTTACGACGAGAACGTGGCCATCGAGTACGAACGTAACGCCGAGCGCTACACGTTCTTGAAGTGGGCCCAGAGTTCCTTCCAGCAGTTCCGCGTGGTGCCCCCGGGCATGGGTATCTGTCACCAGGTCAATCTCGAACACCTCGCGAAGGTCGTCTTCGAACTCGAAGGCGTCGCCTACCTCGACACCGTGGTCGGCACCGACTCACACACGACCATGGTCAATGGCCTTGGTGTCCTCGGATGGGGCGTCGGCGGGATCGAAGCCGAAGCGAGCATGCTCGGCCAGCCCGCGTCGATGTTGATCCCTCCGGTCGTTGGACTTCGCATCGTCGGCGCGACTCGCGAGGGCGTCACCGCGACCGACGTCGTGCTCACCATCACTCAACTCCTCCGCCGCCATGGCGTCGTCGGAAAGTTCGTCGAAGCCTACGGACCGGGCGTCAAGTCACTCTCCCTCGAGACACGCGCCACCATTGGCAACATGTCGCCCGAGTACGGCGCGACGTGCACCATCTTTCCCATCGACCAAGTCACGCTCGACTACCTCGCCTTCACCGGCCGTCCCGCGGCGCAGCTGGTGCTCGTCGAGACCTACGCGAAAGCACAAGGCGTTTGGCACTCCGAGCACGCGGCCGAACCGGTGTACTCCGAAACCGTCGAACTCGACTTATCGACCGTCGAGCCCAGCTTGGCGGGGCCCAAGCGTCCCCAGGACCGGGTCTCACTCTCCGGCGCACGTGGCGCGTTCCTCGACGCCCTCGGTCGTGAGCCCATTGAGGTTCACGGTGTCGAGGCGGCCGAGCACTTGCGCGACGGCGCCGTCACGGTCGCGGCGATCACGTCGTGCACCAACACCTCGAACCCCGCCGTACTCGTCGCGGCCGGACTCGTCGCGAAGAAGGCCGTCGAGCGTGGACTGAGTGTGAAGCCCTGGGTCAAGACGTCGCTCGCTCCGGGAAGCCGCGTCGTCACCGACTACCTCGAACGCGCGCAGCTCATCGAGCCCCTCGACGCGTTGGGTTTCTACTTGGCGGGCTACGGCTGTACGACCTGCATAGGGAATACTGGACCTCTCCTCGCGGGCGTCTCGGAAGCCGTGAACGAACACGACCTCTCGGTGGTGTCTGTGCTCTCGGGAAACCGCAACTTCGAAGGTCGCATCCACCCCGACGTCAAGCAGAACTATCTCGCGAGCCCTCCCCTGGTCGTCGCCTACGCGTTGGCCGGCACGATTGACATCGACCTTTCGAGTGAACCCTTGGGTGTCGACCCTTCGGGCACACCCGTCTTCTTGAGCGACCTGTGGCCGAGCGACGCTGACGTCGCGGCCGCGGTGCGAGCGTCCATCACGCCCGAGATGTTCAAGACCCGATACGCCAGCGCCTTCGGTGGCGACGACCGCTGGCAGGCGGTCCCGACCACCAACGAGGAGACCTACCGCTGGGACCAGAAGTCGACGTACGTAAAGTTACCCCCGTACTTCGAGGGTCTCACCATGGAACCCGGTGTCGTCGAGGACGTAGTGAACGCCAGAGTCTTGGCGAAGCTCGGTGACTCGGTGACGACCGACCACATCTCGCCGGCCGGCAACATTCGCGCCAACGGTCCCGCCGGTCGCTATTTGATCGACGCTGGTGTCCAGCCCCAAGACTTCAACAGTTACGGCACTCGTCGTGGTAACCATCAGGTCATGATGCGCGGCACGTTCGCCAATATTCGCCTGCGCAACCTGATGGCGCCGGGCACCGAAGGTGGCGTGACCATCAAACTCCCCGAAGGCACGCCGATGTCCATCTTCGACGCCGCGATGGCCTACGCCGACGAAGGCACCCCGTTGGTGATTCTCGGAGGCAAAGAGTACGGCAGCGGTTCGAGTCGTGACTGGGCCGCCAAGGGAACGAAACTCCTCGGCATTCGCGCTGTGCTCGTTGAGAGTTTCGAGCGCATACACCGCTCGAATCTCGTAGGGATGGGTGTGCTCCCCCTGCAGTTCCTACCCGGTGAGAGTTCGGCGACGCACGACCTGGACGGAACCGAGATCTTCTCCATTACGGGTCTCGCGCCACTCAACCATGGTGAGACCGTCCCTCGAGTGAACGTCAACGTCGCGCGCGTGAACGGTGACGTCGACAACTTCGAGGTTCGTCTTCGGATCGATACACCAACGGAAGCGGAGTACTACCGCCACGGAGGCGTCCTGAACTTCGTGCTACGCCAACTCGCTTCGGCTTAACTTCACCCCCCTGCGCGAGCCACCTCGCTGCCGTCACCCGGGCAGGTGAATCTCACTCTTGTAAACCCTGCAAAGTGCTGCTCGTTGGTTGGCGTCGATGTCGGCGTCGGGCTGCGTGTCGGGGATACGCCCCTCGCCCGCGTCGTTGTCGTGCGTCGGAGGGAGCATGGTGTAGGCCTTTCCGGCGGCCTTGATCAACTCCTGCGTCGTACACGTGGCGCTCGTGGTGGCGTGAGAGCACCCGGCGAGAGAGAGTGAAGCAGCGAGGAGAAGGAGCACGGGCGACGCGGCCGCGACCTTCCAACGACGATCCAGTTGGTGACGCACTACCACATCCTTCTTCGTATAGAAGTGAACGAATTTCACTTCCCGTTTCCCCCCTGTCGCCAACCAGTGTAAAGGTGAAGCGGGTGGCGATGACCTGTCGAAGTTCGTTAGTGACCAGACAACGCGTCATGAGGCACTTAGGACGACGCTGTCGCTGCAGCCTCGACGGCGTCGTTGACGTTCCCAAAGATTTCGATGTCTCGAAGGGCCTGATCAAGCGAGTTCGCGAGACGATTCTTCAGTTGGTCGTTCACTCTGGCCAGGGCGAAAGACACTCGATCCTTTGTTAGGTCCTCCACCACTTGGTCGAGCATCGTCAGGCCCGTGAAGTCGGCGTCGGAGATCGCGACCGCGTCGATGACGACGTGCTTCGTCTCGGGATGCTTCGCCAAGAGCTCGTGTAGCTCGCGACGGAAGATTCCCGCGTTCGCGAAGAACAGTTCGTTGTCGAAGAGCACGGTGAGGACGTGATTAACGGGCGTGACGTCCTTCTCGCGCAGTGGCTCCCAACTCGTCGTCCCCTCGCGTCGACCCATCTCGATCATGTGCGGACGCGCCGATCGCCAGGTCTGATCGAGAATCGCAAGCCCTACCGCGACCGCGAGGCCCGCTTCGACCCCGATCAAGATGACCCCGAGGGCGGAGATGACGGCGAAGAGAAACTCCACGCGGCTCACCCGCCAGATCTTGACCAGTTGGTCGATCTTGATGAGTCGCGCGGCGACGAAGAATAAGACTCCGGCAAGTGCCGCGAGTGGAATGACGTGCGCGTAGTGCGCGAGCGGCGAGAGGGCGATCGCCAGAATCGCCGCAGTCAGGCCAACGAGTTTCGTACGTCCGCCGGCGACTCGTGCCACCGTCGTTCGAGCCGGGGACGCGTTGACCGGAATCGCCCCCACCAGTCCGGCCGCCACGTTCGCGAGACCGACGCCGACGAAGTCACGACTGATGTCCGAAGCTACGCCGAGATCGTCCGACGAGGTTCGCGTGGTCGCGGACGTTTGACTGAGGATCACGATCACCAACGTCGCCATGGTCGTCAGCACGACACCCCACTGACTTGCCGTCAACCAATGCAGTCGCCACGTCGGAAGGCCCGAGCTCACCGCGCCCAGTTCACTGACGCCATGACGACCCAGGGACAGCGTCACCGAGAGGATCGTCGCCACGCCAATCGCGCCGAGTGCCCAGGGCAATCGAGCGCTGATCTTCTCACCCACCAACAAAACGACAAACGTGCCGAGCGCGAGCGCCACCGACCACGCGCTGACGTGGTTGAGAAGATGCGAAAGGGAGTTGAGTCGTTGAAGGACGGAAGTGCCGCTCGAGGAGACGCCCAACGCGCTCGGCAGCTGGTGCACGATGATGATGACCCCGATACCCCCAAGGAATCCCGTCACGATGGGAAGCGAGAGGAAGTCGGCGATCCACCCCAGTCGCATCAGCCCGACGCCCAACACGACCAGTCCCGTGACGACGGCCGTGACCGCGACGAGTTCGAAGTACAGGGTCGTCGAGGGGGGCGCGAGTCGAAGAAGTACCACGGCGAAGAGGGGCGCGATTGTCGAATCGGCCCCGACCGACATAATGGGGTTCGAGCCAAAGAAGACGAAGACGAGTGTCGCGGTGATGAAGGCGATCATCGCAGTGAACGCGGGCACGCCCGCGAGCCGCGACGTGGCGAGTTGTTCAGGGACTGCGATGGCGAGGAGCGTTACACCGGCGAGCAACTGACCCGGAACGTTCTCGCGGGTAACGCCTCGGAACGTGTCGGCCAGACCGCGGGCAGGCTCGCGCAGACCTATCGGCGTGCGAAAATTCGTACTCTTTGACTCCGATGGCGCCATCAACACACCCTACGGCGGGGTTGCGAGGCGATTAGTTGGTCGCGACGACCTTGAAACCCTCGGCGAGCTTGCCCTTCTTCATGCCAGCGCGCTTCGCAGTCATTCTCGACCACGACCTCAACATCTTCTTTAGACCCTTGCGGTGGCCAACTTGACTGACGTGCCTACTCAACGCCGCATACTTCTGATTGAAGGTCTTCGTAATGTCGACAACCATCGTGGGATTGACGCCGCCCAGCCACACCTCGTCCACGGTGTAGGGCTTGAAACCCTCGCGCACGAGTTCGGGGAATGCGTGAGGGTTACGCGCGTCGGGGTAGACCGCCCGCAACGTCGCTTCTCCAGTCGCCATGTGGTCGGGGTGACTAGAGAAAATACGTTCGTAGTTGCGCTCGGGACTCTGGGTGATGACGAGGTTCGGGCGGTGCGTGCGAATCACTCGCGCGATCTCACGGCGAAGCGCCATGGTCGTCTCGACTCGCCCGTCGGGCCAGTGAAGGAACGTGAGGTTAGTGACGCCGACTTCTTTAGCGGCTTCGGTCTGTTCGGCCTCACGAATGGCGATGCGATCGTCGCGGGTATCGGAGGAGTCGTCGCCCCCAGCGTCGCCAGAAGTGACGAGGCAGTAGGCGACGTCGACGCCCCGATTGGTCAGGTAGGCAACCGTGCCCGCGGTACCGAAATCCACGTCATCGGGGTGAGCCACGACCACGAGTGCGCGTTTTATCGACTTATCGTATGAGTAGACAGGAAGACGCTTTTTGCCCATATGAGAGAGTCTTTCATCGTTGCGACCACTTTTCGGGCACCCTCTGGGCGAAAATCGGTCGAGACGAGTGGGATTAACTGCTCAGGAGAACTAATCCCTGATCGTGGGGTCCCAGTTGGCGAGGTCCTTCAAGTGGGGGTCGTTCGAGAAAATCTCGATGATCGGACGCTTCAAGTTCAGTCGTCGCATGATCACTTCCGCGTCGATCGCTTGATTCCAGAGCAGCAGCGACACCACGACGCCCGTCGAGCCCGCGCGTGCCGTACGGCCCGATCGGTGCAGGTAGGCCTTTTGATCTTCGGGTGGGTCGAAGTGCATCACGCAGTCGACGCCGTCGATATGCAGACCACGCGCTGCGACGTCGGTCGCCACAAGCACGGGCAGCTTCTCCGCCTGGAAGTCCGCCAGCGCCTTTTCGCGTTGACTCTGGCGAAGGTCGCCGTGAATGGCGGCCGCGTTAACGCCCTCTTTTTGCAACTGCTCCACGAGACGGTCGGCGCCGCGCTTGGTGCGACAGAAGATGATCGTCTTGTCGAAGGACTTGCAGATCGTGGCCGCCACCTTCACGCGGTCCATCTGGTGGACCTGCAAGAAGTGGTGCACCATACGAGAGACCGTCTGGGTGTCGCTCATGACCTCGTGGAAAACGGGATCGGTGAGGTAGCGCTTCACGAGACGGTCAATGGCCCCGTCGAGCGTCGCGGAGAAGAGGAGCGTCTGGTGCGGACGCGTCGCGATGCGACGAAGCACCCACTCGACTTGGGGCATGAAGCCCATGTCGGCCATGCGGTCGGCCTCGTCGAGAACGAGGACGTCGAGACTCTCCACGTTCACCTCACCACGGTCACCGAGGTCGATGAGTCGTCCCGGCGTGGCGATGATGACGTCGCAGCCCTTTCGTAGCGCCTTGATCTGGCGCTCGATGTCCGCGCCGCCGTAGACGGCCGCGACGTGAAGTCCGAGCGCCGCGCCAAGGGGACGGAGGACTTCGTAGACCTGTACGGCCAGTTCGCGCGTCGGCAACAACACCAGTCCGCGCGGTCTCGCCGGTTGACCGTTCTCGACGCTCAGCGTTGGATCGGCCGCGAGGCGTTGCAGCATCGGCAGACCGAAGCCCAGGGTCTTGCCCGAACCAGTCTTCGCCTTACCGCAGACGTCTCGGCCCGCGAGGGCGTCAGAGATCGTCATGGCTTGAATTGGGAAGGCCGTGGTGATGCCCTGGGCGGTCAAAACCGCCACCAGTTCGGGCGATACCAAAAGCTCTTCGAAGGTCATGTTGGTGGCATAGGAGTCTTCGCCACGGGTGGCGGACTCTACAGTTTCACTACTCACGTAATTCACGGGTCATTTCTCGGCTGGACCCGTAACCGGCGTACGTAAAAGTGGGCCCGAGCTCTTTCTTCGAGCTCGCCTCTAGTCTACGTGAGAGATCAGCTCATCAATCGATAGGGGAACCGTGGCGCGACTCGAAGTGGGCGACAAGGCACCAATCTTCACGTTGAAAGACGAGCACGGGGAGAAGGTCTCGCTGAAGGACTACGCCGGCAATCGGCTCGTGCTCTACTTCTACCCGGCTGACGACACGCCCGGGTGCACCAAAGAGGCGTGTCAGTTCAACGACGAATTCGCGGCCTTTACGAAGTTGGGCGTGCTCGTCTTCGGGGTCTCACCAGACGGCGCCAAGAAGCACGTCGCGTTCAAGAAGAAGTATGGCCTCAACTTCTCGCTCCTCAGCGATCCCGAGAAGACCGTCATGGCCAAGTACGGCGCCTACGGCGAAAAGATGAATTACGGCAAGAAGATCATGGGCGTCATTCGCTCGACCTTCGTAATTGGGCCAACCGGCGTCATCGAACACGCCTTCTACGGTGTTCGCGCCGACGGACACGCCGCCAAAGTCCTCGCGAGACTTACGAGTTAGCTCGCGTTGTACCGACGCATCGATCGCACGCGCAACCCGACGGACACGACGATCAGCACGGCGATGACCGCGATGGTCGGCGTCTGGACAGTATGGAAGTCCTTCGAGACACGGTGCCAGTTCTTGCCTGCAGCGTAACCAAGGGCGCTCAACAGCGCGACCCAAACGGCCGAGCCGATGGCGGTCAACACGGCGAAGGGACCGCGCTTCATTTCGGCGATGCCAGCTGGCACGGAGATGACACTGCGTACAACGGGCAGTATTCGACCGATCAATACCGTCGCTGCTCCGTACTTGGCGAACCAACGCTCCGACGTGTCGAGGTCTTTGTGACTGAGAAGAATCCACTTGCCCCAACGATCAACGACGGTGCGCCCGGCGCTACGACCGACTTCGTACGCGATCTGCGATCCGATGATCGAACCCAGCGTGCCGATGAGAATGACGGCCCACAGGGAGAACTGCACGTGACCGGTGACCGCCGTTGTGCAGAGCGCGCCCGCAAAGGCGAAGGTGACTTCGGAGGGAATGGGCACACATGCCGACTCGCCGATGGACAACAAGAGCAAAGCCCAGTAGCCATAATTTTGTACGAAAGTTTGCATCGCACTATTCTTATCGACTTTGAGACGCGGCTCCGACAGGCCTAAACCTGGTGGGTGGAACACCAGTAGGTGGTTCGTCCCCCGATGGTCGCCAACAACATTGTCCCGCCATCGTTCGGACACAATCCGCCCGGGAATCGCGCGTCCATGTGATCGCCCAAGTGCGAGCCGCCACGGCGCTGCAACGACTTCATCGTTTGGCGAAAGGCCTTGAAGAGACGGTCGCGCTCGTCAGCACTGAGCGTGCCCGACGGGGTCCGTGGATTGATGCCGGCGCGAAACAAGATCTCGTCGCCGAGAAGATTGCCCACGCCCGCGACGCGCGACTGGTCGAGTAAGCGCGCCTTGATCGCTGGACCCTCACCGCGATCGACGCGTAGGAGTTGATCGAATTCCTTTTTCGTCATCGTCAAGGCGTCGGGTCCGAGGTGCGCGAGGTCGGGACTGATCTCGAAACGAGCGAGGCGGCGCGGATCGTGCACAACAAGCTTTCGACCGTCGTCGAACTCGAGTCCTCCGCGCAGCCACTTCGACTGATACTGGTGTGGTCCATAGAAGAGTCCTTCGATACCGGCTTCCCCGTCGAGCAAGAGCACGCCGGTCATGCCAAAGCGCACGCCGAGCGTCGGACCGTTCGTCTCGAGGAGTAACAACTTGCCCCTTCGTGACGTGCCGGTGATCGTCAGATTCTTCACCGAGCGAGCCCACGACGCCGGTGAGTGAAGTTTTTTCGCGAGGTATCCGTCGGCCCAGCCGCGCGTGATGGTTGAATCCACGACTCGACTCGCTAGTTGGCGATACGACTCCACTTCGAGGATTTCGGGCACGTGTCGAAGCGTACCGGCGGACGTCGTTTCAGTGGTCCAAACTAAGGTTGTTCCGTGGCCGTCGAGAAACCGCAGTGGCGAGAACTCTTTAGCGAAGTGGTGACCTCGGGCCTGTGCACGGGGTGCGCGGCCTGCGTGATCGCCTGTCCCCACCCGGTGCTTGAGTACGAGACCGACAATGGCGTCTACAAGCCCTTCCACCTCGACCTCGACGGCGGACCCGACGACTGCACGCACGGACAGAAGGGCTGCACGATGTGCACCAGAGCCTGTCCCCGTTTTCGCAACTGGGAGAGCGAGATCGACGTCCAGCGCTTCGCGCGCGAGCGCACTGACGAAGAGGTCTGGGGCGTCGGCGACGTGTTGCTCGCTCGCGCTACGGACGAGTCGCTCATCGAGAACGGCCAAGACGGCGGTTTCGTCTCGGCGCTCCTGATCTACGCGCTCGAGAACGACGTTGTCGACGCCGCGCTCGTCGGCGGACTCGAGGGCGACGGCTCGACGTGGCGCGCTGAGCCGATGGTGGCGCGCACGAGAGAGGACGTACTCGCCACGGCCAAATCGCGCTACACCTACAGCGCCAACCTCCTCGCATACGAGCAGGCTGTCGAAGGTGGCGCCGAGCGCATCGCGCTGGTCGGCATGGGCTGCATGGCCTCCGCGCCAGGCGCGATGCAAGCACGCAAGGCCGGCAAGGTCGCGCGACGCCTGAGCCTGACCATTGGACTTCTCTGCTCCAAGACCTTCGACGATTCGATCTTCGAAGAACTCTTCGAAGCCAAGTACNNCCCTTGAAGGAGGCCCACGCCTACACCCGCGAGGGCTGCACGCGCTGCCCCGACTTCGCGGCCGAACACGCCGACCTCTCGACGGGTGGCATCGGTGCCTTCGGCGACTGGACGCTCGTCATCGTTCGCACCGACCTCGGACGCGAACTCTTGAGCACTATGAAGGAAAAGGGACTCATCGAAACCCGTCCGGGCGACGACGACCCCGGCGCGGTCGCCCTGTTGCACAAGCTCGCCAGAGTGTCGCGCAAACGTTGGCCCGAAACAGCGGTCCCCGGTCCCCGTCGACTACCCGTCACGTCGGCCTAGGCGTCCTCGCAGTGACCGTTCGACCAACCTTCACGACCATCCTCCTTGTTCGCCACGGCACGACCGCGACGACGGGCTCGATACTCCCGGGGCGGGCGCCAGGACTGCACCTCTCCGAGATGGGCCAAGCCCAGGCGAGCGAACTCGCCGAGCGAATCAAGGAGATGCCCCGCAAGCCCACGGCGATCTTTACCTCACCGCTCGAGCGCGCGAAGGAGACGGCGCTGCCGATCGCCAAGGCTCTTCGCCTTCGCCCACTGATCGACCGCGGCCTGCTCGAGTGCGACTTCGGCACCTGGACGGGAAAGAAGCTCGCAACGCTGAGTCGTCGCGCCGAATGGCGGGCCGTGCAGAGCGCGCCGAGCACGTTCCGCTTCCCCGAAGGCGAGTCCTTCAGCGAAATGCAACAACGGATCTGGTCGTCGTTGGAACGGCTCGCGAAGCGTCACCGCAATCGCACCATTGTCGTTGTGTCCCACGCCGATCCCATCAAGGCGGCCGTCACCTACGCCCAAGGTGTTCCCCTCGACCTCTTCCAGCGCACGGTAATCTCACCGTGCTCACTCAGCGCCATCACCTTCACCGACTCGACGCCCATTGTGCTCTGCGTCAACAACACCGGATCGCTCAAAGGACTTGGTCCATCGTGAACTACGTCTTCAATGAACCCGACAAGATCATGGTGGGCGTTCGAGGCGATGTCGGCAACCGCCTCTTCCTCTTCCAGGTCCGTGAGGGCCGACGTCTCGCCATCATCAAGTGCGAGAAGATCCAACTTGCCGCCCTCGCGGAGTGGATTAGCCAAGTCGTGGGCGAACTCGGTCGGCCCGGTCACCTGCCCGACGATTTCACCCTTGAGGCCGAGTATGAGTCGGACTTCGTCGCCGGCGACATCGCGGTCTCGCTCGACGAAGAGGCGCAGGCCATCGACGTCACGCTGGAGTCGATCGAAGAGGACTCGACGCTGAGCGTGCGTCTGACGCGCGAATGGGCGGCGGGGCTCGCCATTGCGATCGTGCGACTAGTCGAAGCCGGTCGACCGCTCTGTCCACTTTGTGGTGGACCACTCGACCCCAAGGGTCACGACTGTCCGCGCACGAACGNNACGGCGTGAGCGCCCTCGCCTGTTACAAGTCCGAGGCCGGTGAACGGCCACTCTGGGACTTTCCCGACGGGCTCTGGCGACGTGAGGTCGCGGCCTACGAGCTCGACGTGCAACTCGGCACCGACCTCGTGCCAACGACGGTCGGTCGCGACGACGCGCCCTTCGGTCCGGGATCCTTTCAGTGGTGGGTCGAGGACAATCTCGAAGACCACTACTTCACCCTTCGCGAACGACCCGAGTTCCACGACTGGTTCGCGCGACTGGCCGCCTTCGACGTCATTGCCAACAACGCCGATCGCAAAGCGGGCCACGTCCTCTACGACGAGACGCGTCTGTGGGCGATCGACAACGGGCTCTGCTTTCACGAAGAGGACAAACTGCGCACCGTCATCTGGGAGTACGCCGGACTCGCCGTCGAGGATCACCTCCTCGAGCGAGTGCACCGCTTTGCGAACGGCGACACGGGCGACGTCGCGAAGTGGCTCAATCCGAGTGAACTCGCGCTCGCGCAACTGCGCGCGCACGGACTCTTCGAAAACGCTCTCTACCCTGAACCCGACGAGACCTCGGACTGGCCGCCCTACCCCTGGCCCCTGATCTAAGAACTGAGTCGTAAGTCCCCAGGCGGGGAGATACAACGCAGTGCCGAGCCGTGCACAACCTTCGCGGGACGAGCAGAGTTCGGTCCGTTGGTCGATTGCGCCGTGCGTCTGGCGTTGAGACGAGCAGTCCGACGAGGAGATCTCGTTGACCTGGCGCCGTGGTGCAGAGCGTCACTTCGACGCGGTGACACCAGAGGGTGCGTTTGACTCGTCAGGGCATCTTGGTGCCCTTGGTTGGTGGAGATTGTGGTGATCGTGGTGAGCAGCGTGGCCGCCTTGGTGAAATCCACGCGGGCACTAGTCGCAACCGCAGTGTCACCGTGCACCACGCAGGTGCCTAACGCGCCTGAGACCAGGTCACGATCACCAC
>PLNQ01000161.1 GCA_003141815.1 Acidimicrobiaceae bacterium | reverse complement strand
TCCTCGGCACGCTCGCCGCGCTGTGGGCGACGCTGCGAATCACGAACCGCGAGCTCGTTGGCGTGAGTCGCAACGCGTTCCTCGTTCGGGCCACCACCCTCGGACTGGTGGCCGTGTGCGGTACGGTCGCGGCGCTGCTCTACGTGGCCATGCAGGCAGCGAACTGAGCGGCCATGTTGAACAACCCAGCACCAAAAGTCCCCGTCCGACCAGATACGAAGGAGTCACGATGACTCAGACCATTTCGAAAGAGGTTGCCCTCGGAAGCGATCGGCCTACTGTGCGGATCCTGACCGACCGATGCGCCGGGTGCCAGGAGTGCATCATTCGCTGTCCGACCAGTGCGCTGACGATGGACCCCAAGCGTTGGGTGGCGCTCGCCGACGACGATCTCTGCGTCGGATGTCGCCAGTGTGAGCGGACCTGCCCCTTCTCGGCCATCGTCGTCGACGGGCCGATGATCGTCGAACCTCGTATTGATCCCGAACCGGTCCACCCCATTCGCCTGCTCGGTGATATCAGCGAGATCCGTTCGGGATACGCCGGTTGGACCGAGGTGCTCGCCGAAGCTGAACGCTGTCTGCAGTGTCCCGACCCGACCTGCGTTCGGGGCTGTCCCGCGCACAACGACATTCCTGGTTTCATTGCGTCCCTGAGAGACCGAGATCTAAAGGGCGCGCACGAGGTTTTGCGGCGTACCTCACTACTTCCCGACATTTGCTCGCGCGTGTGCAACCAAGCTGCTCAGTGCGAAGGGGCGTGCAGTTGGTCCCTTGCGGGCGGCGTCCCCGTCGCCATCGGTCGCTTGGAACGGTTCATCGCTGACAACATGGACGTCGCGCCACCCACGAACTCCTCGACGGCTAAGGAGTTGTCAGTAGGGATCATCGGTTCGGGTCCCGCCGGCGCGGCGGCGGCGTGGGATCTCTTGGAGGCCGGTGTGTCGGTCACTGTTTACGAGAAGGACGCCACGCCCGGCGGGCTGTGCGCGTGGGGAATCCCGGACTTCACTTTAAGCGAAGCGCTTGCCCAGCGGCCTTGGGATCAGCTGAGCCGAGCGGGACTGGATCTGCGCTGCAGGACCGAGGTTCGCCCTGAGGACCTCGGTGAACTTCTCGTCACGCACGACGCGGTCATAGTGGCCATTGGCGCCGGTGTACCTTTGCGTCTCCCGGTGCCCGGTGCGGATCTTGACGGCGTCATCGAAGCCACTTCCTTCTTGCAAGAAGCTAAAACGGCGCTTGAGCTCGGAGTCGATCCGGAAGAGTTTTGGGCTACTCACGGGCTCGAGTCTTTCGCCCTGGGGGGTCCAACTCCCAACGTCCTGGTCCTCGGCGCGGGCAACACGGCCATGGACGTGGCCCGCACCGCGCGGCGCTTGGGCATGCGAGCAACGTGCATCGACTGGCTCGATGAGCGGTTCGCCCTCGCGCGACCCGACGAGCTTGAAGAGGCCCGTCACGAAGGTGTCGAAGTTCGTTTCTCGCGCACGCTCACAGCGCTACGCGGCGAGGGACGAGTCGCTCGCGCCGAGCTTGCCTGCACTACCCAGAACCGTGCTGATCGCCGCCCCAAGGTCCTCGCTAAGGACTCCGAGGAACTCGAGGTCGACCTCGTTGTCATGGCCATGGGCTATCGCGCCAATCCAGCGTTCGTCGACGTGCTCCCGGGCACCCCACTTCGAAAGGAAGCGTCCGGAGTGCCCGATCGGCGCTGGACGGCGAGTGGCATCCTGGCTAATCGCGCTTCCGCTTTCGCAAACCACAACGCTGTCGGAAAATTGGCGCTCGGGCGCGAGGTTGGGCTGTGGGGCGCCGCCCTGGCGGTGAGCGAACGACTTTGGGTTGTTGGGGACGCGTTGACCGGACCGGCCACGGTTGTCGAGGCTATGGCGCAGGGTCGCCGTGCCGCCGCCTCGGTGCTCGATGCTCAACCGCAAGGTCCCAGCCGCGTGGATCGTGTTCTGTCGAACGGCCCGGGGCGAGTGCTCGTCTGCTACGAGAGTATTGGCGGCAAAACCGCGCGCGCGGCCCGCGCAATCGCGGACGGTTACTCGGCGCAAGGCCTGGTGACTCGGGTGCTCCCGATCGTCAAGGTTGGTCCCGCCGAACTAGCGATGACCGACATGGTGGTGGTGGGGAGTTGGGTCGAAGGATTCGTGGTTGCGGGTGTCGGTCCGGCAAAAGCAATGAATACTTGGTTGGACGCACTGCCTCGGCTCGGGGGCAAAACTGTCGCCGTCTTCTGCACGTTTGGGGTATCGCCCAAGGGCACCCTTCGTGCAATGCGTCGCGCCCTCGAAGAGAAGGGCGCCGTCGTTGTCGCACAAGCGGCGTTCGGACCCGAGGAACTCGACGCCAAGGCGGGAGTCTTCGGACCGAGAGCATTCGGTGAGGGGCTTGCTCGTTTGGCCACGACCAAAGGGGCTATCAAAGTGTCGGTCTAGTAGTACCGCAGTACGTGAAGTAGATGGGGGGTGGATCAGATGGAAGAGATTCCTTGCTACCGGCGCAAACTCGCGCGTGTTTACATGCGACTGTTTCGACCGCTCGCGCCTCGGGGGCCCCGGCGTTCCAAGTTCGACCAGATGACGGCGCGTTGGTGGACCCGTATTGACGTGATTGCTTTTCGACACCTCGGCGTCAGCCTCGGCGTCAAGGCTCTCGGAGTAAACGACGTCTTGTTGCTTCGAACCCGGGGGCGCTACAGCGGTCAGGTGCGAGAGGTGCTCGTCGCCTACGTGGAGATCGACGAGATTCCCTTCATCTGTGCCGCTAATGGCGGCTCTGATCGAGCCCCGGCCTGGTACGGGAACCTGCGCCGTGGCGAAGCGGTCGAGATCGAGCGGAAGGGACGTCGCGAGGAGGTCGTCCCGGTGGTCCTCGACGGCGAGGAGCGCGAACGGATCTTCGAGGTGGTGCGCCTCACGTTTCCTCACGTCCGGCTCTACCTCGCGCACACGAACCGCCCATTCCCCGTCGTGCGCCTCGAATCACTGAGCGCTCACCTCGACGATTCAGCGGCGAAGCCTGCACTGGTGATGGTCGGAGCGAGTCGGGGGTCTTCGGGCTCACACCAGCGAATTGCCTGACCTGGCCGAGTTACGGGGTCAGCCGTCAGTCGTCAGCGAAGGGTTGATGGCGCTTCGCGTACCCGACCGATGTCGGACGTCGGAGGGATCAAGACAGTGGTGCCGGGGGATCCTCGCTCGATAACTTGAGCGGGTTATTGGCCGATCGTCGCGGGACGCTCAGCGGCGCGTCAGCGACCCGTCCGGTGGGTCGCGGAGCTGACTCTTCTTCAAGGACACGGGCCAGTCGACGAAGTAGTGAACGCACAGTGGCGTGCGCGACGCGGGCGAGCAACGCGTCGTCGAGCGCCTGGCCGGTGCGGCCCAGAGGTGGGCGATAGTGACCCGTGAGGTTCAACTCGGACCGGTCGGGATCAAGGGCCGACACGCGCAACTCGCCTTCGAAGCGCGGAAAGAGCCCCGAGGGACCGGTGGCTTCCCACGTCACAGGGATAACCAGATCCTCGTTGGATCCTTCGGGTGTCCCGAGGTGAACGGCTACGACCTTGCCCAGCCAGGCCGGTCCACCTGGTCCAATCCGTATGAGGGTCGCCTCGCTCTCGGCGTGTGCCGCCTCCAAGTGCGGAACAAGCCACGAATTGCCCGCCCGAATTCTCTCCGCGACCGTTGACGCTCCGAGTTCAATCTGCACCGAGTCAGTCACGGCCACGGTGGGTGTGTGGTGACGGTGGCCGTCGCCGGACACCATATACGTACCCGCTTCGATCGCGCGGTCCCTCTCGACTAGGTCGGCAAGGCTCGTCGCGGCGAGCACTGTTCGCAGCGCCGCCGCCGCCGTGCCCCAGGTCTCATGCAATGGGCAGACCGACTCCCATCGACACGGGGCGTCCCCGAGCACGCACGTCTCGGGCGCGAGTGGTCCCTCAGCGGCTTCGACGACTTCTAGCAGGCTCACTTCGCTGGGTGGTCGGGCGAGGCTGTAGCCACCTTGGGTACCAAAGAATGATNNGGTACGCCCGATTCGTAGCATCCGGCGAGGCAGATGGCCGAGCGCACGACGTAGTCACCCCGCTTCGAGAGGGCCAAATTCACCATTTTAGTGTAGCAATCATCTTGACGTGGGGTTCGCTGATAACGGCTCGCCGTCGATCCAGAACATTTCGTCGTCTGATCTGATAGATCGGTCTCGTCCGATTGTCGGTTTACTGATGGTCAAAATCACCTTGCGCAAGAACAGTTCGCACGTGAAGCCAGTTCCTTCTCTCGCGAATGAGACGACCACTCTCGCGATGAGTCCGATTGACCCGTCGTCGAAGAAGAGCGCACAACGAGCACGTCGCATTGCGGGAATCGTGCCCTACCAACGCAGTATCGGTTCTACAAATGCGTGGAAGGAACAGATCGCGCGCCGACCTATAGCGCACGTCAGCGGTCAACCTTTTACCCAGGTTGAACTTTTCGGGTTCGACCGTCTCGAGCACGTCGGAGAACTCGACGTTCCTCGCGTTGGGCCTGGGATACTTTAGTGTCATGGCCAATCATCGCGACATCGTCTCCGTTCAGCGAGTGATGCGAGCACCAGCCGCGGCAATCTTCGACGTGCTCGCCGACCCGCGTCGACATCCCGAGATCGACGGTTCCGGTACGGTGAGGCAGGCTCGGCCCGACGCGCCGGACCGGCTCTCGCTAGGGGCAACCTTCGCTATGAACATGCGACGAGTTTTGCGCTACAGCATGATCAACACCGTCACGGAGTTCGACGAAGGAAGGCGGATCGCTTGGTCCCCGAAACCCGCTAATGGGCGCGGTGCCCGGTTCTTCGGCCGTATCTGGCGCTACGAACTCGAGCCTGTTGACGAGGGGACTCGTGTGCGCGAGACCTGGGATATCTCAAGCGAGGGGCTCCGCTTGTTCCTCCGTTACGTGTACGCCTCGCGGTTCCGCCAGGACATGACGAAGTCGCTCGAGCGGCTGGAGAGTCTCGCCACCACTCCGCCCTGAGTATTCGCTGGCTACCTCAAAGAGTTCGAAGCCGTTCCAATTTTTACTCCGTTCTCAGAACGCTCCAATCAAATTTCTTGACGGGAAGCCTTCGATTGTGACGCGTGTTGCTCGACTTCTTGCGCTTGACTCGTCGACACCTTCCTAAATGTGAAAGACGGTATCTCGTTGTCCGATGATCCGTATCTTGAAGAAGTGAATGTCAGCAACCCGAGCGGGTTCCGGGACTCTCTTTTTCAGAGGAGGAGCAATTTTGTTCATTCTGATCCGATTCCGACACTAACGATTGTGGGAACCAAGGCATTATGAACAATGCCAAGTCTTTTTGAACACTCAATGAGCAAATGAACACCGCCATTTGAACAAAAGTGCAAGAAACCTGTTGCGCCCAATGTTTGAGTGTTCAGGTGCCCCCGTACGCCATTCCTGTCCAACGGGCTGAGACGAGCGCGAAACACTGACGAGAGTCGTTAGCTACCCTGGTTGCTCAGAATCTCACCAGGCAGCGGCCCATTTGGGATTGCTTGTCCATCCTTGTAGGGCGGCTGAGCCACGGCAAGACAGGACGCTGGGGCATTGCAGTCGACCTGAAAGATGATGCCCAGTTTGATCGGTAAGGGTACTGACATCCACGTTTGCCCGGCGTCACTGGTGGCCCAGATCGCCGCTTGTGAACTGCCAAGTTGGCCAGTAGGCATTACTTCCCCCGCAATCCAACAACTCGATGCACTCGTACAGCTCACCGAGTTGTATTCGTCGATTGATGATGCACTTCCCGTAGAAGCCGGGGTCGCAAACGTCCAGGTGATCCCGCCGTCACTCGTCATCATGATCTCGTTCTTGTTGCTGGGAACGCTGCTCCCCACTTCGACCGGCGCGTAGCACTGCATCGTCGTGGGGCACGTCAAACGAAGGGTCGGCGCGAGCGCGGGTGCGGGTGCCCAATCGGTCTGCCACGTCATCCCTCCGTCGGTGCTCCGCCAGACGCGCACGTTCGATGTCTGACTGTTGTCGACGACCGAGTGGAAGACGGACGAAAGTCCGATGCAGTTCGAAGATGTGGCGCAGGAGAGAGTCACTACTTGCGCATTCGACCAGCCCGGCGACCCGTCGAACGCGGTCGACCAGGGCAGCACGCTCGAAGTCCACGTGGCACCGCCATCATCGGTGCGCATAATGACAGTACGCAGCACACCCGTGTTGTTGTCCCCGCTTTGTACGGGTTCTTGAGGCTGATCCGAGGGCACCAGTGCCACTGCGATACACGACACCGCGCTGAAGCACTGCAGCTGTGACCATTGTCCTTGGACGTTGACTAATGAAGTGTCTAGTGCTGCGTCGACACCCAACACTGGGTTGATCGCGACCACGTGACTCGTCCACGTGGCACCCCCGTCCGTCGTCGTCAGCATTGACTGAACCGTTCCCTGTGGGAACGGGCCAGATGGGGAGCCCGACGGAGCACGCAATACTCCGACTGAGCACACCAAGACACTTGAGCAGGAGAACGACGTGTCCGCACTACCCGCTGCCGGCATCGAAATCGAGGTCCACGTCGTGCCGCTATCAACCGTCTTGTAAGCCGTGGTCACCGAACTATTGCCATTCACGCCGACAGCGTTCGTTGACTCGAGATAGCAGACCTTGCCGGAGGGACACGTTAGGACATTGAATCCGAGCGGGCTCGCCGGAGTCGCGGAGAAGCTGCCCGCTGACGCGGCGTCGGCATTCACAACGCCAAAGGCCTGGGCAATGGAGTTCGTCAATGAAGGAGAATTGCTGGGTCCTCGGACACTCACCACCGTCGAGATGACGGCGATGACGAGAACGGCGGCGGCGACTGCGATTATCCGCCGTGGGTGGGTCCACGGCAATGCGGTGCGACGTCGCTTGCCGACGAACGCGGGGTGTGTGCGACCTTGGGCCGCGACTACGTCGTTCCACACGTCATCCATCGAACGCGTCGGCTCCTGCGTCACTGGATTGGCGTTGCGGATCAGGTCTGAGAATCGTTCATTTGGCATTGGGATCTTCCTTCACGGGATAGATGTGGTGGGGCACAACAACCGAACGCTCGAACTTCTGAAGCGCTCGGTGATAGCGAACATTCACCGCGTTGACTGAAAGCCCAAGTACCAGGGCAATGTCCTCTCGCGGTAGTTCTTCCCAAAGCACCAATCGAAGGATCTCTTGGTCGGACTCTCCAAGGGTCGCTATCGCCGAGCGGACGGCCGATCCGTCAAAATCAACACCAGATGGAGCGGCGAACTCCTCAAGCACGGCCGAGAACGCACGCCGGTATTCGCGACTTTGCTTTCGCCGAGCGTTGGCGACCTCAAGACTGGCGATGCGGATGAGCCACGGCAGTGACGGGTTGTCGACCGTCGAGTACTTCTCCCAGGCCACGATGAAACTGGCCGATACGACATCATCGGCCTTGGCCAGGGGAACTCGACGAGCGACGTATCGCCAAAGGCTTGAGTAGTTCTCACGAAAGAACATCTCGAAGTCGCTGGAGAGCGTCTCGTCAGGCGAGGCGGGATTGTTTGCCATCACCCTCTCTACGTCGCATCGTGCCTCCAGAATTACTCAAAATACGCGTGGACGTCGAAGTTACCTGTCGAATGCCAATCGAGGGGATGCCCTCGAATTACTTGGTACCAGTTCAGGCGTCTGGGTGAACGGTGCGGCAAGGTTCGATAAGACTGTCCTACTCTCGGCAAACTAGGGACTTGATGGCGACCGTAATTAGGTGCGGGTTCACATCGGGGACCCGACGTCCACAATCTAATGGGACCCGACGTCGTCTTTTAGGAGATGATGTCACTGAACCGCTGACCGGTGAGCACTGCAACTATCTGAGCCAAGAGCTCTAGTCGGAGAACGTGCCCCGATCAGTTGGTGAGGACGGCGGAGAAGGCTGGAGGGGTGTCGTGCCGTGAGCACTGGTCCATTAGGTCGCCACCGCTGCCTCGAGGCTTGACATAGTCAACGAGTTGGAGGTGACCAGATGATTTTTGTTGGAGTCGATTGGGCCGAGGCCCACCACGACGTGTGCGTCTTAAACGCCGACGGCAAGGTGCTCGGACGAAAACGAATCGCCGACACGCTGGCGGGCGTCGGTGAACTGCACGCACTCGTGGCTGACTTTCTGGATGAAGACGACGACGCCCGCCAGGTGGTCGTCGGCATCGAGAAGGACCGCGGTCTTATCGTGACCGCTCTCATCGCGGCGAACTATCGGGTCATCGCGATCAACCCCTTGGCCGCCACTCGCTACCGCGAGCGCCACCACGTCTCGGGGGCCAAGTCCGATCCCGGTGACGCCAAGATGCTGGCCGATCTCGTTCGAACTGACGCGCACAACCACCGCGCCGTCGCGGGCGACAGCTCGCTCGCCGAATCGGTGAAGTTGCTGGCGCGCGCCCACCAGAACGCCATCTGGAGCCGTCAACGCCAGGTGAACGCGTTGCGCTCGTCGCTGAAGGACTACTTCCCCGGCGCGCTCGAGGCCTTCGGCACGGACTTAGGAAGCGTCGACGCGGTCGCGGTGCTCGCCGTCGCGCCCACGCCGTCGCTCGCGCGAACGCTGTCGCGCGCGAAGATTGCGAGCGCACTGAAACGCGCCGGACGACAGCGCAACCTTGAAGCCCGCGCCGAAGCGATCCACGAGGCGTTGGCCAAGGAACAGTTGGCCCAGCCACCGGTGTTGGAGAACGCCTACGGCATCACGACTAAGTCCACCGTCGCGGTCATTGTTCAACTGAACGAGAGCGTGGCCGAACTCGAGGCGTCGTTGTCGGAGCATTTTGAGCAGCACCCGAACGCCAAGGTCATCCTCTCTCTTCCAGGAATGGGGACGGTCCTGGGCGCTCGGGTGCTGGGCGAGTTCGGCGACGACCCGAACCGCTACGCCGACGCCAAGTCTCGCAGGAACTACGCCGGCACGTCGCCGGTCACCAAGGCCTCGGGAANNAACTGGTCACCCGGCGCGCGCCTACTACGACGTGCTGCGCGCCCGTGACAAGCATCACCGCAAAGCCATCCGACAGTTGGCGAATCGCTGGGTCGGCATCTTGCACGCGTGCCTCGAACAAGGTTGCCTCTACGACGAAGAGATTGCGTGGCCGACCAAGAAAGAACTCGCGGCTTGACAGTTACGCGCAAGGGGTGGGCGGTTTCAGGGAGTCAGCGCAACGGTCCATTGGCGACTGGCTTCGTGGATCGCTTTTAGTTCGCCTTCCAATGACCATTGATCCACGGCTCGGGATTCGTGACCTGGAGAACGCTCGCCGAGGCAGCTTACGTAGAACTGGAAATATGGACTAACGGATCTGGAGGCGGCGTCCGGATTCGAACCGGAGTACGGGGCTTTGCGAGGTCCTATTTCCCGCGACAGCGAGTGCCAGGGCGTGCCACAGCGCCACCGGTTCTTACGATTCATCCGGATTTTGCCAAATTATTGGCAATTTGTTTGGCGCGGGGACCTGCTGTCAGGTGTGACAATCGGTGTGACATGGTCGTGAAGAACATTGCAGTTTGGTCGTGAGTCCCGTCGCTCTCGGTGGAGTGTGGTGGCTACTTCGTTTCCGACGCTTTGCAATATCTTTGTTACGCCAGAACGGCGAAGCCAGTCACGAGTGCGGTGAGTGCGTCATGCCAAATTCGCACTTCCTCACCTCTTGCCATCAACCCGCGTAGTTCCACTGCAGCGAGTCCTTCGCAAAGCGCGTGAAACTCAAAGGCGACATCGCGTACCGTCCGGCGGCCGAGCAAGTTGGCGTTCCTGACGCGGGCCACCCTCATCTCGAGGCCAGCAAAAGCCTCGGCACTCGCGTTGGCAACATCGCCTGTGAAGGAGGGCTGACCCAACGTTCGCTGAACAGCGATCCTGAACAAGGTGGGGTGCCCGATGGCGAAATTTCGAAAGACCGCAACGCCAGCTTCGACGAGATCGGCCGCTGGGTCCTCTGTCGTCGGTCGCGCTTCGATGGAAGCGCCGAGCATCTCGAACGCACGGATCCCGAGGGCGACGAGTAGGCCGTCCTTGGAGCCGAACAAGCTGTACACGGCTCGAGTGGTCGTTCCAACGTCATCTGCCAGCCCTCGAAGAGAAAGGGCTTGGAGACCCGCTTCTTCGACGATGCGCTCCGCTGCATCAAGAAGCGCTAAGGCGGTTCGCTCGTCGTGTTCTTTCGGCCTTCCCACCCTTGACACCATAACGTAACGCTGTTACGTTATGGTGTATCGTAACGACGAGCATGGTAGTTAAGGGGGAAAACGTGAAAATAGGGACAGCATCGACTTCCAAAGTGGGGAGCGATCAAGGAACCGGCGTTACCAAGACCCTTGCGGGGCTCGCCGCAGACGACTACGGCGACTCCGATGCCCGAGCGCCGCTGGTACTGCTCCACGGTTTGACTTTCGATCGAAGCCTCTGGCGACCCGCGTTGGCCGAGTTGAGCCGCATTGACCCGCGTCGACGTGTCATTGCCCTGGACCTCCCAGGTCACGGAGGTTCTCCGGGATGGGCGTCCTCCGACCTCGAAGGCGTCGCTCAGGGTGTACACCGCGCGGTTGAGGAGGCCCAGCTCCAGTCGCCCGTCGTCGTCGGGCACTCGATATCTGCGGTCATCGCCACCATCTACGCCGCTCAATATCCCACCCGCGGAATCATCAACGTCGACCAATCACTCCAGGTAGCGCCATTTGCTGAACTGGTTAAACTCCTTGCCGACAAGCTTCGGGGCCCCGCTTTTCCGATCGTCTGGGAAATGTTTACTGCGAACATGCATATCGAGTTGCTGCCCGAGGCCGCGCAGGAGCTGGTGCGGTCGGCCTCTCACCCTCGACAAGACGTTGTAGTCGCGTATTGGCGCGAGCTTCTCGATCGGCCCGTCGACGAGATCATCGACTTCGCCGCCGCAGGACTCGCGGCGGTTCGAGCCGCCGGTGTGCCGTACCTCATGGTTGCCGGCACCGATCTCGAGCCTGCATATCAGAAGTGGTTGAAAGAAATGCTCCCTCAATCCACTATCTCCGTTTGGCCAGGAAGTGGCCACTTCCCCCATGTTGCCCACCCCGACCGCTTCGCCGAGTCCCTCGCCGACACCGCCCACTGGCCCTACGAATCCCCGACCCGACGTGAACCCCGACGCTCCACCTAACGCTCCTTATTAATTGTTGAACTAGAACCTGTGTCAAGCGCTCTTGAGACGGTATCCGTTCCAGATTCCGTTGGTTGGCGTTCCAGGTGAGCCGCGAAGAGCCAACTACACAGCCATTATCTCCATCCGCCGACCCCAGTGGCGGTGCCGTCAGCTACCTCGCGGATATCAGGCGCTTGGTTTCTGTAAAGGGAATGTGCACGTTGACTTGTTTTGCGTGGTCTAGGACGACTGCGAACAAGCGGTTCTAGACGTGATTGTCCATCTTGGACGACGATTTTTGTGCATCTTCATCCGACTCCTACATCTAACGCTTCGCGCGACTCGTTACGAAAGGCAGGTGCGCGTCGACTCTGTCCCGGACGCGGGAGCCTGGGCGACGTCGCGCCGGATGACGCTCGCGGGAATTGCGTAAGCCGTGCTCGTCTGGCTGACCAACTTGGATTCGATGATGCCGACGACTGAGTTCCCATCCATGACGGGACTCCCGGAGTTGCCGGGCTGCACGTTCACCTCCACGACGAGCACGGTCTTCAAGATAATTGTCTGGTTGTAGATGTCGCGCCCCGGTGCCGTGAGCACGCCGTCGATCACGCCGGGCGCTCTGGTACGTGTTTCGTCGAGTGGGAAACCAATGACGCGCACGGTGGTGCCACGAGAGGGGGTCTTCGAGGTGAGGGACAGTGGCGTCTCAGCATGTGATGGCACGCGCAGCACCGCGAGGTCGTTGTTGGGATCGAAGAGGGCCACCTGCGCTGGCACTCCGCTGACGGTGATACTCGTGTGACCGGCCACGACGTGCGCGTTCGTGACGACCTCGTGCGCCGACACGTAGAAGGCCGTTCCTTCGCTCAAGGTCGGGCAGAATCCGCTCGCGAGCACCTTCACCACATCGGCAGGGCCACCCAGCGACGCGACGAGGGGTCCCAAACGCTTGGGGTCGACGTACGACCCCAGCGTTGGCGCGACGACGCTCGCGAAGACGTTGGGGAAGTTGATGTTGCGAAAGAGCGACTGCACCTTGGCGTCGAGCGAGGGTACCGGGGGCATAACGCGTCCCATCGCGGAGAGAATGCTCGACTGCTGGATGCCGCCGGCGATCGATCCCCAGGTCGTCGAGGCCAACAGCCCCGCCGCCAGCCAGCAGCCGACGAGAGCGCCTGCGGCACCCACCACGATGCCCGCTACACGGTCGACCCGTCCCAGCTTCATCGTGCGTAGCGCCTGGGCGACGAGAGAGCCAATGAAGCTGCCCACTTGACCGCCGACGATGGAGATCACGAGCACGAAGCCCAGCGCCAATACCGGGCGCCATCCCGAGTGGGTGACGAGCGACGAGAGGGACGGCGCGAAGTAGGTGCCCACGAGAAAGCCCGCCGCGAAACCGACGAAGCGCAAGATCTGACGTACGGCGCCTTCCGCGTGGCCGAGGAAGCCAGCAAGGACGACCACGATCGCGATGAGGAGATCAACCCAGCTCATGGCTGTAAGGGTAGGCGGTGCGTGTTCTCGACCGACGAGCCCGAATGAGCGCCGCGTCGACGTGACAGGGGCGTCGACGAGATTGACTATTTGGGCTGCATGCGAATACCCGCGTCGATGCGCACCGACTCGGCGTTCATGTAGCTATTCGACAAGAGCTCGACCGCGAGCGACGCGAACTCTCGCGCGTATCCGAGTCGCTTGGGAAAGAGCACGCCCGCGCCGAGGCGCGCTTTGAACTCGTCGGACGCGGGACCTGTGCCGTAAATCGGCGTGTCGATGAGACCCGGCAAGATGCAGTTCGCGCGAACACCAATGGGCGCGATGTCGCGCGCGAGTGGCAACGTGAGACCGACGACGCCGCCCTTCGAGGACGAGTACGCGGCCTGGCCGATCTGACCATCTTCGGCCGCGACGGACGCGGTGTTCAACAGTGCGCCGCGCATGCCGTCGACGTCGGGCGTGTTGTGACTCATGGCCGTTGCCGCGAGTCGACAGACGTTGAACGTGCCGATCAAGTTGATTTCGATGACTTTGCGATAGATGTCGAGGTCGTGCGCCGAGGCGTACTCGCCGTCCTTACCAACGGTGCGCGTCGCCCATCCGATCCCGGCGCAGTTGACCGCGCTCCACAGTGGCGCCATGGCCTTCGCGGCTTCGAGTGCGGCGATGACCTCGTCGGTGTTGGTCACGTCACAGTGCACGTAGGCGCCGCCGATCTCTTTCGCGATCGCGGTGCCCGCGTCGTCATTCAAATCCGCGAGCACGACTTTGACGCCACGCTCGGCGAGCGCGCGAGCGGTGGCTTCACCGAGTCCGGACGCACCACCCGTGACGACGGCCGAGGTGTTGTTGAGTTCCATGCTGCTCCTGTCATCCGTTCACCGTTTGGTTGAACCGATAAAGAGTCAAGCAGACAGGGAGAAGGGTGTGGCGAGACCGGTTGCCCGGTCCCGCCACGGGCGGAAACTACAGAGACGACCCGGCCAGTTCAGGGTCGCTCTGCGCGTACAGGCGATACGCGTCGATCGTCGCTTCGTAGTCGGCGATGATCTCGGCCTGGCGAGAGAGTTCGGCGTTGAGGGCTGCCTCACGTCGTTCTCTCATGTCACGCCGTGTTTGCAAGAAGGGAAGTCCGAGGGCCACGCTGACCCCAAGACCGACAACCAGAACGGAAAAGTAAACGGTAAGCATTGCGGCATTCCTTTCGACGAGATTCAGTATCTCGAACGATTCGAAGGACGGGGCAAAGCTCAACGAAGAAGTGGGTAAGAACTCGCTGAGAGGTCTGCTGCAGTTGCGTGACGGCCGTGACGAGACGGCGAACGCGTCACGATCAATGCGCGGCTCTCGTCCTCTAGCGTTGGTGGGTGGCGTCTATCTACGAATACTCCAAAGAGGAGCTGGCCACGCTCGTCGAGGGTGAACCCGGCTACCGACTCGATCAACTTTGGCACGGTCTCTGGACGGACGCGCTCGACCTCGAAGACGTCACCACGATTCCAAAAACGCTGCGTGCGCGGCTTCGTGCACAGTTCCCACCAAGTCTCGAGGTGGCGAACGACGTCGCGAGTGACCACGGCGCTACGCGAAAGTGGGTCTTTCGTCTCGAGAACGACTCGACGATTGAGACGGTCCTGATGCATTACGACGATCGTGTGACGGTGTGCGTCTCCTCGCAGGCCGGCTGCGCGATGGGGTGCACCTTCTGCGCTACGGGACAGGCGGGCTTCAGTGGCCAGCTCAGCGTCGGCCAAGTGATCGAACAAGTGATGTTCGCCGTGCGTGCCGCCGCGCCCGCTCGCCTGTCAAACGTGGTCTTCATGGGAATGGGCGAACCTCTCGCGAACTACGCCACGACAGTGAGCGTCGTACGACGACTGCACGATTACCTCGGACTTTCTGCGCGTCACTTGACGGTGTCGACGGTGGGCGTCGCGCCGGCGATCGAGAGACTGGCGAAAGAGGGGCTTCCCCTCACACTCGCGGTCTCGCTGCACGCGGCGAACAACGAGACGCGCGACGAACTCGTTCCCCTCAACCGGCGCTACCCCCTCGAGCGTCTTCACGAGGCGTGCACGACGTGGATTGACGTGACCGGGCGACGACTCAGTTTCGAGTGGGCGTTGATCGACGGGGTGAACGACACCGACCAAGCGATCGACGAGCTCAGTGCGTACGCGAACTCGCTCGACGCGCACGTCAATCTCATACCCCTCAACCCCACGCCTGGCTACCTCGTTCGAGGTTCCAGCGCGAAGCGAGTGACGGAGTTTCGTGACGGGCTCGTGCGGCAAGGCGTCAACGCCACGGTGCGCAACACGAGGGGTCGATCGATCGCGGCGGCCTGTGGTCAGCTCGCGACGGTGACGAACGCGAAGCGCCGTTCGATCCCTGTGCGCAGCGCCTAGAGAGAGCGCTCGCGCCAGAACGTCGGGCGCCAGCGCACGAGCGCGAGCACGCCAATGACGCACACGATCCCACCCGAGACGATGGCGAACTCCGTCGACGTGAAGTTCGCGACCGTGCCGGACTCGAGATCGCCGAGGCGGGGGCCACCGGTGACGACCGCCATTTGAATCGACGAAATACGACTGCGAAAGCCGTCGGCGATCGACGTTTGGAGGATGGTCTGGCGAAGGACTGCCGAGATGACGTCCATCGCGCCAGCGACGCCCAGGCACACGAGTCCCACCCACAACACGGGCACCAAACCGAAGAGTGCCATGACGACGCCCCACGCGAGGACGACCAGCACCACGAGACGACCCCGGCGACGGACCTGGCCTAGCCAACCCGTCGTCAGCGCCATCAATAACGCGCCCGCACCCGGCGCGGCGTAGAGCAGACCTAAGACCTCCGGACCCGCGTGGTACACGTGCTTGGTCATCGCTGGAAAGAGCGCGCGTGGCAGACCGAAGACCATGGCGTTCAGGTCGACGAGGTAGACAGCTTGCACGACGGCGTGAGAGCGTACGTATTTGAAGCCGTCACCGATGGCGCGCATCATCTTGACGCTCGCGTGTTCACCAACGGGCTTCATCGGCGCCATGAAGAGGGTAGCGATGACGAGGACACCAAAGGTGATCGCGTCGAGGAAGTAGCACCACGACAGTCCGACCGTCGCGAGCAGGATGCCGGCGAGCGCCGGGCCCACCAAGGTCCCGAGATTGATGATGACCTGGTTGAGCGAAATGGCGGCGACAAGTTCATTTGGAGCGACGAGCGTGGGAATAGCCGCCGTGCGCAGCGGTCCCGACAGGCCCGCGAGCCCGGCCCCAACAGCGGGGACCAGGATTAATACCACGAAGTTCGGGTGGATGTAGAGGGCGTTGGCCCCGAGGGCGGCGCTCGACAGACCCAAGATGAAAGAGGCAACCGCCAGCAACGTTCGTCGATCGAAGCGGTCGCCGAGCGCGCCGCCCCACAACGAACCGCCGATGAGCAGTGGGAGTTGGATGAAACTGACGACGCCGACCCACAGACTCGAGTTCGTTCGTTGGTAGACCTGATAGGCGACGGCGACGATCGTGAGGTTACTGCCAAGTAGTGACGCGAATTGGCCGATGAATAGCAAGCGGAAGTTTCGACTTGTTCGTAGCGGGGTCACGTCTACGAACAGGCGGGGCACCTCTTCATCGTACGAGAGTAAGGTGCCCTTTGGGGTTGTAGCCTAAGGAGCGTTGATGATCGGCGAGGAATTAGTCCAGTTACTGACCCCCGAGGGCGAGCGCGTCGCGCATCCCGAGTACGAGTCAACCCTCAGTGGTGAAGAGATTTTCGGTCTCTATCGAGACATGGTCATCGTGCGTCGCCTGTGCAACGAGTCAACGTCGTTGCAGCGCCAAGGACAGCTCGCGCTGTGGGCACCCATCCAGGGCCAAGAGGCTGCGCAGATCGGCGCCGGTCGGGCCCTCGACCCCCAGGACTTCACCTTCCCGACGTACCGTGAGCACGGAATTGCCTGGTGTCGCGGGGTACCACCCGAGAACATGCTGCGACTCTTTCGCGCGACCTCGAATGGTGGCTGGGACCCCCAGAAATATCGCCACTCGGTGCCCGCGGTGGTACTTGGTAATCAGGTTCTCAACGCCGTTGGTTACGCCATGGGCATCCAGCGCGACGGCGCCGAAGAGGCTGTAATGACGTTCTTCGGTGACGGCGCGTCGAGCCAGGGCGACGTCCTTGAGGCCTTCGTGTGGGCGTCATCGTTCAATACGCCCGTCGTCTTCTTCTGTCAGAACAACCAGTGGGGCATCTCGACGCCGATGTCCATTCAGTCGAAGATTCCCCTCTACCACCGCGCGCCCGGTTTCGGCTTCCCCGGCATTCGCGTCGACGGCAACGACGTCCTCGCGGTCTACGAAGTCTCGAAGCGCGCGCTCGAGAGCGCGCGCGTGGGCGGGGGCCCGACGTTGATCGAGGCCTACACCTACCGCATGGGCGCGCACACGACGTCGGACGACCCAACGCGCTACCGCATCGACGCCGAAGTCGAGGTCTGGAAGCATCGCGACCCCATCGAGCGCGTGAAGTCGCTGTTGGTGCGCGAGTACCGCGTGAAGGCCGCCAAGTTCGACGACGTGGCGGCCGAGGCCGACGCCATGGCGTTGAAACTCCGTGAGGACGTCCTGGCGATGGATCGACCCGATCCGATCACGATGTTCGACAACGCCTACGCCGCACCGCACCCCCTCATCGAAGAGGGCCGTCGCGAGATGATCGAACTCGGCGTCAGCGGAGGCTCGCACTGATGGCTACGACCACGATGACGATGGCGAAGGCCCTCAACGAGGGCCTTCGCCGGGCCATGGAGAAGAACAAGAAGGTCCTCATCATGGGCGAGGACGTCGGCAAGCTTGGCGGCGTCTTTCGTATCACCGACGGCCTGCAGAAGGACTTCGGCGAGGACCGCGTCATCGACGCGCCGTTAGCTGAGTCCGCGATCGTCGGCACGGCCGTCGGACTCGCGATTCGCGGGTACCGCACGGTCTGTGAAATCCAGTTCGACGGGTTCGTCTACCCCGCGTTCGACCAGATCGTCTCGCAAGTCGCAAAACTCCACAAGCGCTCCGACGGCGTCTACACGATGGGCCTCGTCATTCGCATCCCCTTCCAGGGGG
>PLNQ01000165.1 GCA_003141815.1 Acidimicrobiaceae bacterium | reverse complement strand
CTCGGCTGGTACGACAACGAGTCGGGCTACTCGAGCCGTCTCGCCGATCTTGCCGCGCTCGTGGGAGCCGCATCCTGAGCCGATTCGCGAGCGAATGATCCTTTCGCAGCGACATGGTGAAGCACCAAATGCTGAGCGGACGCTATTTGTCAGCTGCTCGCGGGACAGTGCTCGAGGGTGGCGCCCTCGCGCAGTGCGACCAAGCCGGGTAGGTCACCCTTTTCGATTAATTCAAGCGTTGCGCCCCCGCCACTAGAAACGTGATCAACACGGTCTTCGAGGTGGAACTTATTGAGTGCGGCCGCCGTCTCTCCCCCTCCGACGACACTGAACGCGGGGCTCGAGGCAACCGCCTCGGCGACGGAACGAGTTCCCTCGTCAAAACGGGGATCCTCAAAGACGCCCATCGGCCCATTCCACAACACGGTTCGGGCGTTCTGGATCGATTCGCCAAACGAGATACGCGTCGCAAGTCCGATATCGACCCCCCGCCATCCCGGCAGCAAGTCAGTGCCGAAGTCTCGTACTGTCTCGCTCGACGATCTATCGACGCCAATGGCTTCGTCGGTCTGGAGCGCGACGAGGTCCGTCGGTAGTTCAATCTGTGGATGGGCGAGAAGGAGCGCCTGTGCTTCGGCGAGGAAAGCGGAGTCAACGGGCGACTCGCCGACGTCGTGACCGAGGGCCGCGAGAAACGTGAAGCACATGGCGCCACCAAGCAACAAACGATCGACCTTCTCGGATAGCGAGACCAGTACGCCCAGCTTGTCTTCGACTTTTGCGCCACCGATCACCGCGACAAAGGGCCGCTCGGGGTAAATGAGGAGTCTCGAAAGTGCTTTCACCTCGCGCTCCAGCAGCCGCCCCGCGGCGCTCGGCAGGAGGTACGGCGGTCCGACGATGGACGCGTGACTGCGATGACACGCACCGAACGCGTCGTTGACGTAAAAGTCAAAGCCTTCTACGAGGCGCCGCACGAACCGAGGATCGTTCGCCTCCTCGCCGGGATCGAACCGAAGGTTCTCCATCACCTCGACACTCGGCACGAGGGTCGCCATCCGCTCACGGACGGGCGCCATCGAATAGCGCGGATCAACCTTGCCCTTCGGTCGGCCGAGGTGGCTGCACACGGTGACATGCGCTCCGTGCTCGACGAGCCACGAAAGGGTCGGCATTGAAGCGCGCAGTCGAAAATCGTCCGAGATCTCGAAACCGCCCCCGTCCGTCGCCCGCAGTGGAACGTTGAGATCAGCGCGCACGAGGACGCGCCGCCCGGACACGGATGGGAGGTCCTCCAACCGCGGGATATGGCTGAGACCCGATTCGGACACCTCCGCACCGCTCATGTGATGTGGCCCAGAATTCGTGATCGTCAACTCCCCTCTCTTAACTTTCTGCCCACTCCTCGACGCAACTCAGACTCCCTGCGGCGGATGAAGGGCCCCCAACTTCTCTTCGAGCTCGAGCACCTGTCTCGTGGTCTTTAACACCGTGTCGGGGTTCAGGCTCATCGAGTCAATTCCGAGCTCCACAAGGAAGGCCGCCATATCCGGATAATCCGACGGCGCCTGGCCGCACAGACCGGAGTGGATCTTGTTTCGTCGACAACCTTCAACGGCAAGCCTGATCATTTCTTTCACTCCGTCGTCGCGTTCGTCGTAATCGAATGCGACGATCTCGCTGTCGCGATCGACACCCAAGGTAAGTTGGGTGAGGTCGTTCGAACCGATCGAGAACCCATCGAAATAGGCCGAGAACTTGTCGATCAAGATGACGTTGTTCGGAATCTCACACATGGCGTAGACCTCGAGTCCGTCTTTCCCGCGTTGAAGCCCATGCTCGGTCATCCGCGCCAGAACTCGTTCGGCCTCGGCGACCCGGCGAACAAAGGGCAGCATGAGCACCACGTTCGTGAGCCCCATTTCCTCGCGGACCCGCTTCATCGACCTGCACTCGAGAGCAAATCCTTCTTCATAGGCAGGATGCGCGTAGCGCGATGCACCGCGAAAGCCGATCATCGGGTTGCTCTCTAAGGGCTCGAAATCGCTCCCACCGAGCAAACTGGCGTACTCGTTCGTCTTAAAGTCCGACATTCGCACCACGACTGGCTTCGGCCAGAACGCCGCGGCGATGGTGCCGATCCCTTCGGACAGTCGCTCGACAAAGAACTCTTCGCCGTTCGCGTAGTTCTGGATCAGTTTGGCGATCGCCGCACGTACCTCTGGATCGCTCACCCTTTCTGGATGGATCAGTGCGAGCGGATGTGCGCGAATCGACTCGCTGACGATGAATTCCATGCGCGCGAGTCCGACGCCGTCATTCGGCAAGAACGAGGTCTTGAACGCGAGGTCAGGATTGCCGAGATTGATCATGATCTTCGTCTTCGGCCGTGCGAGATCGCCGACATCGCTGCGCTCTACGTGAAAGTTCACCGCACCGCGATACACCCGTCCGGTTTCGCCCTCGGCACAAGAAACAGTGACCGTGGCTCCATTCGGCACAGCCGTCGTTCCGTTGCCGGTGCCCACAACGGCGGGAACGCCGAGTTCGCGGGCGACGATCGCGGCGTGACACGTTCTTCCACCGCGATTTGTGACGATGGCCGAGGCAGTCTTCATCACCGGTTCCCAGTCCGGGGTCGTCGAGTCGGTGACGAGGACTTCGCCGGGTTGGAAATCTGCGAGGTTCGCTACGTTCTCGATCACCCGCGCCGTGCCTGAGGCGATCTTTTCGCCAACCGAACGACCCTCCACCATGACTTCAGCCCCGCCTTCGAGGATGTAGTTCTCAAAGACGCTGGTTTGGCGCTGTGAGGCCACCGTCTCCGGACGCGCCTGGACGATGTAGAGCTTTCCGTCGACGCCGTCCTTCGCCCACTCCATGTCCATTGGGTGCTGATAGTGCGCCTCGATCGCAACCGCGTTGTCGGCCAACTCGAGCACGTCTTCATCCGAGAGACAGAAACGCTCTCTGTCAGATTTCGGCGTCGGGATGTTGCGCGTGGTTGCCTTCGTCTCACCTTCGACGAAGATCATCTTCACGGCCTTGTCGCCAAGGAGACGGCGAAGGACCGCACGGTGTCCTTTCGCGAGCGTAGGCTTGTGAACATAGAACTCGTCAGGGTCGACCGCTCCCTGGACGATGTTCTCACCGAGACCGTAAGCGCCAGTGACCAACACGACGTCGCGAAAGCCGGACTCTGTGTCAAGGGAGAACATGACCCCCGAGGAGGCGAGGTCTGAACGAACCATCTTCATCACGCCGATTGAGAGGGCGACTTCAAAGTGGTCGAATCCCTGATCCACCCGGTAGTGGATTGAGCGGTCCGTGAACAAGCTCGCAAAGCAGCGCCGACAGGCGTCGAGCAAACTCTCCTCGCCGTGAACGTTCAAGAAGGAATCTTGCTGACCCGCGAAGCTCGCCGTGGGCAGGTCCTCAGCCGTGGCCGACGACCGTACCGCGAGACGGACGTCGTCGCCGTACTCGTCTTGAAGCCGGCGATATCCAGCGGTGATCTCGGCGGCCAGGTCCTCGGGGAGACCCGCACCATAGACGATCTCTCGAGCGCGCTTGGCGCGGCGAGCGAGATCAGCGACGTCACTCGGATCAAGGTCATCCAGAACATCGTGGAGCAGCTTTACCGCTCCGGTTTGTTCAAGGATGTAGCGATACGCGTCTGCAGTGATCGCGTAGCCATTGGGCACACGCACACCTTGGTCGGAGAGCTTTTGGTACATCTCGCCGAGTGAGGCATTCTTCCCACCGACGGAGGGAACGTCCTCGATGCCAAACTCATCGAAGAACTTTACGTAAATTGGACTGTTCACGGTGTACTCCTCCTTCGCAATTCCTGATTATTCGGCTCGACCGTAGGGAAGATCGTTCGTCGCTTCGATTTCGATGAGGCGGTTATATTTTGCGACCCGCTCCCCGCGCGCAGGGGCGCCACTCTTGATCTGTCCGCACCCCGCGGCGACCGCGAGATCTGCAATGAAGGAGTCAACTGTCTCTCCCGAACGGTGAGAGACCATCTGCGACCAGCCAGCGTCTCGACAGATTCGAATTGCCTCGAGGGTCTCGGTGACCGTACCGATCTGGTTGGGCTTTATGAGCGCGGCATTACCCATCTTGTGCTCGATCGCCTCGGTGATGATCGTCGGGTTCGTCACGAGGAGGTCGTCTCCCACGAGTTGGACGTACTCGCCGAGCCGCTCAGTCAGGTACACCCAACCGTCGCGATCGTTTTCCGCAAGTCCATCCTCGAGGCTCCAGATGGGATAACTCTCGATCATTTCGGAATAGCGCTCGACCATCTCGTGACTCGAAAGTTTCTCTCCGTCGACGTGGTACATGCCGTCTCGATAGAAGCCATTCGCTGCGGGGTCGAGCGCGATCATGACGCCTTCGTGACTGGTCTCGTAGCCGGCACTTTCGATCGTGTCCACGAGAAGCTCAAGCACCGCTTCGGGAGAACCGATCTCGGGAGCGAACCCACCTTCGTCGCCGAGCCCGACACTGAGAGAGCGCGACTGGAGCTCTCCACGAAGGACACGGTAGATCTCCGCACCGGCCCGAACCGCCTCCGCCATGTTTCGCGCGCCGAGGGGCGCGATCATGAACTCCTGGAAGTCGAGCGCGTTCGACGCGTGTGCGCCTCCGTTGATGATGTTGAAATGAGGTACGGGAAGCCTTGGCTCGACGCCTGTGGGCGTCAGGCTGCGCCATAGAGATCGACGTTCCGCATTGGCGAACGCCCGTGCAGCGGCCATCGAAACTCCGATGATCGCGTTCGCGCCAATTCGCTCTTTGTTCGCCGTCCCGTCGATCTTGATGAGCGCTTCGTCGAAATCGGCGAGCGACGCGAAATCCCTTCCGCGAAGAGGATCTGCGACCTTACCGTTGATGTGTTCGACAGCGCGCAAGACGCCTCGACCCGCATAACGCATCGGATCGCCGTCGCGCAGTTCGACGGCTTCTTTTGACCCCGTAGATGCTCCCGACGGGACACTTGATTTTCCGACGGCTCCACTCGTCAACTCGAGCAGCACCGAAATGGTCGGCTGCGCCCGCGAGTCCAGAATCTCAAACGCCGAGATGTCTTTCACTTCGATCATTGCGCGCCACCTTTCGACGTGCGGCCCCAACAGCCGAGTCGCACCTCCTACGATCTCGAGTTTCCTTGAGTTCTACGCCGCCCGACTAGAGGCAAAGGTCCTAAAGCGCTCAATTCGATGCGTCACCAAGTCAATAGACAGCGACGTCCATGCACGGTCCCGCAAGTCACTCGTGCCATTGAAATTCATCTACACCGAGGCTCTAGAGAACGCCACGGGGGTACTGGGCCATCGCAAGTGCACTGCGATCGCACCACTAACGAGCGCCGCGTAAAAACACCAGAGCGATGTGAAACCATCGGCACAAAGTAGAGCCAAGACGATGATGGCGAGCACGTTCGCAACGCCGAACCACACGAGCGCTCGATTGCCCGATACCAGCAGTGAGCCACAGGTCGCCACGATGTATAGGCCAATAATGAGCACGCCGTGCTGGAGTCCGATCGAATACGCCACGTGATACGCACCCAGACGAGCGTCGGGGTGCCCCACGAGCATCGCCTCGAGGATCACTCCCGAAACGACAAGTCCGACGAGAAGGAACGGAGCGTAACGTCGACGACGACGTCTCGACGGCTCAAAGATCGCCAGCAAACATGGCACGAGAGAAGGCAACACTACGAGCGCAAACACGAGATAGATCCACATTGCGACGTTTCCGATGTCGCGGGGCACGTGACCCTGCAGGGCCCACCAGACGAAGGTCTCATCAATTTGATGCAGTCCCAGCAACAGAGGGAAGGTTGCGACCGCCCAGTTCTCAGTTCGGCCCTTGACGTGTCGACACGCGTCCACGCCGATCGCAACAACTACCGCACCACCAACGAGATCGCCCACCGGGGAAAAACACATGACGTTCCTTGGGGCTTCGTCGTTCTCAATTCGGCCTAGCGCCGATCTCGTTGAATCCCCGAGAAGCAACCATGGGAGATTATGGCCACCATAGATCGCTATGCGGACGGTAGAGCGCTGTCAGCCGGAATTACCTAGGGGTCCGTCCACGTCAACTCACGTATGGCGCGCGACCCATGGACGACGACGCGATGTGAGTTCTTTGCTCTCGGCGCGATGCTGATTCTCACTGACCGTGACTTCCCCTCTCCCCGACTCCCGCGCATGGTGTTCATATGCTGGCCCCATGGTGGCGCTCCCGGAAATCACAGACTTCCTCCGACAGTTTCCGCCCTTCGCCGAACTCGACGACGCGCTGCTCGATGAACTAAGCCAAAGCGTCGAGATCGAATTCCACATCGCCGGACACGTCATCTTTTCAAAAGGGGGGCAGCCTCTCGAACACCTACGTGTCGTGCGAGCAGGCGCAGTCGAAGTTGTAAGCGAAGGAGCCGTGCTTGACCTCATAGGACCGGGCGAGATGTTCGGTCACGCATCGATGCTGTCGGGACTGCCGACAGGATTTGAAGCTCGAGCGGCTGAAGACACCCTCACCTTCCGAATTCCAATGGAGGCGGCGACCCACGCGCTCAGCCAGCCCCGCGCCATTCGGTATATGACTCGACTCATCCTCGAAGACCGGCATCACTTGCGAATCGGTCCCTCAGCCCAGATCGTTCGTGATCAGCTTCGAGAGCCAGTTGGAGCAGCGATACGCGCTTCTGCACTCGTCGTGACTCCCGAGACCGGCGTGCGCGACGCGGCGCGTCAGATGGCCTCGGTGGGAGCGAGCGCGTTCATCGTCGATCTCGGCGACACCGTCGGCATTGTCACGGACTTCGACCTTCGAACCCGGGTCGTCGCGGAAGGGCTCCCGCCCGACACCCCCGTCTCAGCCATCATGACCGCACCAGCGATCACCGTGTCAAGCGAGCGGCCAGGCAGCGAAGTCCTCCTCGACATGCTCGACCACGGAGTGCGGCACTTTCCTGTCACTTCGGCCAGCGGACGGGTCATTGGTATCGTCGAAGACCACGACCTCGTCGTCGTAGAAAGTCGATCCTCGTTCTTCCTTCGCCGAGCCATCGCGCGAGCGAGCACCGTCGACGAACTCGTCGAAACGTTGAAGAAGCTCCGTCCTGTCGTGATCGCGATGAGCCGCGGCGGCGTCGCTGCACTCGACGTCATGTCGGTGTTTTCCGTCGTTGCCGACGCGCTCACCCGGCGCGCACTTGATCTCGCCACCGAAGAGGTCGGGGAAGCGCCGGCGAGATTCACGTGGCTCGCCCTCGGCAGCCAGGCTCGGCGAGAAGCGCTCCCCGGTTCGGATCTCGACAGCGCCGTCGCGTGGGTCGATGACGGCGAAGAGGCGCCGATCCGCGACTACCTGATGGCGGTCGCCATGCACGCCACACAAACGCTGCGGCGCTGCGGCTTTCGACCGGACGAACACATGGCGAGCGCTTCTTCGTCACTGTTCATTCGCCCTCTCTCGCTCTGGCGTCGCGAAGCTCACTCCTTCCTTACCGATCCAACGCAAGAAAAAGCGTTGATCCTCGCATCGGTACTCGTCGATAGTCGACCGGTATGGGGAGCTGAAACAGGTCCACTCATCGCCGACACATTTCGTCTCGCGCCTTCTTTCCCTCGTACCCTGCGCCTCCTCGCCCAGTTCGCCCTTTCCCACAAACCGCCGACCGGCTTCCTGCACGGACTCGCCGTCGAATTGGGAGGCGAACGGCGTAGTCACCTTGATCTAAAGAGCGCCGCCGTCGTGCCGATCACTGACCTCGCTCGTTGGGCAGGTATGACGGCTGGCGTGGCGTGCGCGTCGACAACGGCGCGCCTCGAAGCCGCTAGCAGCGCGGGAACACTCAGCGCCCCTGACACGCAGTCGCTCATCGCCGCATTTGAACTCATCTGCCAGCTTCGTCTTGACCATCAAGTCAATCAAATGGAGAAGGGCGAAGCGCCCGACAACGTGATCGATTTGAGCGACCTCAGCCCCCTCACGCACCGCTATTTGAAAGAGGCATTCCGCGCAATCGCTTCAGTGCAGCGGCGCGTCGCGAACGATCTCAGCTGGGCACCATGAGATGGCCCGTATTCCGCTCGCCCGCCACACCCGCGGCTGCCCAGTACGCGCGGTCATCAATCACGGGGCCCACCACACCGTGGCAACGCGCCAGCTACTGCGTCGTTGACCTTGAATTAAGCGGCCTCAACTCGCGCGAACACGAGATCATCTCCTTTGCCGCAGTTCCCATCGACGCCGGCCGCCTCGTCGCCGGTGGCGCCGTCTATGGCGTCTGTCGCCCTTCCCAACCGCTGCCCGAAACGTCGATTCTGGTGCACGGACTTCGAACCGTCGACCTCGTAGATGCGCCGGCGCTCGACGAAGCGATCCAACCGCTCATCACCGCGATGACCGGTCGAGTCATCGTCGCCCACGTCAGCTGGGTCGAACGAGCATTTCTCAGTCGAGCGCTTCGCCGCCAGGGCGTGCGATTTCGCGGGCCGATACTCGACACCTTCGAACTCGGTCGGCTCCTTGCACGTCAACGTCACGAGGATCACTCCCGGCGCACACTTGATGAACTGGCAGAGTACCTCCGACTTCCCGTCTACCGACGTCACCACGCGCTTGGAGACGCGCTCACCACCGCGCAAGTGTTCATGGCGCTGGCGACGCACCTCGATGAGTTCACGTCGGAATCGGTGCAGTCGCTCGCTCACGCCAAAGAGCGCGCGCAACTTCTACTGTCGTGAGCGAAATAGAGACGTCATTACCCGACCCGGTACGAACTTCGCCTCAATGATGTTCGACTTCACCAACCGGATGAATGTCGTCACGACGTCCGCGTTGTACTTGGTGCCAGATCCGTTGGTAAGTTCCTCGAGCGCAGCATCGATGCCGAGCGAAGGTCGACAGGGCCGATCAGAGACGATGGCATCAAACACGTCGGCCACCGCAATTATCTGCGCACCTAGGCACACGTCTTCTCCCTTCAGCCCTGAGGGATAGCCCGAACCGTCGATTCTCTCGTGATGTTGGAGGACAATTTCTCGCGCATCACGCAGGAAATCAACCCGCTCGAGCATGTCGAATCCTGCATGCGAGTGGGTTCGAACGAGATCCATCTCGGCCGTACTGAGCCGACCAGGACGAGAAAGGATCTCGGCGGGCACCGAGAGTTTCCCGATGTCGTGAATATGTCCCGCGAGACTGATCGACTCGATGTCGTCGCAGCTCAACCCCAGTTCGCTCGCGACGAGCGCGGCACTTCTCGCGACTCGGTCTTCATGACCTGCCGTATAGGGATCGCGCATCTCGACGGCGCCGGCGAGTGCTGCGACCACCGAACGAGTAAGTTCAACCCGGCTCTGTTCGAGACGTATTCAATCGGTAACGTCGAGCACGACGATTCCAATACCGATGACCTGCTTCTCAATCGTCACTGGGTAGAGGTTGGCGAACCACCAGTGCGTCGCGCCGGGTCCAACGCTCGAACATTGGTGAAGTGTACCGATACGACGAAGGTCGAACGAGTTTGTAGCGAGCACGCGAGCAAAAGTTACCCGGCAAACCTCATACAGCAAAACGAACGTTCCTCGAATCTAGGTCGGGGCGGCGATTTCTAAGCGCGTCTCATTTGCATCGAACTTCGTATATGTGGCCGTACACCCCCAGGCGCTCAAGCGACCGACGAGCCGCTACCAGCTATCCAATTCGAACGGAGGGGTGGGACGTGGGAACCTTCCTCATGCGCTTCAGGGCGCTCGCGCTGGAGAGGGCTGCAACAGACGAGACAAACATCGTTGCCAAGCCGAGAAGGCTGAGGACGAATAACGATGTGAAGAACGTGACGAGGCAGACAGAACCGGCGACAAAACTCATCACGCCCCAGCGCACGATCCGCAGACTCCGGGCATACATCTGTTTCCCGCTCAAGCTCTCCCCAAATTGGGGATCCTCAGCGAAGAGGGAATATTCCAGTTCCGAGAGAATCTTTTGTTCGTATTCAGACAGTGCCATCGCGCACCTCCGGCCTCGGTTGAGACTCATTGTATTAAACGTCACGAGAGCCTTATTAGGGCACAATGTCCTTTTTCGGGGTCGAACGCTCCCGGCAGGGCCAAAGGAGATAGAACGACGATGCGCGCAATGATGTCCTGCCTCAGGCCTGCGCGGGCACCAAGTGGTCCGCTGATTTAAGTGTTCTCCCTAAAGACGACAACGGGACAGGCGGAGTTGGCAACGCAGTGCTCGCTGGTCGAACCGATGAGCATCCCCACGAACTCCCCGTGTCCGCGACTGCCGACGACGAGGAGATCCGCTCCTTGGGATTCGTTCACAAGCACCGGCGCGGGATGGCCTTCGACGATCTTGGTCGAGATTTGCACCTGTGGATGGGCCGCGCGGAGTGCGACGACAAGGGGCTCGAGGAGTTGTTGAGCGTCTAGCTCGGGGTTGAAATCGTTCGGAATCACGGACCAGCCGAAGCTGTTTGGCCATTCCCACGCGACGACGATTTCAAGTCGGGCGTTCGTGAACTCGGCTTGTCGGGCTGCCCATTCGAGCGCTCGCAGGGAGGCCGCTGAGCCATCTAGTCCCGCGACAATCCGATGCACTCCCTCTGCACCGAAGCTCGCTCCCTCATTCGCTCGATCCTTTGAACTCATTGCCCTTCCTTCGTTGATCGGTCCTTACATGTGACTTCGCTGTGACGCTACCGCACGAACTCTCATGTTCGTCGTGTTGAGTCAGCGCTCGAGCGCGAACCAAGACGCGGACGATCCGTCCCGGCTGAGCACGCTGCGATCTCACCGCCGCCGCGCGCAACGCACGTTGTCGTCACACTCGTAATCGCGAAGCCGTGAGGATTGCGAAGATAGCCGCCTCGAAAGAGGACCAATGACCCTAGTGACGTGCAATTTCGGCCCGTAACTTGAAATCAGAGTCTGTGTAGCTCATCAACAAGACGCGCAGAAAGAAGGATACTTGTCTACAGTCATCGTTCCACCCCCGCCGGGACAGACGGATGGAAAGCTCTCGGAACTTTCCCCGCGGAATCAGAAAAAGGAACAAGTGATGGGCATGCCGTCCGCCACCGCCCTCGTGATCGGAAGCATCGTTGGCACCGGGGTTTTCACGATGCCCGCCGTGTTGGCTGGTGCTGGCACGATGGGCATTGCCGTACTCGCGGTCATCGCAGTTGGAGCGATGTTGTTGGCAGTGCTCTTCGGGCAGTTAGCAAGGCGAATCCCGAATGGTGACGGCGGTCTCTATGCGTACGCGCGTCACGAATTCGGAGACTTCGCCGGTTATTTCGTTGGCTGGTGCTACTGGGTTCAATCGTGGGCAGGAAACGCAGCGATCGTTTCGTCGTGGGTCTTCTACGTTGATGCCCTCTTCGGTTTCCACCACCCTTCGGGCATGGAGAACTGGAGCATCGCGATCGTGGGCCTATGGGTGCCGGCATTGATCAACTTGGCCGGCGTACGACAGATGGCGTGGTTCCAGAACGTGACCGTCGTCCTTAAGTTCGTTCCCCTCCTCTTCGTCGGCGTCGTCGGCTGGTTCTTCGTACAGAACGCGCACTTTGGACCGTTCAACGCAACCGGAGGAAGCCTCTACAGTGGCATCGGCCTCGCGGCGGGAGTGGCACTCTTTTCCTTCATCGGCGTCGAGGCGGCCGCGATCACAGCCAAGCGGGTGCGCAATCCCCGCCGCAATGTAGCGCGCGCCTCGATTCTGGGCACGGCGTTGAGCGCCATGTTGTACGTCTTGGTGACCGCGGCCGTGATGGGGCTCGTCGCCCATCACACGCTGGTCAACACGGGCTCGCCCTTCGTGAACGCGATCGACAGCATCTTCCCCCACAGTGCGTGGGCCGGAAAGACAATCGCGGCGCTCGCCGTCGTCTCCGGCATCGGAGCACTGAACGGCTGGACGCTTATCGTGACCGAGACTTCGCGCGCCATCGCTCAAGACGACCTCTTTCCTCGACCGTTCGCGTGGAAAGACGCCAAGGGGACTGCCTGGTTTGGCATCGTCGTAGGAACTGCGCTGCCCTCATTATTGATGCTCTGGAGTTACACGACGAGTTCAGGCCTCACCGTCTTTACCTATCTGGTCGACCTCTCAGTCGTCACTGTTGCGATCCCCTACTTCTTCTCGGCAATCGCGCAACTGACCTACCTCGTGTCGCGTCGCCGTCGTGTTGAAGGTTGGCGGCTCGCCCGCGATCTCGCAGTTGCTGGCACCAGTGTCCTGTTCTCGATGTGGGTAACGTTCGCCTCCGGCTACCAGGTCGTCTACCAAGCGCTGGTCGTGATCATGGCCGGTCTCATCCTCTACGCCTTCATGAACGCTCACCGCCAACGGCTTGGTGTCGCGGCTGAGCCGCTTGAAGCACGCGACTTCGACTCGACGGTGGACGCATGACCACGCAGACAGTCTCCGCGATCGCCCATTCGCACGGGCCCGAGACGGCCACGACGTATCACGTTGACTCTGAGGTCGGTCAACTTCGCGAGGCCATCATCCATCGACCGGGCCTGGAGCTTTCGAGGCTCACGCCGGACAATATCGAGGGACTCCTCTTTGATGACGTGATGTGGACCTCGAAGGCAAAGCAGGAGCACGATGCCTTCGCCGAAGCTCTCCGCGAGCGAGGAGTCTTCGTCCATTACTACGGCGAGTTGCTCGCCGAGACGCTCGAGTTGCCCGAGGGTCGCGCCTACGTCCTCGACCGCTTGTGCACCCCTGAGACGTTCGGCCCATCGCTCGTCAATCCCATGCGCCGCCTCTTTGACGATCTGGACGGCGCGCAACTCGCCGAACTGCTCGTCGGGGGCGTCTTAAAGGCAGATCTCCACCCCCAACACGCGCACAGCCTCAAGTGGGACATGCTGCGTCGAGACGATTTCGTACTGACACCGTTACCCAATCACCTCTTCCAACGCGACAACTCGTGTTGGATCTACGGGGGCGTGACCATCAACCCGATGGCCATGCCGGCGCGCCAGCGCGAGACCCTTCACACGAAGGCGATCTACACCTTCCACCCCAAGTTCGCGAACGCTGACTTCGTCGCGTACTACGGGGCCGGCGATCACACCTATCAACCCGCCTCTTTCGAAGGCGGCGATGTCCACGTGATCGGACACGGGGCCGTCATGATCGGTATGGGCGAACGCACGACCCCAATGGCTATTGAGATGGTCGCACGCGCGCTCTTCGGGAGCGGACAAGCCACCAAGGTGGTCGCGATCGAACTCCCACACAGCCACGCCTTCATGCACCTCGACACTGTCATGTCAATGGTCGACGTCGCGACGTTCGTGCTCTATCCATACTTTGACCGTCACCTGCGCAGTTGGACGATCACCAAGGGCGAGCAGGCCGCCGAACTCACGATCACGAAAAATCACGACCTCTGGACGACGCTCGCCGAAATCCTCGAGGTCAACGAGATCACCGTGCTCACCACGGATGAGGACATTCGTGCCGCAGAGCGGGAGCAATGGGACGACGGCACCAACTTCCTCGCCGTGGCTCCCGGGGTCGTCATGGGCTACGAGCGAAACGTCGCGACGAACACCATGCTCCGCAAGCACGGTATCGAAGTGGTCACCATCGCGGGCAGTGAGCTCGGTCGCGGTCGCGGAGGTCCTCGGTGCATGACGTGTCCCCTCGTTCGTGACCCCGCGTAGCCGCGCGATTCACGCAGACAACACCTTCATGCGACCGAGATAAGGAGACGACGATGAGTAACCAGCACCCGCCCCAGGGGCTAACGGGTCGGAGCCTATTGAAGGACGTGGACCTTACAAAAGAAGAGTTCCTCGAAGTTCTCGACCTCGCGGTGCTTCTGCGCGAAGAAAAGCGCGCTCGTAGAGAAGTGGAGAGGCTCTATGGATTCAACATCGCGCTGATCTTCGAGAAGTCGTCGACGCGCACCCGTTCGGCCTTCGAAGTGGGCGCTCACGATCAGGGTGCGCACGTCACGTACCTCGGTCCGAGTGAGTCGCACCTCGGCCACAAGGAGTCGCTGAAGGATACAGCCCGAGTCCTCGGTCGCATGTTCGACGGCATTGAGTTTCGCGGATCGGCGCAAGCTGATGTCGAACAACTCGGCGCGTACGCGGGCGTGCCCGTGTGGAATGGCCTGACTGACCGGTGGCACCCTACGCAACTTTTAGCTGACGTGATGACGATCCGAGACCACACGACGAAGCCGCTCGAGGACGTCGTGCTGTGTTACGTGGGTGACGCGCGCAACAACACCGCTAACTCGACACTCGTGGTAGGCGCAATGCTCGGACTCGACGTACGAATCGCAGCACCGAGTTCATTGCAGCCGAGCCTGGACGTGCGAATGATCGCGAGTGACTTGTCGGGTAAGTCGGGCGCGCGCGTCACCGTGACCGACGACGTTTCCTCGGCGGTCGTCGGCGCGGACTTTCTCTACACCGATGTCTGGTTGTCCATGGGTGAGCCCGCCGACAAGTGGGGTGAACGAATCAAGCTACTTTCGCCTTATCAAGTGAACGCCACGCTGCTTCAGCGAACCCAGAATCCCGAAGTACATTTCTTGCACTGCTTGCCCGCGTTACACAACACCGACACCGAGATCGGAAAACAACTATTCGCGCAGTATGGCGTCGACGCCCTTGAAGTTACCGACGAAGTCTTCGAGTCGGCTGCGTCGATCGTCTTCGATCAAGCCGAGAATCGCCTCCACACGATCAAGGCCGTGATGGTCGCAACCCTCCGAGGTAGTTGAGTGCGCGTCGTCGCCGCCCTCGGGGGCAACGCACTCTTGCAGCGCGGCGAGAAGCCTGCTGCATCGATTCAGCGCCACCACGTCGACGACGCGGTGGCGCAACTGGCGTGTATTGCGCGTGACCATGAGCTCATCGTCACCCACGGGAATGGACCCCAAGTGGGTCTCTTGGCGGTCGAAAGCGCGAACGATCCCGAGTTGGCCCAGCCCTATCCGTTGGACGTGATCGGGGCCCAGACGCAGGGCATGATCGGGTACTGGCTACTTCAAGCCTTCACGAACGCCTTTCCCGATCGGCCGGTCGTCGCCCTCGTTACCCGCACGATCGTGGACGGAAACGATCCGTCCTTCGAGCACCCGACCAAGTTCGTTGGCATTGGCTACGACGAGCCTGATGCCCGACGCCTCGCGACGGCGAGTAACTGGACGATCGCCCAGGACGGTGCACTATGGCGGCGGGTCGTGGCCTCACCAGAGCCCCACACGATCATTGAATCTTCGATGATCCAAGAACTGGCCGACGCTGGCGCCATCGTCATTTGCGCCGGCGGGGGTGGGATACCGGTGCTGCGGGCGGACGACGGCCGTCTGAGCGGTGTCGAAGGAGTGATCGACAAGGACCTCACGACCGCCGTCATCGCGCACGACCTCAAGGCCGACGTGATGCTCATACTCACCGATGTGCCCGCGGTCTATCGCGACTACGGCACGCCCAACCAACAAGTCATTCAATGCGCAACAGCCAAGGAGCTTCGCGCCATGAGTTTCAGTGACGGATCGATGGCGCCGAAGGTCGAAGCAGCGTGTCGCTTCGTCGAATCAATGGGTACGCGAGCCGTGATCGGGCAGCTCGACGATGCCGAGAGGCTCCTCGAGGGAACCTCGGGCACGACCGTCGTTCTGGACGCCCAGGCGTGTCCTGATAGAGAAACGCCATGACGACGCCCGCCCTCGAGACCTTCTCGCTCTCCAAGAACTTCACTACGACACGCGCGCTCATCGAGTTGAACTTGCGCGTCGACGAGGGTGAGGTCGTTGGATGCCTCGGTCCAAATGGTGCCGGCAAGACAACGCTCATTCGCCTCCTGCTGGGTTTGCTCATCCCGACGCGAGGTCGCGCCGAGATCTTCGGCCTCGACTCACGACGCCATGCGGTCGACGCGCATCGCCGTCTCGCGTACGTCCCAGGCGAGGCCAACCTCTGGCCGTCGCTCAGTGTCGCCGAGACGCTCAGGCTTCTTGGCGACGTGCACGGCCACGTTGATCGCTCCTACCAACGCGAGCTCGTCGACCGATTCGAACTGGACATGTCGAAGAAAGTTCGAGCGCTCTCAAAGGGCAATCGCCAGAAGCTCATCCTCGTAGCTGCACTGATGACGAGGGCAGACTTGCTCATCCTCGACGAGCCGACCAATGGACTCGATCCTTTGATGGAGCGGGCGTTTCGACAGTGCGCCCTTGAAGCAAAACTTCGCGGTCAGAGCGTCCTGCTCTCCTCACACATCTTGAGCGAGGTTGAAGCCCTCTGTGACCGGATTGGCATCTTGCGCTCCGGTGAGCTCGTCGAAATGGGCACGATGGCCGACATGCGCAAACTCTCCGCGTTGACGGTGGAGGCGACTTTCGACCAAAGTGTGCCCGACCTCACTCGCGTCCCCGGCGTCTCGATGGTGGACGTGCAGGGCCTCACGTTGCGTTGCCAAGTTCAAGGGCCCATTGAGCCCCTCTTGAGCGTGTTGGCCAACTCCGGTGTCCACGAACTCCTAAGTCGAGAGCCGTCGCTCGAGGAACTGTTCCTATCCCGCTACGGTTCATCGGCCACGGAGATCGCGGATGACGGCCTCGCTCACTAGCCCCGTCCACGAATCCGCGCGTTCCCAGGTGCGCTCGCGAAACGTGATCGCTCGTGTCACTGCGCGAAAATCACTTCGGGCCGGGGCGGGCTGGGGCATTGTCTTTGGCCTCTACGTGGCAACCCAGGCGTTCGCCTACGCATCGAACGGTCTTTCGCCCGCCACGCGACGACTGCTCGTTAAGCAGTACGGCCACAACGTCGGGGTCAGCGCCCTGGTTGGTCCCGCACGAATGATCGGGACCGTGCCGGGCTACACGACGTGGAAGTGCCTCACGGTGCTCGCCATCATCGGCGCGGTCTGGGGAATTCTCACCAGCACTAAACTGACCCGCGGCGAAGAGGACGCCGGGCGCTGGGAGCTCCTCCTCGCGGGCCAGGTGACCCCACGCAGCGCCGCCCGACAGGCGCTCCTGGGCTTCTTCCTCGGTGCACTCGCGCTGTTTGTCACAACGTCGGCCGTCACGGTTGTCGTGGGCCAGTCATCGAAGGTCGGCATCGGCGTCGGCGCCGCGCTGTACTTTGCGCTCGCTATCGTGAGCGGCGCAGCCATGTTTCTCGCCGTCGGCGCGTTGTGTGGCGAACTGTCGACGTCCAGGCGACAGGCGGCGGGTCTCGCGTCGGCCATGCTCGGAGTCAGCTACGCGTTGCGCATGGTTGCCGACGCCGACGTCGGCCTTTCGGGCCTTCGCTGGGTGTCCCCTCTTGGTTGGATAGAGGAGCTACAGCCCCTCACGTCGCCGCGACCTCTCGCCTTGATACCCATCGCCCTGTTCATCTCGACACTCTCGGTGGCGACGTTGTACGTTGCGGGTCGACGAGATCTTGGCACGGGGATGTTGTCGGATCACGCCAACGCGCGAGTCGTTCGCAGACTCCCAACGACAACCCTAGGCCTCTCGGTGTACCTGTCGCGATCAACGTTGGTGGCATGGAGCGTGTCGATCCTCGCTTATGGAGTGCTGCTCGGGGGCATCGCCAAGTCGGGCGGCAAGATCATTACCAGCTCCCCCGGCCTGCGTCTCGTGTTCTCTCGACTCGGGGTGTCAGGCGCCGAGGCCTTCCTCGGCGTGGCACTTTTGATCATGGCGGTCGCCCTCGGCTTCGTCGCGGTGGGTCAAGTGAGCGCTCTGCGCAAAGAGGAGTCGAACGGCCAATTGACGAATCTCTTGGTGCTTCCCTACTCGAGGGCGACCTGGATCACACAGCGAGCGCTGCTCGGCATCGCCGTCATGTTGTGTGGGGGCCTGCTCGTCGGTGTCGCCACGTGGTTCGGTGCGGCACTTGATCACGCGAACGTGAGCCTTGCGACCATGCTCGAGGCGGGTATCAACGTAGCGGTCCCCGCTCTTGTGCTCTTCGGCGCCGGCGTGCTGGCGTTTGCCCTCGCACCCAGGTGGGTAACTGTCGTGGCGTACGCGCTCTTAGTGTGGTTCTTCCTCGTGGAGATCGCGGCGGGTATCGCGAAGATCAATCACTTCATTCTTGACACGTCCGCGTTTCACCAGATGGCGGCGGCTCCGGCTTCGCCGGTCGACTGGACGACCAACACGATCATGATTGCGCTCGCCCTCTCGAGCATGAGCGTGGGCGCGCTCGGCTTTCAACGTCGGGACCTTCAGGGCGAGTAGAGGCTCTTCTCGTCGCCCGACGGTGCGGCTCCGTCGGGCAAACCTCGGCTGGGGAGAAAGACGAGCGCGGCAACGGCGACTACCGCGGTCGCGATTACCAGTGCCTCATCCATGCCGGACACGAAGGCTCGGCGCGCCAAGGTCGCGAGTTCGCTCCCCAGCTTCTTCGGGGCTCGATGAGCGACAGTGAGCGCCGCGCCGAGTGAACTCTCGATCAGGCGCTGGATCGGGGCCGGGACGCTCGCGCGCGCGACGACCGGCGCCATGAGATGTTGGTAGCGCAGATTAAGTGCCGTGCCGAGGACGGCCACACCGAGCGCCCCGCCCACCTGTAGCGCGGCGTCGCTCGAGGCGGAGCCGGCCCCGGGCTGTTGCTTGGGGAGTGAACCCATCACCGATTCGGTGCAGGGAGCGAGCGACAGGGCGACGCCCACTCCCGCGATCACGAATGGCACAAAGCAGTCACGGTACGTACCCGACACCGTCGTGCGCGACAAGAGTCCGAAGGAGATCGCCACCAGCGCGAGCCCGGCGCTCACGACGTATTTCGTGCCAATTGATCGGGCGACGAGCACGGAGAGCGGCGCGATAATCAGCAACGCCACCGCGACGGGCAGCATTCGAACGCCGGCTTCGAGCGGGCTGAAGCCGAGGTCGAACTGAAGGTACTGAGTCATGAGAAAGAACATCCCGAGCAAGGCGAAGAGCACGAGCGCGAGAGCCGCAATGGCGACGCTGTAACGCCGATGAGCGAAGAAGGCAAGCGGCAGCATTGGATGATCGATTCGTCGTTCCCACGCGACGAAGACCCCGACGACGACCAACGCCACCACGAGTGATCCGACGATGAAGGGTGACGTCCAGCCACGATCGGGCGCCTCGATGATGCCCCAGAGCAATACGCCGAGACCGAGCGTCGATAGACCGGCGCCGAGGCCGTCGGGGCGCAGCGATGAGGGACTCTTCGAGTTCGGCACAAGCCACGCCGCCGCCATCAGACCCACGAGCGCGATGGGGACGTTTACCAGGAACACCGAGCCCCACCAGAAGTGCGCCAGAAGAAAGCCGCCCAGTATCGGACCGAGCGCGACGCCAAGCCCGGTCGTTCCCGACCAGACTCCAATGGCGCGAACGCGATCGCGCTCTTGCGTGAACACGTTCGTAAGGATCGAGAGCGTGCACGGCATCAGAGCGGCTGCACCGAGACCCATGAGTGCGCGCGCCGCGGTGAGGACATCAGCAGTTTGGGACCAGGCCGCGAAGGCGGACCCGCCACCGAAGACGACGAGGCCGTCCATAAACACCCATTTGCGCCCGACGCGATCGCCGAGCGCGCCGAGCGACAACAACAGGCCCGCGAAGACGATGGCGTAGGCGTCGACCACCCACTGGAGCTGGCTAGCGCTGGCCCCGAGGGAGCGCGCGATCGACGGTAGCGCCACATTGAGCACCGTGTTATCGAGGCTGATCAGCAGCAGCGTCAGATGGATGTCCGCGATCGATTTCCTCTACGACAAGACTGAACCCATGGTCGATACCTCGAGTCCGCGCGTCGAGGACACGCTCGACCTCGCGCACGCGGCGACCCTATCGACGACGGACATTCTCGTGCAACTCTCGAGTTCGCTCCAAGGGCTCTCCTCCACCGAAGCGGTGCGTCGACTCGGCCTCTACGGTCCCAACGCGCTCTTGGTCCGACAAGTGCATCCGACCTTGGTGCTACTTCGTCAACTCCGCAATCCCATCTTGCTGCTCCTACTTGGGGCCGCAGTCGTATCCGGCTTTACAGGTGGCGCGACCAACGCGCTCATCATCGCTGTCATCGTCGCACTGAGCGTTGGTCTTGGTTTCTTCAACGAATATCGCGCCGAGATCGCGATGACCTCGCTGCGATCCAAGATCCACCACGATGCCGAAGTCACGAGGGACGGCGCAACACGTCTGGTGCCCGTCGCGGAGCTCGTACCCGGCGACATCGTGGAGCTCAGCATCGGCAACGTGGTGCCCGCTGACCTGAGACTGTTGACCGTGGACGAGCTTGAGTGCGACGAAGGCGTCCTCACTGGTGAGTCTCTCCCCTGTGCCAAGACGATCGATGCCGACACCAATCACGAAGGTTTGAATCAATCCGGTTGCGCCTTCATGGGCACGATCGTTCACCAAGGTTCGGCCCTGGGCGTCGTGGTATCGAGTGGATCGCGCACGGCATTCGGTCAGATCGCAGCCGGGCTCAGCGAACGCCAGGCCCAGACCGGATTCGAAGCGGGGCTTTCGCGATTCTCGCGATTCCTCTTCGGGGTAGCTGGCGCATTGACGCTGGCGATTTTCGCGATCAATGTGGCCCTCTCGAGGCCACTGATCGACGCGCTGCTCTTCTCGCTCGCTATTGCGGTAGGTATCGCGCCCGAAATGATGCCGGCCATCGTGACCGTAAGTCTGGCCGCCGGATCGAGAGCGCTCGTAGAAAAGCATGTGCTCGTCAAGAGGCTCGTCGCAATCGAAGATCTCGGGAACATCGAAATCCTCTTCACTGACAAGACCGGCACGCTGACGGAAGGCGTAATCACGTTCGATCGATCGCTCGACGCGCTCGGTGCCTCAAGCGCGACGCCGCTCCTTTACGGCCTCGTCTGTAATGAAGCTAGTCGTGGTCAAACCGGCGCCGTCGGCGGGAACTCGCTAGACCGGGCCTTGTGGGACGCGCTGGAGGTATCGAGCAAGGAAGATCTCACAGCCGCGGCTGGCAGATACGAGCGTCAGGCAATACTGCCGTTCGACCACGAGCGCCAGCTGGTCTCGGTGCTCGTGAGGGATCCGTCGGGACGTGGACTACTGATCACCAAGGGCGCACCGGAAGTCCTCCTACGTAAGTGCGCCCAGGTGCCTCCGGCCGCAAGCGAAATGCTCGAACGCCTCTTCTCTGACGGCGCTCGAGTGATCGGCGTAGCCAGTCGAGAGGCCGTGCTCACTTCGACCGTGGCGCCCGACGACGAATGTGAGCTGACGCTCGCGGGTTTTCTCACCTTCGCGGATCGACCGAAACGTGACGCGGGTCCGTCCATTGCCCAACTCGAAAAGCTCGGGATCGAAGTGAAGATCATTACCGGCGATAACGGACTTGTCGCCGCCAAGGTGTGCGCCGATATAGGACTTGCGTGCCAGAACATTCTCAGCGGTGCCGATGTCGAAGTCCTTGACGACGATCAGCTCGTCGCGGCCATACCCACGACAACTGTCTTCGCTCGGATCAGTCCCGACCAAAAGTCCCGGATCGTGAAGGCCGCGCGTCGCACCGGTAAGGACGTGGCGTACCTCGGCGACGGCGTCAACGACGCCGTCGCGCTGCACCAAGCCGACGTGGGCATATCAGTCGACTCGGGCACGGACGTCGCGAAGGACGCCGCGGATGTTGTGCTCCTCGACAAGGACTTGAGTGTGCTCGCCGATGGCGTCATGGAGGGTCGGCGCATCTTCGCCAACACTATGAAGTACGTACTAATGGCCACGTCCTCGAACTTCGGCAATATGTTCTCGGCCGCCGGCGCCTCGATCTTCTTGTCGTTCCTTCCGATGCTGCCGACCCAGATTCTGCTGAACAATCTTCTCTACAATGCGGGCCAGCTTGTCATCCCGAGCGACCGCGTGGACGCCGAATCACTGGCCCGACCTGCTCAGTGGGACATGAGGTTCATTCGACGCTTCATGTCGGTCTTTGGACCCGTGAGCTCGGTGTTCGACTTTCTCACCTTCTGGGTCATGCTCTCGCTGCTGCACGCCAGTCACGTTGAGTTTCGCTCGGGATGGTTTGTGGAATCCATCGCTACCCAAACTCTGGTTATCTACGTCATTCGCACGAGACGAATCCCTTTCTTCAAGAGCAAGCCGAGCACCCTCATGTTGATCGTGCCAACGGGAGCCGCCCTCGTCGGAGCAGTGCTGCCGTACACGGGACTCGCCCATCTGCTCGGGTTCTCCCCTCTGCCCGGCATCTTCTTCCTCCTCCTCTTTGCCATGGTGGCGACGTATCTGCTACTCGTCGAAGTGGCGAAAGCGCGTTTTTATCGAGTTCCCCGCGCCCGGCCCCCAGCTCCGACCCACGCACAACGCATGACGCGACAAATTCGCCATAGGGCGTCGCGCTTCATCCACGTTCCCCCGCGCCGAGGCTCGCGCCCACAGACGTAACGCGAGCTAGCACCGCCAGAGACGTCTGCTGGACTCCCCGAAGCGATTGCGTCGACCCCTCCATCGCACCGCTCGACAATGTGATCTTCGTCCCTACCTGCGAGCGGCGCACCATGTGAGAATTGGGGGATGTTGATAACGGTGCAACGCGCGATGGCGGGTGTATGGCGACGTCCGCCGGCGGACGAATTCGGGCACGCCAGCCAACAACGAAAGACGAGTTCACCGACGTGCCGCCAATCTTCGCCCGCACGACAGGCAGCGCGGCAATGAACGGCGGGTCGGACGTGGCGCGCGGTGACGAGGATGGCGCCTTGACTGAACTGTTCGTTCGCGGTCGTTATCCGAGTGAGCTCGAAACCGACATCGTGCTTCGCACTGGTCGCACCATGCGCCTACGACCCGTGCGCCCCGATGACGCCGTGAAACTTGACGCATTCCATCATCACCTGTCCTCGGATTCCATCTATCGCCGATATTTCTCGTTCCACCCGGAACTCTCACACGAGGAGATCTGCCACCTCACCCTGGTCGATTACGTCGATCGTCTCGCGCTTGTCATCGAAGATGACGGCGAACTTGTTGCGGTGGGTCGCTACGATCGCTATCCAGAAACCACAGCGGCCGAAGTCGCCTTCCTCGTGCGTGACGATTATCAGCATCTCGGACTCGGTCATCGACTACTCGAAAGCCTCGCCCACGCCGCGTGGGCCCGTGGCGTCAGCACGTTCAGCGCCGAAACCCTGGCGACCAATCGCGCCATGATGTCGGTCTTTCAGCACTCGGGCTTTCACGTAACGTCGACGACGTCCTCTGGCGAGATCAGCGTACGATTTTCTATCGAGCCATCTCAAGACGCAAATTCTTCACGCCTCGAGCGTCGCGCGGAGACGCGCTAACTCGTGGTCCTCGTCATCAATCATGCGTATGACGATTCGAGTCACGACGACCCTGGCCACCCCGAGCGCCCCGAGCGCGCCACGGCGGTGCGCGCTGGCATCGATGATCTTCATCTAGGCAGCGACCTCATCGTCGTCTCCGATCGTGCGGCCACGCGCGAAGAGTTAACTCGCGTTCATGACGGTGGCTACCTGGACGAACTCGGCGCCTACTGCTACGAGGGCGGGGGCGATCTCGATCAAGACACCTACGCAACCTTCAACTCGTGGTCGATCGCAACGCTTGCGGCTGGCGGTGGTCTCGCAGTTATCGACGAACTTCAGCGTCGCGGTGACGGCGTGGGCTTCGTCGTGACGCGACCGCCCGGTCACCATGCGCTGCGCGACCGGGCGATGGGTTTCTGTCTCTTGAACAACATCGCCATCGCCGCTGCGGCGCTGCGCAGCAAAGGCGAGCGGGTTCTGATCTTCGACTGGGACGTCCATCATGGCAATGGCACCCAGCAGATTTTCTGGGACGACGACAAAGTTCTCTACGTCTCGACCCATCAGTCGCCGCTCTTTCCCGGCAGCGGCGCGGCGAGCGAGGTTGGTGGCCGCCACGCGATAGATCGCACGGTGAATGTACCTGTGCCTGCCGGGGCGACGAGCGATGTTCTTCGCAAAGCCATCGAGGACATCGCCGCACCGGTCATCGACGCCTTCAGGCCGACTTGGGTCTTGATTTCGGCTGGTTTCGACGCCCATCGAGCGGATCCAATTGGCGATCTTCAACTCACGAGCGACGACTTCGCACTGCTGGCGCGCGACGTCGCGGACTTCGCACCGCGAGCCGGACGTTTGGCGATGTTTCTCGAAGGCGGCTACGACCTGGAGGCTCTGCGTTCGAGCGCCTTCTCAACCCTTAGGTCGGTTCTTGACGAAGGCCTTATTCGAGTGAGCCCGTCGCATGGAGGACCGGGAATCGATCATGTTGCGCGAGCTCAACGAGATCGTGTGGCCGCCATAGAGACAATGCAATCAATGCACAGTGAGGAGACTGCCCCGTGAACGCGATAGGGACCATCGCCGTGGGTTTCGACGGATCGCCTGACGCCGAGGCGGCCGTGCGCTGGAGCTTGAAACTCGGGAACGCGACAAATGCCACGGTCGTCGTGGTTCACGCCACCGGATTGCTCGAGCATCTGCACACGTCGTTCTCGCGTGACGTCACGCCTCCCGCGATTGTGGCAACAGCGAAGGAATTGGGCTTTGACGAGCAGCGCCTTCACTGGCGCGTCGACGACGGCGATGCGTGCTCGGTACTCCTGCGCGCGAGCTCGCCGCCACTCAACGCTGATCTCATCGTCGTGGGCTCGCGAGGACAGGGGCGACGAATCGGGATGTTGCTCGGCAGCACGAGTCTCGAACTCGCCGAACACGCAACGACTCCTGTTGCCATCGTGCCGTCAGGCTACGTCGATCGCTGAGATGATGCAGTGTTGGGCTCGCGACCATCGCACGCGGGAGCTACGCACTCACTTCGGACAACGAAATGCCGATCTCGACCCGCTGAGAGCGAGAAGCCTTCCGGCTCGCCGGCAGCAACATCCAAGGTGAGCCTCGTTCTCCTCAACAGTTCGTACTGGCGGTGATCTACGAAATATGGAGCGTCGCCGACGACGCCAAGAAGCACGTCCAGGTCGCCTATGACGAACTCACCCTGGCGAAAGCACAGGGGAATGCCGCCGTCACAGCATCCGCCGGATTGAAAGAACATGACGGGCCCCCCATCGCTCGCCAGGTGAGCGATGGCTTCAAGCGCCGCGGGCGTGGCATCGACACCCGGTGGCTCAACAGCGCCGGTCACGCGACGTCGTCTTTAGAAAAAACCGAGCGGTTTGGTGCTGTAGCTCACAAGAAGGTTCTTCGTCCGTGAGTAGTGCTCCAGCATCATCTGGTGGTTCTCCCTGCCGATGCCGGAGATTTTGTAGCCGCCAAATGCAGCGCCTGCCAATCTTTGAGACAGTGCTTCGAGGCATAAAAGTCGTGGGTTCTTTCGTTGGAACGCGGGTCGACCTCGCAGAGACCTTCGACCTTCACGCCGACGGACGCACTCGCTTCGTTCGTGAGTCACGCAAGCTCGAGCAAGTGAATAAAGCCGTCACCGAGCTCGAAAATGGTTAGGTTGAAGCGCGACTGGTGTTTGACTTTCGTTCGATCAGTGGACCACCAGCGGCGCCATCCCACGATTGAGTTGACGTCGTCTCGCGAGAAATTGCCACTTTCGCGAGGAGACGTTGGGTCGAACGGATACGAGTCAATCGGCCCTGCTCAGCGCATCCGTTCCCCTCACTCGCGAGCAAAAGAGCCTTAAGTCCCTATCGAAGATCAGTGCGGTCAGATTAGAACGTGTAGTAGAGAGACGTTTCACATGGAGGAGGAATCAAAATGCAAAGGTCGTTGGCTCGATCTCGAATTGTCGGGGGAATAACCCCGGCGCGTCGGCCCGCGATTGACCTGCCTGCGATGTCACTTTCTGATGGGGATATCGTTCATCGCACCGCGATTTATGAAGCGGGAACTCGACAGATGAAGAAGGCACCATACATCTGCACCTTGGCGGAAGACGTGGCGAAGGACCGCACCCATCGACAGATGAAGGTGCTCGCTTCGATGATGGCTCATCCGTCATACAATTCAACGGCCCGAAAGGGCCAGTCGACGCGTGAGGGGACTAGCCGTGTTGAACGTATTCCTGGTCGATGATCACGAGGTCGTGCGTCGCGGCGTGCGAGAGCTCCTGGAGAACGAAGAGGATATCACTGTGGTTGGCGAAGCCGGCACTCGGAAATCGGCGCTCGCCGAAATACCCCCGGTGCATCCTGATGTCGTCCTCTTGGATGTCCGCCTTCCGGACGGAGACGGCATCGAGATCTGTCGTGAGATCCGCTCGTCGGCTCCAGATATCGCCTGTTTGATGTTGACCTCCTTCGCGGACGATGAGGCGTTCCTCGGAGCCGTCATCGCCGGAGCCTCAGGCTACGTCCTCAAGCAAATTCTCGGCAACGACCTCGTCACATCGGTGCGCCGGGCGGGGAAGGGCGAATCGCTGCTTGACCCATCGATGGTCGCGAAGGCTCGGGCGCGACTGGGCCGGGATCTAGAAGATGAGCGGCTGCGGCCTCTTTCCCCACAAGAACGACGAATACTTGAGTTGATCTCAGAAGGAATGACCAATCGAGAGATCGCCGACACGATGTTCCTTGCCGAAAAGACGGTACGGAACTATGTATCGAACCTTCTCTTAAAGATGGGCATGAAACACAGAACGGAAGCCGCGGTCTTCGCAGTACGCGTTGCCGAGCGACAGAAGAAATCTTTCCCTGGACCCGAATAAGGGGCGGTGCTGAAAGCACCACTCGTGACCGAAGTTGAAGCCGACGAGAAAGGGCGCTCGACTCGCGGTGGGCGCGCGGATCGAAGATCGCTGCAACCGTCGGCGTCGACGCGTCTCACTCGGTCAAGTCTCACCCGTCAACCTTGAAATGCAATATTTAACCAACACTGCAGCTCTTAAGAAAGCCACTTAACTCGCGTCTACTGAACGGGGTCGGGGCCAATTTCGATGTGAAAAACGTCGGACTGCGCCCTCGAGGTGGCGTCGGGGCGGGCCTCAGCGTGGAGACGCCAGCGCGACGAGGGGGAACCCCGAGGTCCACTGTCGTTCCCCGTCATCCGTTACGGCGAAGGCTTCAAACTCCGTCATTCTTTCAATTACCGATAAGAAATCGCCCCCGGCCACCGCCAACGCCGTGGCGAGCGCGTCCGCGAGTCCAAGGTCGGGACCGGTGACGCTCGCCGAAACCAGACGGGACACGAAGGCTCCCGAGTGAGGATCTAACAAATGCGGACCTCGCTCGTAGGTACCCGAGGTGGCAATGCACCCATTTAGTGCCACTATTGCGATTAACTCTTCGCGCGCGGAAGGGTTCGTAATACCTACTTGGAACGACGAGTTCTCTGCTGGGTATCCGAAGGTCGCGATATCTCCTGCCGCGTTTACCACCGCACCGAAAACGGGCGCGCCAAGTAAGAGGTGCAGTGCTCGCTGGGCGGCCCAACCCTTCACGTAACCCGTCGGGTCGACGCCGCCCGCCAGGGCCCAAGGGTCAAACCATCCCTGGGAAAGTTCGCGGGCGGCTTCACAGGCCTCTAGTACTTCGTGCACCTCGACTGGCGCAGTCGCGAGTTCAATCTCTCCCCGGCGAAGTCGGCTCATTGGGCTTTCGGGTTTCCACGTGCTGAATA
>PLNQ01000040.1 GCA_003141815.1 Acidimicrobiaceae bacterium | reverse complement strand
TCGCATCCTGCGTTACTGAACAAAGGTGTCGGCGTAATCCCGCTGATCTGGGAATATGCGATCTCGTTTTGCCTCACCATTACAGATTGTTGCTCAGGCGATTACAGGTTCCGTTACAACTCGTCCAAAACGGCCTGCAATGATTCGATTGATCGGGCGAGATAGGCGTGGGTCCCAGAGATCAGAGCACGCGGTGACCTCTTCGTCCCGGGTGGTCGCACAAGGTTCTGGGTTTAGTGGAGATTCTGGTTGATACCGATGGATCGGAGTGGCGGTTTCAAGGGGTGAGCGCAACGAGCCCGGCGAGTTTCTCCTCAGCGAACATTCAGTCGAGCGTTGCGCTGACCGGTTAGAACCGCCGCGTCAAAGAAGCAGAAGCCGATCGGCTTACTTAACTGCGGTCGATCGCGGCGGCGATGCTCTCTGCGAACTCGACGGGACGCGAAAGAAACGGGTGATGCCCGGCGCCGAACTCGACGAGTCGCGTATCCGCTTTGACGCGTTGACGCTGCACCTCGGGCGGGGTGGCGAGATCCTTGGTGCAGACGAAGTACGTGGCGGGCTTCTGCTGCCAGGCGATCTGGCGGGGTGCTTGAGTGAACGGCAAGAGGGCTTGACGCGTGAGACGGCTGAGCGCTTGCTCGGTCGTGTTCTCGTCGCAGTCCTGAAGGAAGAACTCCCGGATCATGTCGGGATCGACGCCGACGGTGCCATCCTCGCCCGGCAGCAGCCACGGCGCCGGCTCTGAGCCGATGAGATCGGCCTGGGACTGTCCAGCGTCGGGCATCACCGAGGTCACGTACAGCAGTTGGGTGACGCGGTCATCAGCACCGGCCTCGGTGATAATCATCCCGCCGTAGGAGTGGCCACAGAGGACGACGGGGCCATCGACCTCGGCAATCGCCTCGCGGCACGCCCGGACGTCGTCGTAGAGGTCCCCGAGCGTGTCGCCGCTCTCGCCGCAGCTCGGCAGCGCCACCGCGACGCTTGGGACGCCGAGTTTGGCGAGCGGCTTCGTCATCCGGCTCCACCACCATTCGGCGTCGCGGACACACGCGCCATGAACGAAGACCAGAGTTGTCATCGCGGGGCCGGGACCGTTCTTGGCCTCTGGCGGAAGCCGCCGCTCGTTGCGTGAGCGAGCAAGAAGTCAGGAGACGGAGCTTCCTCGGCGGCGGGGGCGCAGCGCGATAGATCCTGTCGAAAGGCACGTCGCTTGAAGTCTTCTGGCACAATGTCCACCGTGAGTCCTCCTGGGTCAGCCGCCGATTCCTGTAACGACGTTACAGTATCTGGTCGACCTCGTGACGAGCTGCGTCGACACCGACTACTGGCCAAAGCGGCCGGACTGCTCGTCGCCCGCCAAAGCTGTGAGGTCTCCCTGCGAGAGCTCGCGGACGCCCTCAAGACCAGCTCTCGGATGCTTATTCACCTCTTCGGATCCCGCGACGCGCTCATCGCCGCCGCCCTCGCCCACGCTCGCAACCAACTCCTCGACACGTGCCGTACGCAGCTCACCGAGCAGAGCCCGCAGGATCTACGCGGCCTCGTCAGCGCCCTTCGTGTAATCATCACGGACCCGGCCAACCGTCCCTTCTTCCGACTCTTCGACGAGGTCAACGCCCTCGCTCAAACCCAGCCCGACCGGTTCCCGGGTTTCGGCCGTGCCAGCGTCCACGACTGGCTCCCCCAATTCACCGAGCTGCTGGGATCGTCTTGCCCCGACGACGTCACCGCCCAAGCCCAAGCCACCCTGGCGCTCGCCGTCATCCGTGGCCTGATGCTCGACGACAACGCAACTGGCGACCATGCAAGGATCGACGGCGCGTTCGCGGTCTTCGACGGCCTGTAGGCGCGCCGACCCGTCGCAGCGACTACAGCTAGTGTCCGTAGCGGCCTTGACTTGTGTCAGGGTTTTGCATTTTCGGCGAACTTTCTCGATGATCTTGTCGGACTCGGCGTGCCACACGAACGGCTTCGGATCAACGTTCCAGTGGACGGTCAATGGAGGCCTCACGAATCATTCAGCAAATAAATGCTGACTCACCAAGTGTTGCGCTTACCCCTTCAAACCGCCATTGCTGTTGAGGTCAGATTCTGAACAGAGAGTTGCACGTAGACCTGGCACCCAACGGGCAGTGTGTCGTCCGTCCACCGTGAGTGATCGAATATTCGACGATAGGTTATGCCGATACTCCAGTGGGGTTATGCCGATTAGAGCGCCAGACTTATGCCGACACCTCCTTGGAGCGGGCGACGAGAATCGAACTCGCGTTCTCAGCTTGAAACTTGAGTCGACTGAACTCGCTCAGCGGGATCGCGCACAGCCAACCGCGGTGGCGTAGGCGGAGAACGGTAGTTCGTAGAGTCTGACCGCATTTGGATTGCTGCGTACGAGACTGAACCGCCACTGGCCATTCACGTAATGCCAGAAGTCCACTAGTTGAATTCCGCTGATGGAGTACCGGACTCGCCAATAGCGATCTGTGCTCGACGTCGCTCCTTCGACGATGGCTCGTCCGGGCGCCGTAGGACATTCGACATGGCGTCTCACGTATTCGGCGCGAGAGATGATGGCGCGGCTGCTCGAATCCCATCGGTCGTAGACGAGCCCGTCTCTATTAGCCGAATAATTTGCGTTGAAGCGCACCGCGATCTGCAGCAATGCTTGGCGGGTCTCAGGGTCGGATACCGTCTTCGAAGAGTGTGTGCTCGTCGAGAAATCGGTCGCTGCACAACTAGACATCAGCAGTCCAACGGCGAGTGCGGCGCAGGCATTGACAATCCTGTGAGACTGACGTCGATGCACGAGGTGGGAGCATAGAGGGTCACTGGTCCCAAGTCACGCTCGTGGCGAAGTCGATACGTCGTGGGAGTTCGAATCAACGTCCCATCACTACCGTGCCACCGGTTGCCGATTCTCCGCTCGTGAGAAGCGATCATCTTAAGTTCAAGTGATATTGGCGGCTACGTGCGGGCGGTCTCTCTTCAATTGATTCGGCACCGATTCACCAGCGCTCCATCCATCGCCAAGTCGCGCAGATTTTAAAGTGAAAGCTCGGCGCCCTGGTGCGAAGAGGACACCGCAGAGGTGTACAAGAACGCGAAACTTGAGCACACGGTGGCCAAGGCTAAGTGGCTGCGAGATCGCGTTCACTTAGTTGGCAAATACATGGGAATCGATAACGCTTCAGAAACGAGGCTCGACGACCTTTCAACGAATCATTCCCCGATGGTGCGGTGCTTGCTTGAGACTTTCGCCACGTCGGTTGACGACGCCTCGAAGTTGTTGATCGAATTCGAAATCCCTGAGTCACTCATCCGGTTGTCGATGTCGGCCGTGAGTGGGTCATTGGTACGCGGAACGATTTTGGGCAGGCTCGTCGGGCAATCGTCGGACGTCCGTCCCGAGAGGAAAGGTGTCGGGGCCGAAAAGGGATCAATTGAATCACGATCGTGACCCGATCTGCCCAGTATCCCGATACCCTGTAGGGTATTGAGATATGGAGGTGCGTGATGCAGTTGCCTGAGGACGTTGTTCAAGATCTTCGGAAACGTCTGCGACGTGTCGAAGGTCAGGTGCGCGGCGTCGAGAAGATGCTCGCCGAAGGTCGCGAGTGTCGCGAGATTTTGACCCAACTAAGTGCCGCGACGAAAGCGTTGGAGAAGGCCGGATTCAAATTGGTCGCCTCGGGACTGACTTTCTGTGTCGAGCATCCCGAAGAGGCTGTGGCGGACGGGTACGCCATCGATCAAGTCCAGCACATGTTTATGAAATTGGCGTGAGGAGCACTTCGTGAAAGCAATTGAAACCACGCTCAGTTCTACGCTGACCGAGACTGAGGCGATTGTTCGCTCGGCTCTCAAGAGTCAGGGGTTCGGTGTCCTTACCGAAATGGACGTTGCCGCCATACTTAAGGAAAAGCTCGGTATTGAGCGGAGTCCACTCAAGATCTTGGGGGCGTGCAACCCCGATTTTGCCAATCGCGCCTTAACAATTGATCCAACCGTGAGTCTGTTGCTTCCGTGCAACGTGGTGCTCGAGACCGTCGCGGACGGAACCCGTGTAGCGATCGCCGACCCAAGGGAACTGATGCCCGGCGTGGCGTTGGCCGACCTCGCCCAAGAGGCCGCTCGACAACTTATTGACGTGATTGCCGTGATCGAGAAGGCGTGACCGTCTCCTCTGGTTGACCGAAGGGAACCAGTCGGCTTTCCGCGACGGCAAGACCCACGCCTTGCGCAAGACGCACGAGCCTAGGCGGGCTTGTACGCGATCACTTGGACGACGGCGCCGTGTCCGGTATGACCAATCCCTTCGAGGACGTCGCGATCGAGTTCCTCGGCGCGCGTGAAGACCAACGAGGCGAGTTCTTCGCGGAGGCCTTCAAGTGTCATGGTCATGTCCACTACTTGAGGACCACCGGTGTCGCGTCCCACTTGGTTCGGGGTGTAGGCCTCAAGGATCAGGGCACCTCCTGGCTTAAGTGAGTCCACGACTCGACGATGGAGTAATCGCCGCACGTCCGCAGGAACGTGAGCGAAGATCGAGACCACCAGGTCCCAGCACTCGTGCCCGAGATCGAAGTGAGCGAGGTCGCCTACAACGGCGTTGACCACCATGCCGCGCTCTTTGGCGAGCCGCTTCGTCTTGTCGACCCCCGCTTGGGTCAGGTCGACGCTTGAGACACGGTACCCGGACTCGGCGAGGAACAGGGCGTTTCGACCCTCGCCTTCGGCCAGGCACATCGCCGCGCCTTTCGGAAGTGTGGGGAGACTCGCGCGCAGAAACTCGTTAGGTTCGGTGCCGTAGAAGTAGGTCTCCGCCGAGAATCGCTCTTCCCACATGGCTGACGGCGAGTCCGTCATCTCGTGTGTCTCGCAGATTGCTCGACGCACCAGGCGTTCAAATGAGATCCGAAACCCGCGTTTGTCGCTACTGCGAGAGACAATTCGTTCGCGTGGAATGTACGCCCATCAACGATGGGCGTACATTCTGGGACCCTTGCTCTGTAATGCCTGGCTCGAACGTGGTGAGTTCGATGAAGCCGGTACTCGGTGGCTCGCTGTCGGCGTTGCGCGAGCACGACTATCGCGCTCGGATGGTCGGCGCGCGGAGTATCCGGTCGAGCAACTTCGACATAGGGCACCAGCCGACCGCTGACATCAGCAACTGGTTCGCGCCGACCACGGCAGGGATGAGAGCAAACCATAGGTTCACGCTTGCGGCGAGAACGGTGCCGGTCACGGTGAAGGTGCCGGCGAGCAGGAAGAGAATCCGCTGTTTCTTTCCGACAGTTGTACTCACACACGACGCAGTGTCGGGTGTGTCGGTAGAGGTACGTTGTGAGTTCATAGGTTCAATATACCCCGTGGGGTATAAAAAGAACTTCGCCAAGAATGTTTTAATACCCCTAGGGGTATATAGACTATTCGGATGTCCACTCTCAGACCTCTGGAAACAACGTCCAACGATCACTTGATCGACGACCACGAATCCTCGCCGGGACTGCTCGGTCGGCTGGGCGCTTGGTCGGTAACGCACAAGCGCTTCGTCTTTCTCACCTGGCTTCTCGTTGTTGTTGTCCTGGGCATCTTCGCCCCCAACGTGGAGAAGGCGTTGAGCGGAGCCGGTTGGCAAGCCGACGGTTCGCAGTCGGTGGCGGTGAGGACCCTGGCCCAGCAGGACTTCGGTGGTCAGGCCAGCTCCGCGATAGAAGTGGTCATCAACTCGACGTCGTCGCTTCAGAACCCGGCCGGGGTCAGCACCATTCATGCCGTTGAGAAGATGCTGAAGGCGAATCCTGACATCAGTGAAGTCGTGTCGCCGGTGCCCGGAATTTCGATGAGTGCTAACGGCAAGACCGCGATCGTGCTCGGCGGCGCGGCGGCCGACCCCAACACGATGGTTCGCGCGGCCGACGCGCTGAAGGGCCCCGTCGCGGCCCTGGGCTCCAAGGGAATTCAGGTGACGGCGACCGGTGCGTCGGTGCTCTGGTCGGACTTCAACACCGCGAATCGCACGGCCATGATGAGATCCGAGCTGTTCTCGTGGCCGGTCACGCTGGCCATACTGGTGCTCGCTTTCGGTTCGTTGGTCGCGGCGGGTTTACCCCTACTGCTCACCATGGCCGGCCTGTTGAGCGCGGCGGGCACGTTAGATCTTTTGACGAAGATCACGCCGATCTCGATTTGGGCGATGAACTTCGCACTGATGTTCGCTCTGGCCCTGGGTATTGACTACGCACTCTTTATCGTGGTGCGCTTTCGAGGCGCGCACTTCGGTCGCAATCGAGACGTCAAGCATTCGGTCGCCGAGACCATGGACTCCGCCGGCAAGGCCGTGCTCTTCTCGGGCGTCACTGTACTGATTTCACTCTCCAGCGTCATGGTGGTTCCGTCGCCGGCGTTCCGGTCAATGGCGGGCGGCATCATGCTGGCTGTGGCGTTCGTGCTGGCGGCGTCGCTCACTCTGCTGCCCGCGGTGCTGGGTCATTTGGGCGACCGAGTCGACTCATTGACCCTGCCCTGGGTACACGTCGGCGAGCACCGTTCGAAGCGCTTCGCCAAGTGGGGTGAGCTCTTGTGGCGTCGTCCACTGGTCTTTGGCGCGGCCGCGTTGATCGCCCTCATTGCGCTGGCCATCCCGGTCCTTGGGCTCAAGACCGCGATGCCGTCGATCAACGTTGTTCCTCCGGTAGCGTCGTCACGAATTGGCTACGCAGAAGTGCAGAAGGCTTTCGGCATCGGTGCACCCGGCCAACTTCAGGTGATTGTGCCGGCGAAGGAAGTGACCGCCGCACGGAGTGTCTTGAGCCTCGACAAGGGCCTCGCCGGTGTCACGCCGGTTCAGTACTCGAAGAATGGATCGAATTTGGCCATGCTCGGTGCTATTCCAAACGTCGATCCGTCAAACCCGGTGTTGGGCGCCACGATTGAGCGTTTGCGCCTCGAACTACCCAAGGGGAGCCTGGTGGGAGGTGCACCCGCGGAGAACTACGACCTCCAGGCCGCGCTATCGTCCAAGACCCCCGTCGTGATTGGTCTGGTGCTTCTGCTCGGATTCCTTCTGCTAGTCATTGCGTTGCGGGCACTGCTTATCGCCGCGATTGGCGTCCTCACTAGCTTGCTCGCAACTGGCGGAGCGTTCGGCGCAGCCCGTCTCATCTTCCAGAATGGCGATGGCCACAACCTGCTCGGCTTCGTGCCCCAGGGATTCCTCGACGCGTGGGGTCCGGTGTTCTTCTTCGCCATGATCTTCGCCATCTCGATGGACTACACGGTCTTTCTTCTCTCGAGCGCGAAGGAGCACTACGAACTCAGTGGCGACCCGAAGGACGCCATGGTCAACGGGATTGCCCACTCCGGTCGAGTCATCTTCTCGGCGGCGGCCGTGATGATTGCGGTGTTCTTCACTTTTGCGCTCTCGGGTCCACTCCCCCCAAAGGAGATGGGAATCATTCTGGGCGTGGCGGTTTTTCTCGACGCATTCCTGGTGCGGCTGGTCTTGGTCCCCGTCCTCTTGCGCCTGACGGGTCGCGCCGCGTGGTGGCTACCCACCTGGCTCGACAAACTCCTCCCCAGGGTCAACTTTGCACACGGATGAGTCCGAAAGTGACTGCGTTCAAGAGCCGGGCCGTACCGAACTCGAAGAGGAGAGGATCAGAGAGGGGACACGTTCGAGTGACCGCAGGAGCCCATGATTTGTACTACCTACTCCGACTGGCAGAACATGATGATTCGTCGGGCGCTGCCGATGGCGTAGTTGCGACAGTGATGCGACCGTGAGAAGTGGCGGACCGGAGCAGACACTGGCGAAGCCAACAGCAGTGTTTGCCACGACGTAGGCAGTTGCGGCAACGAAGCCAAGCTTGGAAAGGTGTGGGCGTAATTTCGTTGATCAGGGAAGATGCGATCTCGGTTCTCCCTACCATTACAGATTGTTGCTGAGGGAATTACAGGTTCCGTTACAACTCGTCCAAAACGGCCAGCAGATGATCCGATTGACCGGCGAGATAAGCACGGGTCTCAGAGATCAACGCACGCGGCGACCTCTTCGTCCTGAGTAGTCCCACAAGGTTCGGCGTTTAGTGGAGATTCTGGTTGATGTTGACCTATCGGTGTCCAAATCTATCGATTTAGTTGACTAGGCCCTAGCGGATGTATGAATAGCGATCGACCATTGGCAATCTCAGCACCGCGCGGGACGCGGTGATTGCGTGCGGGTTCACGTGGGGCCTCCGACACCAACATTCTCCGGTACCTTTAGTCCAACCTCGGAGAGCAGGACGTTGATCGGTGGGCTACCCACGACTTTGACTTCCAGGTGATGGGGGAAGACCTTGATCCATGCCAAGAGGTTCTCCACAAAGACGCGCCTCTCGCGTTCGTCGGCCTCGGCCCAGACTGCGTCCATGTCGAGATCCGCGAGGATGCACGCCATTGACAGCCGGAACCCAGTCAAGGATTGACGCCGGAAAATTGCTCCGCATGCCGGGTGCTATCAGCCGCTCAAATATGTCCGACGAGCTGCATCGGGGCTCCCGAGGAGCCGCTCCCGGCGCAAAGTTCTTCGCGCTCCCGGCCATCGGAACACCGGTGGGTCCCGCCGCCGCGGCTCGCTCGTTCCTAGGTGTCCAAGGACAGTTCTCGGGCGGTGTCTGGTTGGCCCGACAGAGCGCCGACGTCGCCGAGGAGCCGCTGGAGGGCCCGGATCTCGTCGCGCAGTGCCCGGCGCCCCTTCGCGGTGATCTTTACCCAGGTGCGTGGGCGGCCATTGCCCGTTGTCTTGCTTTGGGCAACGAGGCCGGCCTCTTCCAGCGCCTGCAGGTGCCGGCCAAGGTTGCCGTCCGTAACACCGAGCGTCGTCTTCAGGTGCCTGACGTCTGCTTTAGCGAGACCGCTCAACGACGCAAGGATGCCGAGCCGTACCCGCTGATGCACATCGTCGTCGATGTCATGGATGGGGTGCGGGGTTATCGGACAATCCTCGCTGATGCCACCATGAGCACCGCCGCGTATGCCGCGAGCTGAACCGCTACGGCCACGTCGCCGCTGAGCGTGCCTGCGACGATGAACGAGATTGCGAGCATCGTCACCGCCGCGATACCGATGGCTCGGCTGCGAACGAATCCAGCGAGAGCCAGCAACGCGAGCGCGTTGACCACGAACGGGCCCGCGATATTCAGCCACGCTACGCCATGATCGGTCCCGCTACGTGATGTAGCGCCGCCGCCGCCGAGTGCGATCACGGCGACTGCCAGCCACGGCCAGAGACGGGCCCGGACTCCGCGCTCGCGGGCGACCCGCCTGTACTGCACCCAGGCCAGTGCTGTAACAGCGAGCAGCGCTATCCCGACAGCAGGGCCGAGGTGGTTGCGTCCGACCAGCAGCGCAATCGGGCACAGCACGATCCACGCGAGGGCTAGCAACCGTAAAGGCACGGCCATCGCGGTCCGCACCAGCCCGTCCACCCGACGCTTGGTGGCGGCCGTTTCCGCCAGAGCCAGCTCAGCCGCGATCGGATCCATTCGAACTCCTTGACAAATCTGACTCTGTGGGGCAGAGTTAACCCGAAGCAACTCTGCCCCACAGAGTATCTAATGAAAGGGATTCACGCAATGACAGCAATGATCGCTTTACCCATGGCACTTCTCCTTGGACTCCTATTCGGCCGGGGCTGGCGACAACTGCTCGCCGTTGGCGTGGTGTGGTACTGCGCCCTCGCCCTTCAGACGGCGTACATCGCGCACGTCGGGCGGAATGCATTTGGCGGCAAGAGCGGCCTCGACACCGTCCACTGGTGGGTCTACTGGACGCTCCAACCAATCCTGCTGGCTGCCGCCGCCGGACTGCTCTGGTGCGGCTCGAAGGCGCGTGAAGCTATCCGCCACCGCGCCGCTCGGCGCTCCGACGTCGCGTAGCTGTCGGGGCTTCGTCGGCGACGCGTGAAAGCTGACCCCGTGTCGTGTCGACACCCGAATTTTGACCCCGTGGGATGCAAGTACTCGATCGTCACGCTGCTGCGAGCTCGTATTCGTGGAGTAGCCCCCGAGTCGGCCCCGGCGGCGGATGGGTTGGACGGTCGCGGTTGATGGCGGCTCAGCGACGCTTGCGCACGGTGATCGAAGATCACGGCTGCGGTGCGGTCGGGCGTGGTTGTAGTGCTCGATCTACTCGGCGAGGACGCGGGGTGCGAGAAGCTCCAGCAGGACTCCGGCCTATGTCCTATGCACAAGCGCCGTCTTCTCAAACACGGCTCGGTCGGCCCACCGGGGCCCTCACGTCGGCGAAACGGCGGGTGGAGCACGCCACAGAGAGGGTCGTTCATTAACGACCACGGTTACCGAATGGTCCACGTACCGGACAGTCCAATGAGCAATCCACGGGGTTACGTCCCAGAGCACCGACTCGCTGTGTCGCGGCACCTACAACAGGAGCAGTTCTGACAACCAGGCACTGGCCAAGAGTCACGAAAACTGCAGTTGGATTGTGACGGTGCCATGGGAAAAGTAGCCCCATTTTTTTTGCGCACACAACAACAACGCCGAATATTCCGACGTTAGGTTATGCCGACACCCTAAGGGGGGTTATGCCGACTAGATCGCCAGACTTATGCCGACATCTCCTTGGAGCGGGCGACGAGAATCGAATCCGCGTTCTCAGCTTGGAAATCGGGCATAATCATGCTATTGTTATGGCATGAGCAGGGTACGAGTAAGCACGACGGTGGATGGTGACTTATTGGAGGAGGCTCGGCGACTGCGTTCCACTGCGAATGACGCAACGCTGCTCGACGAGGCGCTCGGCGCGCTTGTCGCTCGTAATCGTGCAGGTGAGATTGACGCCGCCTACGCCGCATACGACGAATTCCCTATTGACGCAATAGATGAGTGGGGAAACCTTGCCGCGTTTCGCGCTGGTGCCGCTGCTTCTTGACTTCAACACCTCTGCGGGGCGAACTCTGGTGGTGC
>PLNQ01000150.1 GCA_003141815.1 Acidimicrobiaceae bacterium | reverse complement strand
AGTTCCAAAGATACGACGAGAGTCCCCGGCTCGTCGCCGAAGGATTGAACACAATTCGCGCGCCGGCCAGACCAAGGGCGCGCCATCCTTCGGGGAAGTGACGGTCGTAACAGATGTACACGCCGATTGGGCCCACGGCGGTGTGGAAGATCGGATAACCGAGATTGCCGGGACGGAAGTAGAACTTCTCCCAGAAGCCCTGGACTTGGGGGATGTGGTGCTTGCGATATTTGCCCAAGTACGTACCGTCCGCGTCGATGACGAAGGCCGAGTTGTAGAAGACGCCCTCTTGTTCCGCTTCGTACACGGGGACGACGAGCACCATTCCAGTCTCTCGAGCGAGATTACCCATCAGCTCGGTCGTGGGTCCTCCCGGAACCGCTTCGGTGTAGGAGAAGTACTCGGGGTCTTGCACCTGGCAGAAGTACGGGCCGTAGAAGAGTTCCTGAAAGCAGGCGATCTGTGCACCCTGGCTGGCGGCTTGTCGCGCCAAGGCCACGTTGGCCTCAATCATCGACTGCTTATCACCGGTCCATTTGCTCTGGATCAGAGCCGCTCGCACGATGTCGGGCGTCCTCTTGTCTTGATTACTCATTACGGTTCCCCCCTTGGAAACGATCACTGCTGCTCATTGTTTCTACGTCCCTCACATGCCCGACGCCACTCACGGATTCTTCACCTCATTCGCTTTCTCACTGGCGGTGGCGTTCGGGAAGGCCAGGGTGGCGTGGTGCTGGCGAATGCCCTGCCACCTGCTGGTTACCGCTTTGCCCCGCGTGTAGAACTTCACGCCATCGGGTCCGTAGATGTGCAGATCACCGAAGAGCGAGCTATCCCAGCCGCCGAAGGAGTAGTAGGAAACCGGCACCGGGATAGCGACGTTGATGCCGACCATTCCCGCGGCGACCTCGGTCTCGAAGCGCTGGGCCGCGGCGCCGTCACCGGTAAAGATTGCCGCGCCGTTGCCGTAACCGTTGCGTTCAATCAGCGCGAGGGCGTCGTCGAGCGAGTCGACTCGAACAACGCACAGGACCGGTCCGAAGATCTCATCGGTGTAGACCCGCATGTCGACCGAGACCTCATCAATCAGACACGGCCCGAGCCAATAGCCGTCGGGCGCTCCCTTCACATCGTGATTGCGCCCGTCAATGGCAATCTTCGCGCCTTCGGCTTCTCCAATTCCGAGGTAGGAGGCCACGCGATCACGATGCTCGACGGTCACGAGTGGACCCATCTCAGAGTCCGCGTTAGTGCCAGCACCGACCGTGAGTCGCGCCACTCGCGCTTGGATGCGTTCGATCAACTCGTCGCCACAATCGCCCACCGCCACTAGGACCGACGCGGCCATACACCGTTCACCGGCCGAGCCGAAACCAGCGCTCACTGCGGCTTCGGCGGCATCGCCCATGTCCGCGTCAGGCATAACCACCATATGATTCTTCGCCCCACCGAGTGCCTGCACCCGCTTGCCTTTCTGTGCAGCGGTCTCGTAGACGTGGCGGGCCACAGCGGTCGATCCCACAAAACTGACTGCCGCAATCCCCGGATGAGTGAGGATCCGATCGACCGCCTCTTTGTCACCATGGACCACGTTGAAGACCCCGTTAGGGATGCCGGCCTCGGCCACCAGCTCAGCGAGGAAATTTGATGCGGAAGGGTCCTTCTCCGATGGCTTCAACACGAAAGTGTTGCCACAGGCGATGGCCAAGGGAAACATCCACAGGGGCACCATCGCGGGAAAGTTGAACGGCGTGATGCCGGCCACCACTCCGAGTGGCTGGCGCAGTGAGTGCACGTTCACTCCAGTCGATGCATTCTCGGTGAACTCACCCTTCAAGAGCTGAGCGATCCCGCACGCGAACTCAACTACTTCGAGTCCTCGGGCCACTTCGCCGGCGGCGTCGCTTTTAACCTTGCCGTGCTCGCTGGTCAGAATGGCCGCGACCTCGTCGATGTGAGTGGCGAGCAGTTCACGCAACGCGAACAGTGCAGTTGTTCGCTTTGCCAACGACGTAGCACGCCAGGCGGGGAAGGCGGCAGTAGCCGCGGCGACCGCGGCGTCCACTTCGGCGTCGGTGGCAAAGTCAACTTCACCGGTCTGCACGCCGGTGGCCGGGTCGAAGACCTTGCCGTGGCGCTTCGCTTCACCGACCCACAACTGGCCGTCGATCCAGTGGGTAATTCGCTTCATACGAGAATCCTCGTCTCTGCACTGTGTCCTTGGACGGCTTGATCAGCGTCGCGCAACGCCTCGGTCAGCACTTCAATGGCGGTAGCTGCTTCATCCATGGTGACACTCATCGGCGGAGCGATCCGCAACACGTTGTTGTAGAGGCCACCCTTTCCGATCAACACGCCGCCACGTCGGCACGCTTCAAGCACCGACTGAGCGGCGAGAGAATTCGGAACGAGCGACCCAGGTTCGACCAATTCGACTCCGATCATCAGTCCTCTACCGCGAATCTCACCCACCACATCGAAATCTCCGGCGCGCGTTTGAAGTTGATCGCGGAGATAGTTGCCCACCTTCAACGCGTTGCGCTGGAGATCGTGCGAGAGAATGTAGTTGAGGTTAGCCAACGCGCCAGCACTCGACAGTGGGTTGCCCCCGAACGTAGAGATTGAATTGGCTCGCACCGAATCGACCAATTCGGGCCGCCCAACCACGCCACCGATAGCGAGCCCGTTGCCGAGACCCTTGGCGAAAGTGAGAAGATCAGGCTGGATGTCGTGCGCCTGAAAACCCCAAAAGTGTTCACCGGTCCGGCCCCAGCCGGTTTGGACCTCGTCGGAAATAAACAGGATTCCGTACTCGTCGAGCACCTTTTTCATCGCCCCAAAGAATCCGTCGGGGGGCACGATGAATCCGCCAACCCCTTGAATCGGCTCGGCGATCATGCAAGCCACGTCGCCCGAGGTAGTGGTCTCGATGACGTCACGCAAATCTCTGACGCACGCGTTGATGAATTCCTTATCCGAGAGCTGACCGAAGGGGCTGCGCAGCCTGTTCCCGCTCTGTACGTAGCTGACGTTCAGTGGGCTCAGGCTCGAGGACGACCACGATCGATTCCCCGTGACCGACATCGCGGTGAACGAACGACCGTGGTAACTGTTGCGCAGCGCTAGCACCTGATTCGATGAGCGTGCCGAGCACGAAATCATCAGGGCGGTCTCCACCGCCTCAGTGCCGGAACTGACAAAGAACACTTTGGCGTCGGAAATTGTCGAGAGTTCGGAAATCCGTTCCGCCAACTCGATCATTGGCCGGATGAGGTACAGGGTGGAGGTATGCAACATCCGTCCCGCCTGTTCTCGGATCGCGTCGACGACCTCGGGAACGTTGTACCCGGTACTGGTCGTGAGTATTCCGCCGAAGAAGTCGAGGTAACTCGTTCCATTCGAATCGTGGACGTGTCGGCCCTCGCCACTGACGAGTTCCAGTGGTTCGTCGTAGTACAACGAGAGCCAACTCGGCATCACTTTGCGGTGCCGGCTCAAGAGTTCGGACTGCGATGTTGTCATATTGATCTTCCTCTTCTAGATGGCGGATACAGATGTGTCGAGCGCGGCGGCAACGACGGGGTGAACGATGCGACCG
>PLNQ01000183.1 GCA_003141815.1 Acidimicrobiaceae bacterium | reverse complement strand
CAGAAATTCCCGACGTGCCCGAGGTGCCCGCCGTGCCCGAGGTGCCCGAAGTGCCCGAAGTGCCCGAAGTGCCCGAAGTGCCCGAAGTGCCCGAAGTGCCCGAAATTAGCGAGGTGCCCGACGTTAGCGAGGTGCCCACCGAGACGAATGCTCGAATCATTTCCGAACATCTCGACGTTTCGAGCCTTCGGACCAGGTCTGATATGCCGAAGCAGAAAAAGAAAAAAGGGAAGAAGAAAAAGCGAAAGAGTTAATCGTCGATGCTCAATCGAGAGCGTAGACAGTTCTCGGCCCATTCGTAAAGTTGCACTCGAAGACGCGAACGCACTCAACACAAAGCAGGTCAGCCGCGTTCGCTCCCTACGAAAGAGTTGCCCACTTGGTGTCCGCCGACGGCGAAAATCGCTGGTAGAAGACGGTACCTCCGATGAGGTCACGAGTGACGTCGCGTCAGCGGGAGCGAGCTCCCGCTGACGCGCGCTCGCCCTTTTCCCTTCTCCCACTTGGTACTAGGTTGCGCACATGGCAGCGAGGGCGATTTTGGTGAGGGCCGCGGCATTCCTCAGCGTCCTTGCCCTTTCATCCGCCAGCACCGTCGCCGTGGCACCCTTGGCGTCGGCGGCAGCTATCACCCAGACCTCGCCGACGAGTGGCACGACCACGGTCGCAAGCTCGAACGGATTCACCGATCAGTTAAATGGTTCGGGCAGCAGTGGTGTCCTGACTTTCTCGCAAAGCACGAGTACCAGCGCCAGCCTCTCGGTCAACGCTTCGGGCCAGGTCCTCGTCAACGCCACGCTCGCCGTTAATAGTTATACGGTCTCGGGATCGTACGCCGGCAGCGACACCGGCAACTGGTCTTACACGCTCACAGTCGGCGCCTCACCGATCACGCAAACGTCGCCGACTACTGGCACGACCACGACCGCAAGCTCGAACGGATTCACCGATACGTTGCATGTTTCAGGTAACAACGGCACCGTGATCTATACCCAAAACACGAGCAATAGTGCCAACCTCTCCGTGAACGCTTCGGGCCAGGTCCTCGTGAGTGCCGCTTTAAGCGCGGGCTCCTACACGGTCTCCGGAACCGACGGCGACACCGAAGGCGACACTGGATCCTGGAGCTACACGCTCACCGTCACTGTCACCGGTACCACGATCACGCAGACGTCGCCGACGACGGGCGTGACGACGGTGTCGGCGTCAAGCACCTTCAACCCCGGTTCCATCGCCGTCAGCAACACCGGCACGGTCACCTTCGTCACCACCGTCACGAGTACGGGCCTCAACGTGAGCAGCGGCGGCGTCATCACGACGACGGGTCAGTTGGCCGCAGGTTCCTACACCGTCTCAGGGACGGACCACGACACAACCAGCGACACCGGCACGTGGACGTACACGCTCACGGTCACGGTCACGGTCAACGACAACCCGCCCACTCCTAATGCACTCACCCAAACGTCCCCGACCTCGGGTACGACGACGGTGGCGGCGTCGACCGCGTTTAATTCAGGGCCCCTCAACGTCACGAACAACGTCGGCACGGTCACCTTCGTCGCAACGAACACGTCGGCCGGCCTCACGCTCAGCGGCAACCACATCTCTACCACAGGCGCCTTGAGCGTGGGTCACTACACCATCTCGGGCACCGACCACGACACGACTGGTAACACCGGCGCGTGGACGTACACTCTCACCGTCACCAACGGCATCGTTCAGACGTCGCCCACCTCGGGCGCGACGACGACTGCGGTGTCCAATATCTTCTTTCCCGGTTCCATTGCCGTCAGCAACAATACCGGCGCGGTAGTTTTTGCCACGACCGAGTCGAGCACGGGCCTTAGCGTTTCCAGCGGCGGCGCCATCACGACGAAGGGAACCTTGGCCGCCGGTTCGTACACCGTGTCCGGTACCGATAGTGACACCTCCGGCAACACCGGCACGTGGACGTACACCCTCACCGTCAGCAACCTCATGGTCACGGTGAACTTCGACGCCAATGGCGGCAAGGGCACGATGGCGGCGGAACGTAAGAACGCGTCAACGGCACTAACGAGCAATCGATTCACGCGCCGGGGTTACACCTTCGTCGACTGGAATACGGTGGCCAACGGATCAGGTACGCGCTACGCGAACGGCGCGAGGTATGCCTTCAGGGCGACGACCACTCTTTACGCTCAGTGGCGTCGCCATCAGGTTGTCGTAATTCCGGCGATACCGGCAAAGGCGAACCTGGGACCCTTCTCTCTCAAATCAGCGGCGCTCTCACTGACCCTCGAAGGGCAGATTGGAACCTTGGCGAACACAGTAAAGACCAATCACGACACGGAGATCCTTCTCGTCGGCTACGGCGATACTTTGTCCGCGGCTGACGCACGAAACGAGTCGCTCTGGGCGGCGAACATCAACCTGAGCCAGCACCGAGCAAGCGCGGTCGAAGCCTACTTGAGACTGCGTCTGGCGGCTCTTGGCGTCAAGGGCTACACGATCACAGTGCAGGGGAACGGCGCGGTCACCTCTGGCGGAACGACGATTCCAAGCAACACCGGACTCGTGGTCGCAACCCTCGTCTAGGCCAATGGTTTCACTTCCTCGGTGCCAAGAACCTTCGAGGCGTCTGGCCCCGGATCACAAGTGAGAGACCTAACTGACCCGGTGACACTTCTCGCCACTATTGGGGAACCTCTGGAGTAGTGACGCTGTCGGTTGTCAAAAGATCAACCCATCGAATCGCTCGTAGTTCAACGGCGCGTTTCATCCGACGCCGGCGGCGGTACCCAGCTGACAATGGTCATAGTGTTGCCGCACGTCGACAGGTTCCCCGGCAAGTGGTCGGGTACGCCCGGATGGTGCGACGCACTGAGCAACGCTCATGACGTACGCACATCGCAGTGATGCCGACTCGAACGACTCGCCGGTAAGGGGCGAAGTCCCCCTACCGGCGAGAGAATTAGTGCGCCAACACTCTCGACGTGAGCGTCTGCGTGGTGGAACCGTTCGCGTTCGCAGCGGTGATGGCGATGGTGTCGTCACCGTGTGAATCACCGTCCGGACTACCCGACGAGACGCCGGTCGACACGTTGAACGTGACGCCTCTGGAAGTTATCCCGCGTAGGAGAACGTAGGAGCCGGACATCGCACCCGGAGATGGGGTCGTCGATGCAATGGTCTGTGGCGTCGACAGAGATCGAAAGGAGCCTGGAGCCGCGCCCGCACTACTCGCATCTAACCCCGGCGGCGCAGCATCCAACAAAAGAGTTGGCGGAAACTGTCGGAGAGAACGATTCATATTGATTTACCTATCGCTCAGCTGTCCGAGACGGCGTCGGATGGAATGTTGGAAAACGCTTTCGGCGCCACGTACGACTCTCGAAACCTCCGAGGGGTCGAGATTGGATCGTTGTGCTCAGCTTCAAGAACAGATTTAAAAGAGTACTTTTCTTCTTGAAAGACAGCGGACTGTCCATCGAGCGGTCGACTTTGCTCGATGGAGTGCTCAAGTACGCCTCGCTGTTCGGCACTCGACGAATACGACCTTTCGGAAGCAACGAGAAGTCCCTTGAATGCTTCTCGGATCATCGCAAGCGACAACGTACTTTGAGCGACGGAAGAGTCAGGAACCGCGGAATCGCGTTGATCACGTGTCACGCCCAACGACGGGAGTGACGTCGTCCCGGCGCTCAACGTCGACGCAAAACCAGACAAGTTCATGGTGCTCTCCAACATCTGCCCTTGCGAAGATTGACTATTGCACTTTCGGTGCATTTTGTCAAATGGTAGAGATTTCGTTGTGATTGAGTAGTGATTTATTGATTCCAGAACTTGTCCGAACTTGACTCGTAGCAGCGAATCTACGAAGCACTCCTCATCGCGAACGTTTCTCGACCGCACGCGACTCGACATAAGAATCTTCTGGAAAGAATCAGAAATTGTTGACCCAAGGTACCGGCGACGTTTTCGTTCAATGAAATCCCAGCGACAACGACCACTTCAACGATGGTCGAGCGTTAACATCGAAACGACATTCACGTCGTGGCAAGAAATTTGAACGCAGTAAAGGCGTGGCCCTTCCCCGCAAGGTTTTTGGGAATGACCACCTCAGCTGAGCACTGAGTACCGACTCCGAGAATTCCGAAGTACTCCGACATCATTCACTAAAACTCGCAACGAAACACGGCGCTTCCTGTGATTTTCTAAGTAATTGAAATCAACAAGGGAATTGCATTCAGACCCGACGTCTTCGTTCGGGCAATCGGCCACGACAGCGGTCACGCCACATCAAACGCGTCGCACTACGTGCGTCCTTTCTCGACGCAGCGACCGAAGTATCGGCGATCAATTCCGAGTTTGACCGCACCGATATTGCCAGCCTCTTCTCGTTCGACGTCGAAATGGATCCCGAATTTAGCGATTCTTGATCGAACTGACACGAGGCTCCCAATACCTCGACAAATGAACGACAACAAGGCTGTTTTCCGATTTTTGTCGGGAATGATGTCTTCACCCTTCGATTCATTCGGAGGCGTTTCTCAGTGCTCAGCTGAGGTGGTCTTCCCCAACATGCCCTTGCGGGGGCGGGCCACGTCCCAGTGACTTTTTGCCGCGCTCTTTCTGCGAATATGTCGATCGCTGCGTCGATTTGGTGTTCGCGCTAATTCATATTCTTCTGACGTACTATTCGCCAAACATCACCGTGGTCTCGATAGGTGAGGTTCGTCGATCATTTCTATGCGCAGGCCCATCGATTGCAACTCGTTTCAACTTGCCCTTGACTAGTACGTCAGACGTAGTAGTCTCGGCGCTATGGCCAAACGAACTTCTCCAACGAACAGTGAATTAGGGCGCCAGAGTGAGCCAGCATTTCTGATTCTCACAAGCCTCGCATCGGGTGAGAAACACGGCTACGCACTCGCGAAGGACGTCGAAGCGTTTGCCGGCGTCGCTCTTGGTCCCGGAACTCTCTACGGCGCCATTTCGAGGCTTGAAGAACGTGGCCTAATCGCTCCTGTTCCGAGCGATGACCGTCGCCAGCCCTACCAAATCACGGCCAGTGGACGCACGGCACTCGAGTCGGCCGTTCGCAACATGCGCGCGTTAGCCGACGAAGGGGCAGCGCGCCTGCGACTGAGGGTTTTGGCTCTGCGGCCCGATCTCGGTCCCTTATTTGGTGGAATAACGCAATGAAAGAGACCAATCGCTACGATCGAATCCTTCGTTGGTACCCAGCGAACTGGCGCGGGCGCTACGGCCAGGGCTTGGCCGCGCTCTTGGAGGACACCTACGGCGAGAACCCGGTGCCGCTTCGAATTCGAGCCTCGCTCGCCCGAGCGGGCGCACTAGAACGTGCCCGAGAGGTCGGGGTATTAGGTGAGACAACGAGCTCGAACGATCGGCTTCGTGCTGGATCGTTGCTCGTTCTGTGCGGTTGGTCGCTCTTTGTCGTCGCCGGGGCAGTATTCGCGAAGTTCATTGAGCATTGGAACGTCGCGACCCCCGTGGCGCATCGAACGGTGCCCAGCATTGGCGTCACCGCCGTCCAGTGGGCGGGCGTCGTCGGCGCGATCGTCGTCCTCGTCGCCGCGGCCCTCGTTGTTCCCGTCGTAATCCACCTCGTGCGGGCACAGGGCTGGTCATCGATCCGTCAACCGGTACTACGGGGCGCGCTCACGCTCGGCGCTGCGACGGCGTCAACGGCCGGCCTAGCGCTTTGGGCCCAGCACTTGAACTTCCATCAACGTAACGGTGGAATGGTTCCCTACGGCGTTGGGGTCCTCTTCACGGGTTTCGTGATCCTCGTGGCCATTGCCACGGTGACGTCGACCGTGATCACCGTCACCCGCCGACTCGACCTCTCTCGTCGGACTCTGCGCCTTTTGTCATCTATGGCCCTCGGTCTGACGTCGTTGATGGGAGTGATTGCGGCTGGCGTGGCGCTCTGGTGGGCGAGCGAAGCGATCTACGCCCCTCACGTATTGGCTAACAGCATCGGCAACGGAATCATCGCAACCTCGAACGCACTGCCGCCGGCACTCGACGTGGCCGGTCTCTTGATGCTCCTCGGACTTTCGAGTGCCCTCGTGGGCTCACTTCGCGTTCTCGGTGGGTTCAAGCGAACGTAAGTTGGCGCGGACGCCGCCCGCGAGTTCTCTTCTCGTGACGTGACGAATCTAAAGTAGACAAATGGTCACGAGCGACACCCGCAAGGGCGAAATTCTCCTCACCGACCTCACCAAGTCCTACGGCGACGTCAAAGCCGTTCGGGGCGTGACCATCTCCATTAACCCGGGCGAGACCCTCGCCCTCCTCGGACCCAACGGCGCGGGCAAATCGACCACCATCGACATGATGCTCGGGCTCACCCGGCCCGATTCGGGAACGGTGTCGCTCTTTGGCGCAACGCCGGCCGAGGCCGTCCAGGCGGGGAGGTCGGCCCTTGGCGGCGGCAACGCGTGGCCGGGCGAAGCATGGATCGTGTTGGCGGTGTGGTCGATAGTGTCGGCGAGACTCGCGGCGCGCGTGTATCGACGCGACACTGCTCGCGTGTAGTGCCCGGGTTAGAGGCCCGAGAGTTTTCGAATGGGTCGAGCCAGGGCCGAGTTGTCATCGTCGCCGTAGCCCTGGGTGATCAACCCGTCTTCGAACGTGGCGGCGAGCGAAGCCACCGGAAGAACGGCCCCGACGCTTCTGGCGAGATCGAGACCAATTCCCAAGTCCTTGCGGTGGAGCGAAATCTTGAAGCCCAGGGGATAGTCGTCACGAATCATCCGATCGCTGCGGTTCTCAAGGATCCACGATCCGGCGGCGCCGCCCTTCAACGCCGACAACACGCGCTCGACGTCGAGACCGGCCTTGAGGCCGAGCGTGACGCCTTCGGCGACGCCCAAGTAGACACCTGACAGAATCACTTGGTTGATGGCCTTGGCCCACTGACCGGCGCCGACGGGGCCCAAGTGCGTGATCGTGCGACCCATCGCGCCAAGGATGCTCTGCGCCCGCTCAAAGTCCGCATCCGCTCCCCCGACCATGATCGAGAGCGTCGCGTTCCTTGCGCCCTCCGATCCTCCCGACACCGGCGCGTCGAGCATCGAGACGTTCTGCTGCGTCAAGCGCTGAGCGAACTCGCTGGCTTTGAGGGGACTGAGTGTCGAGCAGTCGATGAAGAGCGTTCCCGGGGCCAGACCCTCCGCGAGCCCGTCGGGGCCAAAGAGAACTTCTTCGACCTGAGGCGAGTCGGTCAAACACGCGACGACCACGTCGCACGCACCGCCCAGCGCGGCCGGACTTGCTACCTCGGTCGCACCGAGCGCCACCAGCTCGCTTGCTCGCCCGGCCGTTCGATTCCACACCCTGAGGGGAAAGCCCGCTCGGGCCAGGTTGGCCGCCATGAACGCGCCCATGGTCCCAAGTCCAACGAAACCAACGCGTTCTTTCGGGGCACCATTGCCCTCAGGGATTGCACTCACGACATTCCTCTCCAACGTGACGAAACACGATTTCGGGTCGACAACTCACCAGAGCGTATCAACGTCGATGCTTCTTCTCGCCCGATCCATCACGTCAGCGCGACGTAGAGGTCGCAGAGATTCCAACCCGTGTGACCTCCGTCGAGCAACTGGCCGAGGGCTCGTAATGCCGAGTGGCTGTCGTTCGCTTGCGCAATCGCTGCCCAGTCAATGCCGAGACGACGCGCGCGTTCCATGGTCGAACGTTCCACCCACGCGCCACCGACGCCTTCGACGAAGTCCCGACCGTCCGACGCTCGCGCCACGAAGACCGCGTCACGTCCAAGTTCGTCCATTTCCTTCGCCATGAACCACGCAAGCTCTTGGCATCGTCCGCCCGTGCCCGTGCCGCGCACTCTCACCGTCACTTCGCCCACGCCGACGACCGCGACCGCGTCGCTCGGCGGAGCCTCAGCTCGGAGAACCCGCGCCCACTGTTCGCTCACGTCCGTGACGTCACCGTGCACGCGACTGCCCAAGTCGACGACTCGGTAACCACGGCGCTGCGCCTCGGCGACCGCGACGTCGAGCATCATCGAGGGCTCGGCGAGCACGGTGTTCTCGTGGTGCGTGGTCGGTGTCGTCATGGCCTGCGCCCGATGCAACGTTGCCTCCAGAAGTCGACGGCCCAACGGCGTGGCTTGGAGACCAAAGCGCCGGAGCAGTGCCGTCACCTCGGTCGTCGACGGCTGGTAGTCGTACGTAAGTCCCGACGCCACCCACGAGGGTCCTGAAATCACGTTGTCGACCAGGATAAGACTCTGCGAACGAGAAGTGCGTACGCGACGAAGGACTCCCCCGCCCGCGATCGCCGACGTCGACGCGCGCAGCCGGTTGAGGGTGGTGATGTCGACGCCCGAGGTCATCGCCGCGTCCCAGACGCCGCGAAGCTCCTCGAGCGTCAGAGGCTGTTCTGGCAACACGCAAAGGCTCGACGCACCGCCCGACAACAAGA
>PLNQ01000032.1 GCA_003141815.1 Acidimicrobiaceae bacterium | reverse complement strand
TTTGATCGACGACGTGTTCGACTTCCGTTGCGGGCACGCTGACGACGCCCGACACTGTCGAAACGTCGGCGCCCTTTGGCCCGCGCGTGACGACTGCGAGCACACCGATCTCCTCGAGCGCGCCGAAGGCCTGTTCGAGGTGTTCGAACTGAAAGAGCGAGAGAATCTCGGTTTCGTTGGCGAGGAGCACGTCGATATCACTCGTCACGAGGTCGAGGAAATCTCGGCGATGGCGGTCGACGCAGAACATGTCGGACAGCGAAAGCGCGACCATCGAGTCGTGCTCGTGCGCGAAGTTGACGACCTTTCGAATGGACTCCTTAGCGGGCGGCAGGTCGAAGAGGTAGCCCTCGACGTAGGTGATCTCTGAGCGCGCGATGAGATCTTCCTTGATATCACTGACGTTCAGCTTGTTCGAGGCCCCGAGGTACGTCGCCATGGTGCGTTGCGCGTCGCTCGTGATGAACACGTGACAGCGCCCGGTGGCGCCTTCGTCGGGATTCGCGACGGCCAGATCGAGTTCGACGCCCATCGACTTGAGGTCGTGTCGAAAACGCTCGCCGAACTCGTCGTCGGCAACTTTGCCGATGTAGCCGCAAGTCCCGCCGAGTGCGGCGACTCCGGCGATGGAGTTGGCGACCGATCCCCCGGACATTTGAATGGTTGGGCCCATGGCGTTGTAAAAGACGTCGAGCTGATCCTCGTCAATGAGGGACATCGCGGCCTTTACGAGGCCGAGCGTGCGAAAAACCTCGTGATCATCTTGGCTGATGATGTCGAGCATGGCATTGCCAATGCCGGTTACCGCGAGTCGATGGGGGCCCGGTTTCATACGTAGCGAAACGGGCGTGGGTGTAGATGTCACTTAGCGAGCGTAGAAGATTTCGCCCTAGTGTATTTCCACATGAGTTCATCTTCTAACCCCTACCGCCTCGCCCGAAGTGTCGTCCCCTCGGCTTACCGGGTCTTTCTTACCCCTGACCTCGAAGCCTTCACCTTCTCGGGACGCGTCGAAATTGACGTCGACATCCACGTATCCGTAAGTGAGTTGAAGATGAACGCGGTGGACCTCGAACTCGGGGCCGCCACGATCAGCGCGGACGGCACGAGTTACCGCTCGCAAGAACACCACCTCGACGACACCTACGAGACCGTGACCTTCAACTTCGACCGTGACGTGCCCGCGGGGCCCGCCGTCGTGGAGATCGCCTTCGACGGGATTTTGAACGACCAACTGCACGGCTTCTACCGTTCGACCTACACCGACGACCAAGGCGTCGACTACACCATCGCCACAACGCAGTTCGAGAACACCGACGCACGTCGCGCCTTTCCTTGTTGGGACGAGCCGGCATTCAAGGCGACCTACCAAATCAACCTCACGATCCCCAGTCACCTCGCGGCGTACTCCAACTCCCCCGTCAGCGCCGACACCGATCTGCACAACGGACAGCGCACCGTCAGCTTCACGCCGACCATGAGGATGTCGACGTACCTCGTCGCCTTCATCGTTGGTCCCTTCGAAGAGACCGCCGCGCTCGACGTCGACGGCGTGCCGCTTCGCATCATCTATCCCGTGGGCAAGGGACACCTGACCGAGCTCGCCCTCGATTCGGGCGCCTTCGCGTTGCGATTCTTCTCGAAGTACTTCAACATCGATTACCCCGGCGACAAACTCGACATGGCCGCCATCCCCGACTTCGCGGCCGGGGCGATGGAGAACCTCGGCCTCATCACGTACCGAATGGCCGACCTACTGATCGACCCGAAAGAGGCGTCGCTCGCCGAGATGCAACGCATCGCCGAAGTCGTCGCCCACGAGATCGCCCACATGTGGTTCGGCGACCTCGTCACTATGGAGTGGTGGCAGGGCATCTGGCTCAACGAAGCTTTCGCCACATTCATGCAGATTCTCTGCACCAACGAGTTCCGTCCTCAGTGGAAGATGTGGGTCAGCTTCGGTACCGACCGCGACGCCGCACTCCAGATCGACGGGCTGCGCTCCACGCGACCCATCGAGTACGAGGTCATCTCGCCCGACGACACGCGCGGCATGTTCGACCTTCTTACCTACGAGAAGGGCGGCTCAGTCCTTCGCATGCTCGAGCAGTACTTGGGCGCGGACACGTTTCGCGACGGTATCCGTCACTACTTGACTAAGCACAGTTACGCCAACACGGTCACCAACGACCTCTGGGACGCCCTCGAGGAGATTTCGAAGCAGCCGGTGCGTGACGTCATGAACACCTGGATCCTCCAGGGCGGTCACCCACTCGTGACGTTGGCGAACGGAGAAATCACGCAGCAGCCCTTCGCCTACGGCAACGCCAAGGGCCCGAGCGCGATTGGCTCATCGTGGATGGTGCCGGTGCTGACGCGTTCACTTAGCGGCGGCGAACCGAGTCGCCACCTACTGCTCGACGAACCCATCAATGTGAATGACGCCGCGCCCGTCGTCGTCAACGCGGGCGGTTCGGGCGTCTTTCGTTCGCGCTACGGCAGGGCTGAACTCGCGGCTCTGGCAGATCACATCGATGAACTCGAAGAGCTCGAACGCGCGACGTTCATTGCCGACGGTTGGGCCTCTCTCTTCGCTGGTCAGATCGACTGGAAAGACTTCCTCGCGATGGCTCAAGGACTAGGGAATCAGGATGAGCCCACGCCGTGGGGATCGGTCGCCAGCGCCGTCGACTTCGTCGACCGCGCCCTCGACGCGGATCAACGCGGTGTGTTCGTCCAGCAGGTACGCAACCTCTTCGATCCGCAGTTCGCCCGCCTCGGTTGGGACGCCACGCCCGGCGAGAGCGAACTCACGCCCCAGGTCCGTGCGATCGTGCTCAGCGTCCTCGGCACCATCGGCGGCGACGAGACCATCAGGGCCGAAGCGGTCCGACGATGTGAGGCCAACGACCTCGACGGCAACCTGGCGAACGCAATCCTGCGCATCGTCGCTCGCCAGAACCGCCCCGGCGACTACGAAACATTCCTTGAGCGCTACCGCCGCGCCGCGACACCCCAAGACGCGCAGCGCTACTTGTGGCGCGGCATCCCCGAGTTCCCCGACGAACGCGCCGCCCTCGACGCGGCCGAGAAGTGTTTCAGCGAGTTCCGCAATCAAGACGCCGCGGTCGTGCTCGCCCTGCTTTCGCGCAATGCCGTCACCGGTCCCACCGTATGGCGGTACATGGCCAGTCGTTGGGACGACGCGATGGAGAAGTTCCCGCAGAACTCTCACTCGCGCCTGGCCCTCGGGGTACCTACATTCATTCGCGACGAAGCGCTCGCCGACGAGGTCGAGAAGTTCCACACCGAACACCCGGTCTTCGGTGGGCAACGTACGGTGGAGCAAGACCTCGAACGCATGCGCGTCGGACTCGTCTTCGCGGCGGCAATGCGCGAACAGTTCTAAGACCTATTCGTGAACGTCGGGGCGTTTCTCGGCATCTTCGCTGTGATGCTCGTATTGGAGCTACCCGATAAGACCATGATCGCGACGATCGTGATGAGTACGCGCGCGCGGCCATCGTCCATCGTCATCGGCGCGTCGTGCGGCTTCGTCGTACAGATGGGTCTTGCCGTCGCGGCCGGAGGGCTGTTGACGTTACTCCCCGTGCACGTGAAGGACGTCATCGTCGCCTTGCTGTTCTTAGGGGGTGGGGCGTACCTGCTGTTCTCTCGCGAATCCGAAGCCGAAGAGTCGGGCCGTCGCGAGGCGGCGAGCGAGCATGCCTCGACGAGACTCAAAGAGATCGTGACCGCCTTCACGGTCATCTTCGTCGCCGAGTTCGGCGACCTCACCCAGATCCAAGCGGCCAACTTCACCGTGAAGACCCATCAACCCCTCGAGGTCTTCCTCGCCGGTTCGCTCGCCATGATCACCGTCTCGTTCATCGGCGCCTACGGTGGCCAACAACTCCAGCGGGTCGTGCCCCTCAAGTGGATCCGATTCGGCGGAGGAATCATCTTCACGGGACTGGGTGTCTACACCTTGATCTCACTGGCCAGATCGTGAGTCGGCGCGAAGAGCTGTTGGACTTGGCCGAAGGGGCCAAGGGCTTCATGCCGACGAACGAAGGGCTCGCGCTGTACGAGGTCGCGCTTGAGTACGGACGGCGCGTGCCGGGCGGCACGTGGCTCGAAGTGGGCGCGTGGTGCGGTAAGTCCGCGCTCTACCTGGGCAACGCCGCCGAAGCGACCGAGAGTGTTCTCTACTCCCTCGATCACCACCACGGCAGTGAAGAGAATCAAGCGGGTTGGGAACACTTCGACTCGACGCTCGTCGACCCCCTCGACGGACGTCTCAATACGCTACTGAGTTGGCAGCGAACGATTGCTTCGGCGCGTCTCGAAGAGACCATCGTCGGTCTCGTCGGGCACTCCACGGTCGTAGCGCGACATTTCGCGCAACCCCTAGACGTCCTTTTCATCGACGGGGGTCACGCGCGCGACGTGGCGTGGGCCGACTACGAGGCCTGGTCGCCAAAAGTGATCGCCAATGGGCTTCTTTTCATTCACGACGTCTTCGCCGACCCAAAAGACGGCGGACAGGCGCCCTACGAGATCTACCGCGCTGCGCTCGACAGCGGGCGCTTCATCGAACGCGGCAACGAAGGTTCGCTCCGCGTTCTCTCTTGCGTCGCTTAGCGGAGAGGACAGCCCGGCTCGGCGAGATCGAGGGGCGAAGGAAGTTCGTCGTGGCGAAAGATGCCGGCCGCGTGCGACGACGAACTGAGCGCGTCCGCGGCCAAGAGCACGGCTGCTGCGGTGTAGGACGTGGTCTCACGGTCGGGGAAGGTCACGCGGTCGGGGTAGGCGATCCCCGTCCAGTAGGCACCGTCGTCGCGACGATGCAGGCGCGTGTAACTAAAAAGGTCGAGCGCCTTCGTAGTGAAGCCGAGCGCGTCGAGCGCGAGGACGCACTCCGCCGTTTCGGCCGCCGTCACCCAATCGTTGGTCGACACGCACCGCACGCCGAGCCCGTCCATCACGTGACGTTCCCAGCCAGCGTCAATTCGCTTCTCGCCAGCGCCGTCACGTAACGCGCCGGAGAAGATCGGGTAGTACCAGTCCATCGCGAACTCGTTCTTTGGCGCGAAGGCGCCCGGGTGGTGCGCCACGGCATGGCCGAGACGACCAGCCGCAAGTTCCCACTCGGGCTTGGACAGGTCGAGACGCTCCGCGAGTGCGACGCCGCAGCACAACGCGTGAAAGATCGAGGACGATCCCGTCAACAACGCGTAGGACTCCGGTCGACCTTGGGCGTCGAGGGACCAACGAATCGTGCCATCAGCCAATTGCCAGCGGAGCACGAACTCGAGAGCGCGCTCGACGACCGGCCACAGTTCTCGCGCGAAGTCCACGTCACCAGTCGCGAGCACGTAGTGATAGAGGCCCGCCGCTACGTAGGCGCACACGTTCGTGTCGAGGCGCGTGTCCTTCACCCTATCGCCCACGTAGTAGTTGAACCAGCTCCCGTCGCCGAGTTGTGTGGCTTCGAGCCAGCGATAGGCCGCGCGCGCTTCGGGTTCGTAACCGCTGATGGTGAGTGCCATTGCGACCTCGACGTGATTCCACGGATCGCTGTGTCCCCCGTCGAACCAGGGAATCTGTCCGCTGCTCAACTGCAAGGACGCCAAGTGACCGGCCGTCAAGGCCAACTCTTCGCTGGTGATGACGCCGGGCACGCCGCCGAGTGAACTCGTTGTCGAACTCATCGAGGCTTACGCAGGTAGACCACGATGGATTTACCCATGAGTGGCGAGAGCACCCGTTCGGCGTAACGCGTCGTGCGGGGCTTTTTCATGATGTCCCACACCAGTAGTTGGTGATAACGCTTCACGAGTCGATGTTCGTCGTTGGTCGTACCCACGAAACACTTCAACCACCAGTAGGGACTGTGGAGCCCGTGCGCGTAGTGGTGTCGCGTCACGACGAGTCCAGTCGACGCCAGTCGTTCGTTGAGTACCGAGCGGCGATAGATGCGGATATGTCCACCGGGCACGTTGTGGTATTCGTCCGAGAGCGCCCAGTTGATCAACTCCGGGCCGAAACGCGGGACGGTGATCGCCATCGTGCCGCCGGGTCTAAGGACTCGCGCCAACTCGCGCATCGCCGCGACATCGTCGGGAATGTGCTCAAGCACCTCAGAACAGATGACTCGATCGAACGAGCCGTCGGGGAACGGTAAATGCAGGGCGTCACCTTGGACGACGTTGGCGTGCAGTGAACCCTTCGCTAACTCTCCCGCCCCGAGCATCGCGGCGAACGTCGCGGCGACCCCTTCCACTTCGTCACGTCCCGCGTCGAGCGCCACGACGCTGGCGCCGTGACGCGCCGCCTCGAAGGCGTGACGACCGAAACCACAGCCCAGGTCGAGAACCTTGTCGCCGGCCTTAAGGCCGAGCTCTTCGTACTTAGCGGTCAGCATCAGTCAAAGGACATGGAGTCAGGAAGGGGACGGCCCTTCAAGATCGCGTCGTAACAGGCCGCCGTGCCGCGGGCCGTCACTTTCCACGTGAATCGTTCCATCACGCGACGGCGCCCGTTGGCGCCCAGGCGTTCGCGAAGTTCGGCGTCGTCGAGAAGTTGGCTAATGGCCGCGACGAGCGCCTCGGGATTGTTTGGCTCGACAAGGAGTCCCGTCTCACCACTCGTGCCCACGACCTCGGGGAGGGCCCCGCCCGTCGTCGCCACGACCGGCACCCCACAGCTCATCGCTTCGATGGCCGGCAGTGAGAACCCTTCGTAGAGGCTGGGCACGATGGCTATCTCGGCTTCGCCGTAGAGCCGCGCCAGCTCCTCGTCACTCACGCCCGAGATAGTGGTGACGATGTCCGTCAGTCCGAGACGATCCAGGGCCATCGCGACGCGACCCTTGGGCTGGGGCTGACCGATGACGATCAGGTCGATGTCGCGCTCGACGCGTAGTTTGGCGATGGCTTCGAGGAGGGGCACGAGTCCCTTCATGGGCACGTCGCTGCTCGAAGTGACCATCAATCGGCCCTTCTTCTTCACCACGTCGTCGTAGGGCTTGAAGACGTCCTGGTCGACGCCCACCGGCACGACGGTGAGGCGACCTAGCGCCACGCCCATTTGGGCATTGATGTCGATCTTGGAGTTGTGCGACACCGTCAACACGGCCGGGAGTTGCTTGACGACGCGCACCTGCATGCGGAGGAAGCCGAACCAGCGCCGCGTCGTGAAACGCTGCCAGCGGGTCTCGGCGTGATCGAGCGCGATGGAACGGTCGACAGTTATGGGATGGTGCAAGGTCTCGAGGAGCGGCCAACCCTGCTTGTGCAGTTTCAAGATGCCCGGCCCCATGCACTGATCGTCGTGAATGATGTCGAAGTCGCCGCGACGACGAGCCAGGATCTTCGCGATGCGCATCGAGTACGCCAGTGGCTCGCCGAAGCCCGCGCTCATCATGACAGCGAACTCCGAGACGTCGGCCAGCGACGTGAATTCACTTCGCGCCGGGATGCGAAATGGGTCAGGGTCGCGGTAGAGATCAAGCCCTCGAACGGCCGTGAAGCCCACGCCCTCGTCCAACTCGGGCCAGGGGGGACCGGAGAAGACCTCAACGCTGTGTCCGAGGGCGACGAGCTCACGCGTCAGGTGACGGGTGTACACACCTTGGCCTCCGCAACGAGGATTACCCCGGTAAACCAGGAAGGCCACGCGGTACTTCCCCGGTTCGGCCGGTCTCGCGGGGACATGCGTGGGCAGGGTGGTGCGTCGACTCAGCGCCCAGGAGGCCTTGATGGCGGCAATGGCTTCAGCGAGCGAGCGAGACAAGGGGCAACTTTCCTAATGACTGGGGTCTTCCATTCTCCTCCAATTCCAGAAAGTCCACAAATAGCCCCGAAAATGCCGCCGACACCTTGAGTACGATGCGGACTATGGATCTCACCTATCCTCAAGAAGCCGAGTCATTTCGCAAGGAAATCCGCGCGTGGCTCGAGGAGAATCTACCCGAGGGCTGGTTCGAACCGGGCTTTTCGATGAGCGCGGACGAGCGAGCGCACTTCAACGAGACCTGGACGCAGAAGCTCTTCGCGGGCGGCTGGATCTGCGCCGGCTGGCCCGTCGAGTACGGCGGTAAGGGACTCACGCTTATGGACCAGGTCGTCTTGAACGAAGAGTTCGCCAAGGCCAACACGCCGATGCGCGCCGATTTCTTCGGTGACACGTTGGTGGGCCCGACGATCCTGCAGTGGGGCACCGACGAACAGAAGAAGGAGTTCATCCCGGGGATCTTGAATGGGTCAATCGCCTGGTGTCAGGGATTCTCCGAGCCGAACTCGGGTTCAGACCTGGCGGCTTTGAAGACGTCCGCGGTACTCGACGGTGACGAGTGGGTCATCAACGGACAGAAAGTCTGGACGACCCAGGCCCAGCACGCCGACTACGTGTTCCTCCTCACGCGCACCGACCCCACCGCGCCCCAACACGCGGGCATCAGTTACCTCCTCGTGCCCATGCACCAAGAAGGTGTCGACGTTCGCCCCATCACCCAGGTCGACGGGTCGGCGGAGTTCAACGAGGTCTTCTTCACCGACGCCCGCGCGCCCAAGGGCAACGTCGTCGGCGGCGTCAACAACGGCTGGAAGGTCGCCATGACGACGCTCGGCTTCGAGCGCGGCTCGTCCGCCACGACGGGCTATCGCCGGTTCCTCAAAGAGTGGGAGATGGTCGTCAAAGAGACCAAGCGCGTGCACAAGAACGACGACGCCCTCGTGCGCGACGCATTAGTGAAGGCCTGGTCGAAGGTGAAGATCATGGAGATCAACGGCTACCGTTCACTTACCGACGCGCTCAACAACACCCATAACGCGGCACTGCTCGGCGCGTGCAACAAGATGTTCTGGTCCGAAGCCCACCGTTCGTCGATGGAACTCGCGATGGATATTCTCGGCATGGAGGCCCAGATCCTCACCGGAAAAGGCCCGGTCACGGGGCCTTCGGGCGTCCCTCGGCGCGGCCGAGCCGACTACCCCGTCTCCGACCTTCAGGCCCAGTTCTTCTTTTCACGCTCCGAGACCATCTGGGGCGGAACGGCCGAGATTCAGCGCAACATCATTGGCGAGCGTGCCCTCGGACTACCGAAGGAACCCAAGGTTCAGAACTCTTAGGCGGACTGCAACGTCGCCATGTTGCGCAGTTCCTGACGCTGTCGTACGAAGAGACCGATGCTCGTCAACACGGCAAAGACCGCGCCCATGAAGATGCCGACGCGGGGGTTCGACCACGACACCACGAGACCGACGAGGGGTGCCCCGATCGGCGTCGTTCCAAGAAACGCGATGCTGTAGAGACTCATCACGCGTCCACGCATCTGCTCACTGGAGTTCAACTGCAACAGTGAGTTCGCCGTGGAGATCAAAGCAATGGAAAACGCGCCCGTAGGAATCATCGAAATCTCGGCCAGCGTCACCGTGGGCGCGAAGGCTGCCAGCGTCATAGACACACCGAAACCCAGCATGATGAGGGCGAGCAACTGGGGCGTCGGACGAGAACGACGCGCGACCATGAGTCCACCGATGACCGCGCCTAGTCCCATCGCGCCCATCAAGACGCCGTAGTGACCGGCTGAGTGTTCGTGAAAGGTGATGCGCGCGAGGAGCGGCAACGTGACGGTGAAGTTGTACGCGAACGTGCCCACGACCGCAACGGCGATGATGACGTTGCGTAACAAGGGATTGACGAAGGCGTACTTGAGGCCAAGTCGGAGTTGACCCTTCTCGCGCGCCACGGTGCGCATTGGCAGGAACTCCGACTTGCGCATCAAGAACAACGCGATCAGCACCGCGACGAAGGAGCCCGCGTTGGCATAGAAACACGCCGCCGTCCCGATAAGTGCGATAACGCCAGCGGCGATGGCGGGACCAATGAGTCGACCAGAGTTCATCAGTACTGAGTTCAAACTCACGGCGTTCGCGATGAGATCGCGACCGACCATCTCTTGTACGAAGGCTTGACGCGCGGGCACGTCAAAGAGGTTGACGATGCCGAGACCGAAGGCGACCAGATAGACGCCAAAAACAGTCACGTGATGAGTACTGACAAGGATCCCGAGGAGGAGGGCCAAGAAACCGGCCGACGACTGGGTGAAGAATAGGATGCGACGTTTCGCGTGACGGTCCGCAATGAGTCCTCCGTACGAACCAAGGAACAGCATGGGAACGTACTGCAGCGCGACGGCGATGCCCAGGTCCACTGACGACCCCGTGATTTGCAACACCAACCAACCCTGGGCCACGGACTGCATCCACGTACCCGACATCGAGATCAACTGGCCGATGAAGTAAAGGCGAAAGTTTCGGACCTTCAGGGCCGCGAAGGTGCGCGAGTTGCCGCGTGCTCTGCTCACTCGTCCTCCAACAAGACTTCGAGAAAGGAGACCAGCTCTTCGGCTTTGCGTTGATCACTTGATGAAAGGGCGAGAAGTTTGCGCTCGAGGAACTCGGTCTTGCGCTGGCGAATGGCGTTGAGTTCCTTTCGACCCAGGGCTGTTAAGCGAACGCGAGTGCAGCGACGATCAATTTCGTCCTCGAAAGTGTCGATGAGACCGAGCTGGCCCAGGCCCTTCACCAACTTCGTTATGGAGGGCGGTTGCACCTGTTCGGCGATCGCGAGGTCACCAAGTGAGGGACGCTCGAGCTTGTCAATGGAAGCCAACATTGACGCCTGCGCCGGCGTGACGCCGCTGAGCGCCGAATAGCGCAGTTTGCGATTCATTCGCGTAATCGCTCGGCGCAATCGAGCGGCGGTTTCGTTCGTGGTTATATTCATTAGTTCACCTAACTAAATAATAACAGGCGCCTTTGCGAACGTGACGGTCGAGGTCGAAGGATGCCACGAGAACGTTACGCTCGGGTCATTCGTTGATTCGGCCACGAGAGCGGCCCGTGAAGGAAGAGCCGTGTACAAAGTTCCCACGCAACAAGGCAAGACAGCCGTGATCACCGGCGCGAATAGTGGCACCGGTAAGGAAGCGACGCGACGGCTCGCCGGCGCGGGTGCGCACGTCATCATGGCGGTGCGATCGAAGGAAAAGGGTGACGCCGCGCGCGAGGAGATACTCGCGCAACAACCTGACGCCCAGCTCGAGGTCCGTCTGCTCGACCTAGCCGACCAATCTTCGGTGAAGTCTTTCGCCGAAACACTCCTCAGCGAAAATCGTCCGCTGCACCTGCTGATCAACAACGCGGGCGTCATGGCGCCGCCCAAGCGCTTCGAGACCGTCGACGGTTTCGAGCTTCAATTCGGCACCAACTTCCTCGGACCATTCGCCTTGACCTTGCGCCTTTTGCCACTCCTGCTCGCGACGGACGAGTCGCGCGTTACAACGATGAGTAGCAAGGTCGCGGCCATTGGCCGTATTCGCTTTGGTGACCCCCAACGGCGGCGTAACTACAGTCCNNTACCCCGCCTACGCCCAGTCGAAACTCGCCGATCTCGTCTTCGCGCAAGAATTAGCGTCGATTGCTAACGAGCGCAATTGGAACCTGATGAGTAACGCCGCGCACGCCGGCTTCACAAGGACCAACCTGATCAGCGCTGGGGCGAGTCTCGGAAGAGAGAAACCGCGGCGACAGTGGACGCGTGAGGCGAAGTTCCTCCCGTCACAGGGTGTCGAACGGGGTTCCGAGCCGCTGCTCTACGCGGCGGCGAGTCCCGAAGCCGTAAGCGGCGCCTACTACGGTCCTAGCAGGTACTTCGGTTTTGTTGGCCCGACGACTATCGCTCGTGTACCGAGGTCCGCGCGTAAGCCCCGTCTCGGCCAACGACTGTGGAAACTGGCGGAGCAACTCACAAACGTGGAACTACCCGACACGACGCAGCGCTGAGCCTTCAGAGCGAGCGGTAGCGAGGAACGTACGCGCCGGTGCCGAGGAGCGACGAGTCTTCGGGGTCCATCGTTTCGTCGACGCCACCAATGACTTCACTCACCCAGGCAAGTCGATCCATCAAGATTCGCGTCACGCCACCCTGGATGGTGTCAGTAGAGATCGCGCAGCTCGAGCACGCACCCTGAAGTTGAACCTCGACAACGCCAGTTTCGACGTCACAGCGAATCAGTACGAGGTCTCCACCGTCGGCCTGTACCGACGGGCGCATCAAATCCATCAGCGCGTTCAGCGCCGAGAGACGACTCGCTCGTTCTTGATCGGAGAGTTCCACTCGTCCAGTCTGCCGTGAAATCGAAGTGCCGTGCCCTCAAGTCTCCAGTTACTACGATGTCCTGGTGATAAAAGAACCCTCGAGTCTGAACGCCCGCGACATCGACCTCTCTCCTACGGAATTCTGGCTCAGGCCTCGTAGCGAACGAGAAGAGGCATTCCGTGTCCTTCGTCGAGATCTCCCCATAAGCCACTACGACACGCCGATGATGCCCGGGTCGACCCTCGAACTCCCACCCGACAAGGGTTACTACGCTCTGACGCGCCACGCCGACATTGCGGAGGTCTCACGCCGCCCGGAGGTCTTCATCTCCGCTCCGGGCGCCGTGTCGATGATCGACTTTCCGCCGGAGATCGTCGAGTACTTCTCGGGCATGATCTCAACGGATAATCCCAAACACACCCGGCTGCGCCGGATCGTCTCGAACGCGTTCAGCCCAAAGAACGTGCGCGGCGTCGAGGAGTCCGTTGAACGCATCGCTGACGCCGTGCTCAATCGAGCGCGTACTGAAGGAACGGGCGATTTCATGACCGATATCGCCGCGCCCTTCCCCCTTGAGATCATCTGTTCGATGATGGGCGTGCCCGAGAGTGAGTACGCCTCGGTTTTGAGGTGCTCGAACGTCATTTTCTCTGGAGGTGACTCCGAGTTCATTCCCGAGGGGAGCGACCCCGTCGTGGCCTTTATCGAGGCCGGCGCAACATTGACCGGCATCATGGAAGAGCTCGCCACGTTCCGCATCGATCATCCAATCGACGACATCACGAGCGCGCTCGTCAACGCCGAAATCGAATCCGAGAAGCTGACCCAACAGGAGATGGCTTCATTCTTCGTGATGCTCATGACCGCAGGTAACGAGACCACGCGCACGGCCCTCGCGCACGCGCTCATCGCTTTCGATGACTTCCCCGAGCAGAAGCAACTGCTCACGAATGACTTCGAGGGACTCGCCAAGACGGCCACCGACGAGATCGTGCGCTGGTCGTCGCCAATCACGTGGATGCGCCGGACCCTCGCCTCGGACTACACCCTGTCGGGCTTCGAACTCAAAAAGGACGACAAGGTCATCATGTTCTACAACTCGGCCAATCGTGACGAAAACGTCTTCGTCGACCCGTACAAGTTCGACGTCGCTCGAACGCCGAACGATCATTTCGGCTTCGGCGCTCCCGGTCCGCACTTTTGTCTCGGCTCGCACTTGGCTCGTCGCGAGATCTCGGTGATGTGGCGAGAACTGCTATCGCGTACGCCGAACATTCATCACACTGGGCCGCCCGATCAACTCGCTTCGAGTTTCGTGCCCGGCATCAAGCACCTCAACTACAGCTTCTAGGACTTCCGCGCCGCCTGGGCTTCGTCGAAGACTCGAAGCGCCCGTGGACCCCAGACCGTCCCCGGTCCCCCGTTCATCGCAATCGCGACGCCGATCGCTTCGCCGAGTTGTTGACGGGTGACCCCTGCGCGCAACGCACCACGGGTGTGCGCGACGATGCAGCCGTCGCACTCTCGGGTAATCGCGATCACGACCGCCAGCAACTCCTTCGTCAGCGCCGAAAGCTCGCCTTCGGCCATGGCAGCCGTCGACATCGTCACGTAACTCTTCATGACATCAGGAATCAACTCGTGCAGATCGAGTGACGGCTGTCGCAGCTCATCTCGAATTCGGTCCATGCTCTCCATAGTTACCTCCAAACCCGAGCGTAGTGACTCGCGCTCGCGTAGGTTCGAGTCAAGTTATCGGTTTCCTAAGATGTGACGGTGAGCGCCATCGACGAACTTCTCTCGCACAACCGCTCGTACGTGAAAGCCCACGGGCACCGAGAAATGCCCACCGTTCCTCGGTTGCACCTCGCGGTCCTCACGTGCATGGACTCGCGCCTCGACCTCTTTGGTGCGCTCGGACTCGACCTCGGCGAAGTGCACCTTGTTCGCAACGCAGGCGGCATCGCGAGCGACGACGCAGTGCGCTCCCTTCTGCTCAGTCAACGACTTCTGCACACGCGCGCGGTCATGGTCATCCACCACACGCGTTGCGGTCTCGAGTCCTTTGACGAGGAGACCCTTCAAGAACAGATCACCTCGGCCTTAGGCGCCCGTCCGCCTTTTCGACTCGGCGCCTACGTTGACGTCGACGAGGACGTTCGCGCGACCGTAGCGGCCCTTCGCGCGAGCCCCTTCATTGACGGCACCGAGATACGTGGCTTCGTCTTTGACGTTGACGATGGAGAACTTCGCGAGATCGTCGTCTAGGACTCGCCGCGAGTTCAATCCTCGGCGGCGGACTTGTGGTCCTCAGGCGATGAGATCGAGACCGAGTCGGTCCACCAAACAAATCTGCCAGCTCGTGCTCCTAGATTCCAGCAGTCCGTACAACTACGAACTCAATGAATAATTCTGCGGTTAGGGCGACCTCGTCCACCAGCAACGCTGCGTGCATCGTGGCCAGGTTCGAGCCTCGTTGAGTCGGGACTTCACCTGGGCCGAGCCAGGACGTTCGGCTCTGGCATTGCGCACTGCGTAGCGTGACAATGAAGAGAGGACGCGTGCTATGGATCGTTTCGTTGATCGTTGCGACCCTGGACGGCAGTTGGCCGCGAAGTTAGCGAACCGGTGTGATTTCGAAAACGCGATCGTGTTCGGCCTGCCGCGCGGCGGACCATCCGAAGTGACTACTCATTTCGTTCGACCGTCGAAAACATTGGCAACACGTAGTTGGAGACGATCTTCTCTCGGAGGCATGGGCACCGTGAATCGTCCCTATTCCAACTGGTTGGGTTGCCCTTTGCCTGAAGCAATCAAACTTCGCAGACTGCCGTTGATATAGAAGTTCCACCCGTTTGAACAGTCATTGAAACACTCAAATTCGGAAACTAAACCTAGGTGGGTAAAGCGGACGTCTGTCTGGTCACCCTTCTGGGAGATGTCAAAAGAGATCTCTGTGCCCGTCCACTCGCTCGTGTTTTCGGTAAAACTCAAGTTGGCATCTACAACTTGCCAAACAACTTTTTTGCCCGGAATTGACTCGATGAGTCTTTGCTTGCTTTGATGGGCATCTTTGTGCTGAAAGGTAAATTCATCACCGAGCCTGTCGGTACTGCCTTCAATCCCTTCCGACCACCAACCACGAACATTATTGATGGCAGCGAAGGCTTCTTCCGGAGTTTGATCCACCGTGAAGGTGGTGGTGAAATTTTGTTCATTCATGACCCTTCCTACTTTCTTGATGTGAACTTGAGGTATTGGTGTCTTCGTCAGCTTCTGACGCTTCGGCGATTTGCTGGATCATCCTGAGACGCCGGTCCCACTGTTGGGAGAGTTTCTCCATCCATTGCATGGTTTCGCCGAGTGGTTCCGTTCGGACGATGAATCGATGCTCACGGCCCAGACGACGTCCTCGAACCAGTCCCACTCTGTCCAGCACGGCGAGGTGCTGGACCACGGCTTGACGGCTGATCGGAAGGTCACCGGCGAGAGCAGTCGCCGTCGCTTCTCCTCGAACAGAGAGCCTCTCGAGGAGGTCTCGTCGGGTGGGGTCAGCGAGCGCGCTGAGTACTTCGGTGACGTTGCTCACGGCGAATCAATGAGCGGGGTCTCCTGGTTGGCCATGACGTACTTGACGAACTCTGCCACCACGCCCGTCCAGCCTTTGGAGTGATTCTCGAATCCAGCGTGTTCCACGCGATCGGCAGGTATCTCGAGTGCGTCAAAGCCACTCTCCACCACGCGAAGAGCCGTCCCCTCGGGCGTCGCTTTCAGCGTGAACTCCACCAGGGTCGAGTTCTCCTCCGTCGCGAGGACGTCGGGATACGCTGACGCCCAGCGAAAGGAAAAGAGGTTGGGTGGTGACACCGAGACGATGACCGTCTGGAAAGCTCCGTGGTCACCTTGGTCAAGTGCCATCACGCCGCCCTCTCGAAGATCGATCGTGACGTCGTTTCCATTACTGAACCAGGCGCTCACTGACGTTGGTTGGGTCAACGCCGACCACACCCGTTCGATCGGTGCGTCGATGACGACTTCGCGTTCTATTCGGTCAGTATTCATTGACTAATCCTCCGCTTTCGTTGTTCCCATCTGCAAGTGAAGACTAGCAGATAAAACGACGATATGCAAGTCTTCACTTGCGCCTTCTTGCTAGCGCCCATGCGCGCTCAAATCAGCGAAGCGCGTCGCACCTTCTAACCACCGAGGGTGACGTCTTGGTCTTGGTACCACGCGAGCGCCTCGCGGAACTGGTCAATCGAAAAGTCCGGCCACAGTTCGTCGACCACGTAAAAGTCCGCGTAGACCGATTGAATGGGCAAGAATCCACTGAGTCGCCGACCGCCGCCCCAGCGCACGATGAGATCAATCCTCGAAATTTCGGCGGACGCGATCCCGTCGGCGATGTTGTAAGTCTTTTTCACGTCACCGTTCTTCAGCGAGTAGTTGAGATCCCAACTCCAGCCGTAGTTGACGAGGAAGTTGACCTTGATGCGGCCCCTACCGATTCTCGTCCGTTGCGTGTACGGCAGTAGCTCCTTTGGAAAGAGCACCGACTGCGTGTTGCCAACGACGAGAAGGTCCGCGTCCCTCGTCTCCAGCTCCGCAACGGCTTCGACGCACGCAGCTCTAAACGCTTCGATCTGGGCGGCGGGTCGCTTCGTGTTGTCGACCGTAAATCCGTAGAAGGTTATTTCTGGGATTCCTAACTCCAGGCACGCGCTATACACCTCCAGTCCCGGTTGCAGACCGAAGTGATAGCCGTCCTCTTTTTCGTACCCTTGGTCTTGCGCCCAACGTCTATTACCGTCGGGGATGATGCCGACGTGCTGAGGGAGTCGCTTAGCCGTCGCCATCACGGTCATTCTGGGTGAAACAATTTTTCACGGTGAGGCGATTGTACGACACAAGTGCGCGATCGCTGGTCCTGATCGGGTCCATTGTTTTGAACAAGTACGAACACTCCGAAGTGGCTCGCCAGCGCCTGGTTAGAGCCACTTCTTAAAACCCTCGCTGGTTCGCTTGAAACCGTTGGCCTCGTAAAAACGGTGCGCGTCGAGTCGGACATTTCGGCTGGTCAACTGCACTCGGTAGCACCCTTCTTGGCGAGCAAGTGCTTCGGCGGCGGCAAGCAGTTTCGTGCCAACACCGCGACCGCGAAAGTCGCTTCGAACGTGCACGCTCTCGAGCTCGCAACACCAACCGCCAGTGTGTTGAAAGTGTTGGAAGATGAGGACCTGACAGACGCCCACCACTTCGCCATCCACTTCGGCTATCAAAACGTCACCGCGACGTCGACGGGTCTCTTCAACGGCCGACCAGTACGCGCTTACGTTCGACTCGTCCTCTACCTCCGGCGATAGCGAGCCACCTTGGACGACCAACGACGCGGGACCTACGTCGCCAACGGCGATGGGGCGAATGAGTACGTCCACGATCTACGCGCGGGGATCGATGGGCGTGAGGACGCCGACGCTCTGTTCGATGGCTTCGGCCGCGTTCAAACAGAGGTCCTCTCGAAAGAGATCGCCAATGACCTGTACCCCGGTCGGAAACCCGTTCGCGACGCCCGTCGGCACGCAGGCCGCCGGCAGGCCGAGGATATTGGGTGGCAAGACGAAGCGGAAGAGCTCGACGACCTTCATGGCCGATTCGGCGTCTTCAATATCGAAGCCCAACGCGAAGGGTGGCTGCGTCCAGGTCGGTCCGACGATCAAGGGGTACGTCGTGAAGAACTCTCGCCACGCGCTGGCCACTCGGTAGCGTGCTTCGTGCATCAGGGCCATAGACGTAGCGGTCGCGGGCGGAAACTCGACGTAGGTCAACTCAAGGAATCGCCTTCCACCCTCGCCCATCAACGGTTCCAGTCGCGGCATCGCGACGGCGAGGCTTGTCATCATGAGTTCCGTCCACGCGAAGTACGCGTCAAACAGGAGCGGCGGCTCTACCTCGTCCACCTCGTAGCCAGCTGCCTCAAGCGCACGTCCCGCGACGCGAACACCTTCAGCGACGTCTGGGTCGGTGTCGCCACCGATTGGTTCGACGACGAGCGCGACGCGCTTCGACACGGGACGACCAAAGAGAGGAATGTCCACGGACTGGGGATCACCTCGATGAGAGCCCATGACGACTTCGAGCCCACGGCGAACGTCACCGATGTGTCGGGCCAGTACGCCGTCGACCAGCATGATCTGGTCGTTGATCGCCATTTGTAACTCGCTGCTCGGATTGCCTTGGGCCACGCGTCCCCGCGTGGGTTTGATCGACGCAATGCCACAGCAGTACGCCGGGTTTCGCAATGATCCCCCGACGTCGTTACCGAGTCCCATCGGACTCATGCCCGAGGCGATCGCAGCCGCTTCGCCTCCGGAGGACCCGCCCGCGGTGAAGCCGTGTTTCCAGGGATTGTGCGTGGCGCCGTAGAGCGACGACTCGGCGTTGATTCGTAGTCCGAGGTCGGGCATGTTGGTGCGCGCGAGCATCACCGCGCCGGCGTCGCGCATCTTCTCGACGATTGGCGCGTTGGCGGTGGCCACGACGTCCTTCAGGGCCACTGACCCCTCGGTGGTGGCGTACCCTGCCACGTCGAGATTCGTCTTCACGCTGAAGGGAACGCCGTGCAGCGCGCCGAGTGGCTCGCCACTCTTAAGGGCCGCGTCGGCAGCGTCGGCCGCCGCAAGAACTTCGTCGGAGCGGACTTCGACGACAGCGTTGACGGCGCCGTTCACCGAGTCAATGCGCGCGAGGTGTGACTCCACGACCTCCCGGGACGAGGTCTGTCCGCTTCGAATGAGTTGCGCCAACGACGTCGCCGACTCTTGCCACAGTTCTTTCGCCACAGCGATCCCCCCGAAAATGTTGTTCTCGGTAGTTTGTCACGCGACAGCGTGACGAGGAATCAGCCGAAGCGTCCGAGGGTGTAGTCGAGTGTGCGCGAGTCGACGGGGTTGTTGAAGATTTTCTCCGTGGTGTCGAACTCGATGAGCTCACCGGCACGATCATCGCCCATCAACAAGAACGCGCAGTCGTCAGAGATTCGAGCGGCCTGCTGCATGTTGTGCGTGACGATGACGACGGTGACGCGGCTCTTCAGGCTCGTCATCAGCTCTTCGATGCGCAGTGTCGCGACCGGGTCAAGGGCTGACGTCGGCTCGTCCATCAAGAGGACCTCGGGATCGAGCGCTAACGCGCGAGCGATGCACAGTCGCTGTTGCTCACCACCCGAGAGGTTCGACGCGGACACCTTCAGGCGCGAGGAGACCGAGTCCCACAACGCCGCTGAGCGAAGTGACGACTCGGCGGCCTCGTCGAGTAACGCCTTCTTTTTGATGCCGTTGAATCGAAGGCCCGAGACAACGTTGTCGTAGATCGACATGGTGGGAAACGGGTTCGGCCGCTGGAAGACCATGCCTACGCGCGTGCGTAGTTCGGTCACGGTCACGTTGCCGCGGTAGATGTCGACGCCGTCCAACAGGATCTGACCGGTCACCTTGGCGCCTGGCGTGAGGTCGTGGAGACGATTGAGTGCGCGCAGCAACGTCGTCTTGCCCGAACCCGAAGGACCGATGAGGCTGGTGACGCGATTCTTCGCGATATCGAAGGTGCAATCTCGTACCGCGGTGCGACCGTGAAACGACACGGCCACGTCGCGAAGTTGCATCGCGATGGGTCCTCGGCTGATCGACTCGGTGGTCGTGGTCTTGGATTGGATGTCTGCCATGGTCTCTTGCTCCATTAGTTTCTAACCTGCTGCTTTCTTGTTGACCAAATCCGGGCGGTGAGACTGAGTACGAAAATGAACGCCACCAGGACTAAGGCAGTCCCCCACACTTGGGCGCGTTGGCTCGGCCACTGGGACTTCGCGTTCTCGAAAATTGAGAGCGGCAGCGCCGAAACGGGGTCGAGAGGGCGCCACTGGTTGATGTAGCCACCAGCAATGGTCAAGAGCACGGGTGCGGTCTCACCGACTGCGCGAGACACCGCAAGAATGACGCCGGTCACGATGCCCGATAGTGCCGTGGGCAACACGATGCGCAACGACACTTTGTGATTCTTCGCGCCGAGGGCGAGTCCAGCCTCACGAAGTGAGTTGGGCACGTTACGTACGGCGATCTCGGTCGCGATGATGATCACCGGGAGCATCAACACCGCAAGGGCGAACGAACCCGCTAGCGCGGAGAAACCGATGTTCAGATCGTGCACGATGAAGGAGAACGCGAAGAGACCCATGAGAATCGACGGCGCGCCGGCCATGGTCTGAGCGATCACGCGAAGTGTTGACGCCAGTTTCGAATCGCTCTCGGCGAGATGGATCCCAACGAGCACGCCCAGCGGAATGGCGAGCACCGAGGCGTAGATCGTCAGGGCGAGGCTCCCGACGATGGCGTTGGAGATACCACCGGTGGCGTTAGGCGCGATCAACGTGGGCGTCTGAGGTTCGTTAGTGAAGAACGCCTTGTTGATCTCCGGTAAGCCATTTTTGACCAACTGAAAGATCAGGAACACGAGTGGCACGGCGGCGGCGAGGAGGGCGACGGCGCACAGCACCATCATCACGCGAGACGTCGCCACTCGACGAGCGTGAACGCCCTTGGAAATCCTTCGAATCTCGTCACGCACGACGTGACCGTCTTCGATGGTCTCGTTGAGTTCAATCATGTCGCTCATACGATGGCCAAGATCTTGCGCTGACGATTCACGAGCGCCCGACTTATCATCGAAAGTCCAAAATTCAAGAGCATGAGTAAGACGCCCAGCGCCATGAGGGCCGATATCTCCGTACCCTGCGACTCGCCGAACGTGAGAGCGATCCACGCCGCAATCGACGTGCCGGGATAGAGCAAGTGGANNCAGAAACGTCGCGCCAAAGAGGCCGACCTTCGCCGTAGGTAGCACGACCCCTCGAATTACTTGCCAGCGCGTGGCCCCCAGGGATAGGCAGGCCTCGACGAGATCTTGCGGAACGACGGCGATGACCTCTCGACTGATCGCGACGAAGGTGGGCAGGATCATGATCCCGAGGACGATCGACGCCAACAAGAGAGACGGGCCGAACTCTTGGCCAGGATTACCGAAGAGCACCTTGGCGAAGGGCCAGCTATTCAACCAGGGATTGACCGTGANNACCACACTGGGCACCGCGGCCAGGAGTTCCACCAGAGTCGCCACGATGTTGCGAAATCGTCGGGGAATGAGAAAGACGATCGCGATCGACGTGCCGAGTCCGACGAGCAGGGCCAGAGCGAGGGCGACGAGTGACGTTTCGAACGTTCCAGCGATCATCGCCAAACCGCCAAAGGGACCGTTGGGCGACGACCAGCCCTTGCCCGTAAGGAGCGTCACGCCGTGGTGGAGCCACGTGGGCAGCGAACTCCACAAGATCGTTCCCACAAATCCCAGGCTGATGACGCCAAAGAGGACCGCCGCGCCCAAGAGGACGAAGTGGTACCACGTACGATCGGCGGTGACGGAGTTGAACTCCGCCACCGCCTCGTCGTGGACGTGCAGATCAGTAGGTACTAGGGCCACGCTCTCGACTACCTACTCCCTTGCGCTTGAGTTGCTTATTTTTTTGTTACGACTTTTGGGTGACGCAGACCGTACCGCTCGCCGTTACTTCCTTAAGGAGCGCGCTCGCGTAGGTGCGAACAGCCGTAGGCAGCGGTACGTAACCTTCGGCCTTAGCGATCGCGTTCTGCGCGTGGTGCGACTCCCAGTCCAGGTACTTCGTGATCGCCTCGCAAGAGCCTTCGTTGGTCTGGGCCTTGGGCACGATGGCCCAGCTGTAGGTCGCGAAGGGCCACACGTTAGTGCCGGGCTCGTCCGTGATCGCGAAGTTCGCGGTCGACAGACCCGACCCCGCGGCCGCGGCCGCGTTGGCGATGTTGGTCAAGCTCGGCTCGAGCCATTGGCCGTTCTTGTCCTGCAGCTGCGCCACTTGGATGGCGTCGTTGCCGGGGATCAACACGTAGCTGTACTCGACGTAACCAATGGAGCCGAGGGTGTTGACGATGCCTTGCGCCATGGCCGCGTTGTTAGCCACGCCGTTGATGTTGGTCGCACCCCACGCGCCGCCGGCGCCTTCCATTGGGCTCCCGCCGTTGGGCGCGTGACCCGAGTTTCCGGCCTGGGAGAGGTAGTACGTGAAGGCTTCGGTGGTACCAGAACCCGCGTTGCGGTACAGCACCTTGATGGTGTTGCGCGCCTCGTTGTTGGTCCCGAGGTCCGTCAGCGCCTTGCCGATCGTCGTGCCGGTGCCACCGTTGGTCGCCACGATCGCCGAGTTCGACCACGTGGTGATCTTCCCGTCGTAGATCTGAGCGATCTCAGGGGCCGTGAGCTTGATGTTGTCGAGGCCCGCACCAAGGTTGTAGCCGATGACGGCACCACCCAAGGCGTAGGGAACCTGGACGTAGTTCGCTTCCGTCGCGCCGGTCGGCAACGTACTCGCCGCCGCGGTCATCGGTACATCAGAGAATCCAATCGCAACGGAACCGCTCACGATACTTGAACGCCCGGTGCCGGAACCGGCCGCCGGGTACGCGCTGAAGGAGACCTTGCCGCCCGCGGTGTAACCCGTCGATCCACTGGTGGTCGCGCCGATCAACGGTGCGTCAAACGACGACCCGTTAATAGCCAACGTCACCGTGCTGGGCACGCTGAGGTCGGTGTCACCCTTGAGGTTCGTACCTTGCAAGCTGGGCTTGGTCCGAGACCATCCCTTGGGGCACGCCTTGGTGAAACTCTTCGTCTTAAGCGCCGTGTTCGTCAGTTCGTAACAAGTGATTTTTTTCGCCTTTGCGGCACCGCTTGCGGGCAACGTCGTCACGGTCAGGAGACCAGCCGCGGCGATAGAAACCGCCGTGAGTGACCTAAGTGTCTTTTTCATTCTGAACTTTCCTCCTAAAGAAAGTGGTGCAAGATGACTCGACGATTCGACGCTCGAACGTGTTGTCGCAAGCAACCTAAGAAAGGAAGGTAAACGGGAGGTGACTAGCAAGACCCGCCTGGGTGAAATGAAAGAGAAATCCTAAAAAGACCGTAAAATTACGGTCTTAATCGCAGCAACTGTCTCGCCAGCCGCAGCTCGCGCAACGAAAGTGCGCGTGCTCGGGCCGTAGTGCCGAGCCACAATGGGGACACTCGGAGAAGGCGGCCTGGGGACTAGCGCACGTCGTTTCGATAACGGGCAAAAGAAGTGAGCGAGGTCGGCTCGGGCGACATCGTCCCATTGTGCACGAGCGAGCGCCCCAACGTGGTGACCCACGATCAGAGCTCAAGATTCCGCCGTCACGCCTGAAGAAATCGCCGGCGTCTCGGCGCTCAGTTGACCGCGCCGATAGTGGGTGCGACAGAGCACCTGGTAGTGAACGGCCCCCTCACTCACGTCACCAGTCACGAACTGCGTACCTTCACGCGCGACGACGCCGTCAACCACGCGCGCGTTACAGCGACCCTTCTTGCCGCACCAACACGATGACGTCAGCGGCAGCTCGTGCGCCCAGTCGGCGATCGCGAAGAGCCGGGCCGAAGAGGGAAACAAGTTCAAGAGAAAGTCCGCCGAGAGCCCAAAGGCGTGCTCGTCGACGTCACGATCGTCGACGAGCCGGGCCAGCGCGTCGATCTGGGCGACGCTCGCGAACTGTGCCTCGTCGATGACCAATATTTTCACGCCACGCTCGATGAGTTCTTCCACGTTTCGATCGATGTCGATACCGGGCACGATCGCCTCGGCGGCGGCCTCGATCCCGATGCGACTGGTGACCATTCCGTCGTCACTGCGATCGCCAAAGGTCCACAGCGCGACGTCGCCACGACCCTCTCTCAGTTGCCAACAGAGCTGCAGGGCCAAGGTCGACTTGCCGGCGGCCATGGTCCCGTACGTAAAGGTAAGTTCAGCCATCTCTTCTTCTCTCGAACGCTCCACGATACCGCTGGCGTCTCGGCTACTCGCGACCTCACTCCACGCGATTACGCGTCGTCACTAGATTGGGCTCGTGGAACCCGTGATGCGCACCATCGCCTTCGTGCGCAACGAGCGGCGCGAAATGAGCGACGACAACTGGGATGACTTCGTCTCCACCGTCGAGTTGGCCGACGACGTTCCGAGTGCGGCGCTGCGCGGGCTCGACGAGTTCTCGCACGTGGAGATCGTGTTCTTCGCGTCCCTCGCCCAGAACGTGCCGCCCGGGCCCTGGCACCGCCGCCCTCGAGGTAACACGGAGTGGCCCGACGTGGGTATCTTCGCGCAACGAAACAAGGACCGTCCGAACCGTCTGATGCTCTCCATCGTCGCCCTGGAGAGGGTCGACAAGAGGTCCCTCGTCGTTCGAGGCCTCGACGCCATCAACGACACACAAGTCCTTGATATCAAGCCCGTCTACTCCTGGAGCGGACCGCGCAGTGAACTACGCGTCGCCAAATGGAGCGAGGAGCTAGGCGAGAACTACTTCTAGGGCGCTGCGACCAACGAGCTGAGATTGCCAGCCAGTCCCTCACCTCTCCTCTTTCCTAGAGAGGCCGCCTCAATGAATGGTCGAGGAGCCAGCCCCGAGACGATGAGTAGGTCGTCCGCGCCGAGACGTACCCGTTCGCGCTCTCGGGTCGCGACCGGGACCGGGACCAACATTGTGCCCTCGCTCACCTGACCCTATAATGCCGCGATGGCGCGCGACAACGTTCACGAGGGCACCATTTCGTTTGGTGAATGGTCGACGTGGTACCGAGTGACCGGTGATTTGGATTCGGGGATGACGCCGCTGGTCGTCGTGCATGGTGGTCCGGGCTGCACGCACGACTATCTCCTCGCACTCACCGACGCCGCCGAAAGTGGGCGTCCCGTCATTCACTACGACCAACTCGGCGGCGGACGTTCGACGCACCTACCCGAGCGCGGCGGCGACTTCTGGACTGTCCAACTCTTCTTAGACGAGTTGGACAATCTTCTCGATTCCCTCGGTATCGCCGACGACTACCACCTCTTGGGTCAGTCCTGGGGTGGGATGCTCGGAGCCGAACACGCCATCCGTCAGCCCGAAGGACTGCGCTCGATCGTGCTCTCTAACTCACCGGCCTCGATGGCGTTGTGGGCCAGTGAGGCCAAGGTGTTGCGTGGCCAGTTGGCACCCGACGTCGAAGCGACCCTCGATCGCCACGAGGCCGACGGCACGACTGACGACCCCGAGTACCTCGCCGCGTCGCAGGTCTACTACGACGAGCACGTCTGTCGCGTTGTGCCGAATCCACCGGAAGTCGTGCGCACGTTCGAGTTCCTCACCGAGGACCCCACGGTGTACCACACCATGAACGGGCCGAATGAGTTCTTTTGTATCGGAACGTTGAAGAATTGGAGTGTCGTCGAGCGCGTGCAGAACATCGTGGCACCGACCTTGTTGCTTTCGGGACGCTTCGACGAGGCGACGCCTGCCACCGTCCAACCATTCTTTGATGCGATCCCCGACGTACGGTGGGAGATCTTTGAGGCGTCGAGCCACATGCCCTTCATCGAAGAACGCGAACGCTACCTGTCGGTGGTCGAGGACTTCCTCGCCCA
>PLNQ01000141.1 GCA_003141815.1 Acidimicrobiaceae bacterium | reverse complement strand
CATCCTTCCCTTCGTTCCAAGGGTCAGACTGCCTCCAACTTCACCAACCTGCTGCGACAAGTTGGTGGAGGGGGTCTTGCACCCCCTCTCGGTTCAAGAGCGCCTCGTGGCGCTCAATGTCCGTAACCCAGAGTTCGTTGGGTCGGTCGCGATGGAAGCGACGATTGACGAGATCATCCGCCGTAGGAATTCCTCGAGTGGGTTTCTTGTCGGTGAGGTGCGGTAAGCCTCGTATTCCGGCGTCGTGCATCAAGAACCAGACCAGACGATCGCTGACCACGAGACCCATGCCCTTGGTCAACTCGGCGTACACTCGCCGGTAGCCGTAGGTGCCGCGGCTCTGCAGGTGCACCTCACGAATGAGCCCCGTCAACCACTGGCGTCGCATCTTGGTGGGCGCGAGAGTTCGTTTTTGATAGCGGTAGTAGCCGGGGCTTGACACTCCTAGGTTGCGGCAGCACACTTTGACCGGGAAACCGGCGTCGACGAGAACGTCGATCACCGGGTGAATCCTTTTGGGTGGGGACGATCCTCTCCGAGGATCTTTGACGCGCGTCGCAAGATCTCGACTTCCATCTCGAATTCACGTATGCGACGCTTGGCCTTCTTCAGTTCGGCGCTCTCGGCAGTTGACACGCCTGGGAGTTCGCCGCGGTCGATCTTGTCTTGGCGAACCCAGCCGTGCAGCGCTGCTTGACTCACGCCGAGTTCTTGAGCGGTTCGAGTAATGGTTTTGCCGGCACGAACGAGCGTGACAGCTCGTAGTCGAAACTCGGCGGGGAATGGTCGTGGCACGGGGGACAGCCTTTCATTGAAGGCCTGTTCTTCACCAAAATTAGGTAACTAAACCGCGGGGCAGGTCAACGTGACAGCAGCAACGTAGAGCCCGCGTCGGGCTCGCCGTGCGGACAGAAGATAGTTCGCGTACCGTGCGCCTCATCCGCAGCGCGCACGAGGTCGACTCGCTCACTACTATTCGCTGTGTCCGGTCCGGTTAGACACCGTTAGGTCTGTAGTGCCATTGAGCCTGCGTAGCAGCATGGTGGAGGAGGACTCCCACGAGAACCGTGGACTGTTGCCTTAGAGCACGAGCGTCAGACTTCTGAATCACTTCGCCCTCTGCGGGTCGGACACCTGAAAAGTGAACCAACGCAAAGGAGGAAGTATGGACATCGTCCACTACCGCTGCGCCGGCCTCGATATCTCCAAACGAGACGTCAAGGTCTGCGTGCGAACGCAAGAACCCACCCGGGCTCGTGCGAAATCCACCGTCACCACCTGGGGCGCGGTGACGAGCCAGATTCTGGCCCTGCGTGACCACCTGATCGCCGAGCACGTCACCCTCGTGGTGATGGAGGCGACGAGCGACTACTGGTTATGTTGAATTCAACATAACCAGTATTATGTTGCGTCCCGGATTATGTTGACTGGGCCTCGAAAGTCCTTTGTTTTGGCGGTGATCGACCGAAAGTTTTTAACATAATCACAGTGCTTCTAAGAAGGCCAGCAACGCATCGGTTGGTCGATAGCGCCCGGAGGCGACATCGATCGGCGTCGTTCGTTCCAGGGCTTTTTCCTTGAGTACCAGGTCGGCGTGGATGTAGATCTGGGTCGTTTCAATCGATTCGTGTCCTAACCACAAAGCCAGCAAGGTGACGTCGTTGCCGGCGTGCAGGAGTCGCATCGCCGCCGTGTGGCGTAGGACGTGGGGTGTCACTTGTTTGGACTGAAGTGACGCGCAACACTGCGTCGCCGTCGCCGCGTGTCGAGTAACGAGCGCACCCACGGCGTGGCGACTGAGCGCGCCGCCGTGGGTGCTGGTGAAGAGCGGTTCGCCGACCCCGCCGCCGCTCTCTCCCATGAACTCTTTCAACACCGCCGCCGTTATCTTCGAGAGTGGCGTAACTCGTTCCTTTCGACCCTTACCCGTGCACCGCACGTGCGACCTGACGCCAACAATGACGTCGCCTCGGCGCAGTCCCACGAGTTCCGAGACTCGCAGTCCGCTCTGTATTGCCAGGAGGAGGAGCGCGTGATCCCGACGCCCGATGACGGTGGTTTGATCGGGCGCGGCCAGCAACGCCGTCACTTCGTCGTCGTTCAGAAACGAGACGAGCGCCCGACGAGAGCGCTTCGCGGGAATGGCCAGCACGCGCTGAATGTGCGCCGCGTGCTCGGGGTGACGCAGCGCGGCGTAGCGAAACAGCGAGTGAATGGCCGCGAGCCGGGCGTTGCGGGTGCGCGAACTGTTGCCTCGATCAACCTCCAAGTGGTGGAGAAACGACCCGACGAGCGCGGCGTCGACGTCCTCGAAGCCGAGCGCCGACGGGGGCGTGCCGGTCTGCTCCCGAACGAAGGTGAGTAGGAGCCGAAAGGTGTCGCGGTAGGCCTCGACGGTGTGCGGACTGACGTGACGTTGTCCGATCAGCCGCTCGGTGAAGAAGGCCTCCAACGTAGGAGCAAGGGTCGGGGCGAGGGTCACGACTCCACCTCGTAGGTCGCTTCGAGACGGATCACCGCCTGCTCGACGAGCTCGGGCGTCGCGGACAAGTACCAATACGTGTCCGCCGGATCGACGTGACCCATATAGGTCGACAGTGACGGGAGTTTCGCCGCGACGTCCGCTCCTTCGACGTTCCATCTCGTGAGCACGTTCACGGCAAAGCTATGTCGCAGATCGTGCACCCTCGCGCGACATAACGGGCGAACCTCCAGGCCCACGTCGCTCACGAGCGCGTGGAAGGTCGCCGAGAAGTTGCAGTGGTGCACGCGCTTGCCGGTCGGCGACGCGAAGAAGGCCGGACCCACTCGAGGTATCAGTTGATCGCGCCGACTCGCGTAAACCCGTAGCGCCACCACGCAACTCGGGTGCAGGGGGACGAGGCGACTCTTGTCGAATTTCGCGTGACGGATGGTCAGCACCCCCTCACTCAAGTCCACGTCGCCGCGGTCGAGGGCGAGCGCTTCACCGACGCGCAGCCCACTCGCCGCGAGCAGTCCGATGATCGCCTCGCTCGTCAGGGCCCGGCGGGACGAAGAGATGGCCCTGGCCCCCGCCATCAGGCTCCTGACCTGGTCGTTCGAGTAGAGATAGGGCGTCGCGCGTTTCTTGCCGCGCGCGAGCAGTCCGATCGGCGGCACGCCGGTTCGCGGATCGAACGCGTGAAGATAGCGTGCAAAGCCGCGCACCATGCCCAGTCGAGCCGAACGCCACGCCGGGCGGCAGTTCGTGGGCAACGTCGCCCAGGCGAGCGCGAGCTCCACGGTCACAACGTCGGCGCCGCGCTCTTCCAAGAACGTGACGAACTGGGTGAGCAGGTGGCCGCCCGTGCTCAGTTGATTGCCGAACTCACGACGTATCGCGAGATAGTTCTCCAGTGACTGGCGTAGCGTCATCACGCCTCCGGCCAGGGCTGGGCGACGCCAGCGAGCGTGCGGTGATCGATTTTGGCGTAGATCGCGGTGGTGGCGAGACGTTGGTGGCGAAGGACCTGACCGATCTCGGACAGATTCGATCCGGCGCGCAGCATCTCGCTCGCCGCGCTGTGGCGCAGGTGGTGCGCGCCCACCGGCGGTAGTCCGGCTCGTCGACACGCCGCACGAACGACGTCGCTCACGCCCCCACTCGACAGCGGGGTGAGCGGCGCCAGCATCCGGATGAACACGTTCGGGTGCGCGCACGCGGGACGTCCGTGCTCTAGCCAGTGGGCGATCGCTTCACCGACGTCGACGGGTAGCGGTAGACGGTCGACCCGAGCACCCTTGCCCCGCACGCTGAGCTCGCCGCCTCGCCAGTCGACGTCACCGAGTTCGAGGTTCGCCACCTCACTCGCGCGTAGTCCGAGGCGCACCAGCACCGTCACGATGGCGAAGTTTCGTGCGCCCGTCGCGCTGCGTTGATCACAACTCTCGAGCAGCGAGCGAACGTGCTCGGGTGCGAGGGTCTTCGGCAGCGACGACAAGCGCCAACTCGCGACCCGGGGCACGGCTTCGGACAGGGCACCGGTCGTTAGTCCCGCCACCTGGCAGTAGCGCAAGAACACTCGCAGCCCCGTCGTGACGCGATGGGGACTCTGACGTCGACACTGCTCGCTCACGAAGTCCAGCACGTCCCCGGCCGTGACGCCCGTGAGGTCGCCGGTAACGTCGCCGTGTTCGTCCACGAACGCTCGCGCCACTCGCACGAAGGCTTGGATAGTTTTGATCGCCAGGCCGCGCTCTTCGCGCAGGTAGTGCTCGTAGCCAGAAAGTACATCGTCAACTGGTGTGGCGAGGACTGCCGCGGGCGCCGACGCCATGCCCCGCGAGCCCAAGTACGTCAGCAACGGCACCATCGCCTCGGGCGAGATCCACTGCGTGTAACCAATGGCGCGGCGCACGGCGAGGAAGTCCTCGGTTCGTTCGGCGAGCTCGTCGGCGCGGTAGCCGTGCTCGTGTAACCAGCGACTGGCGTGCGCCAGCAGCAGAACGTGATTGGCGACGCTGCTCGGCCGGTAGCCCATCGACTCAAGTTCCGCGCTGAATCCCGCGACGTAGGGCACCAGGGGACCCGTAGCCTTGGCCCTCGATAAATCTCTCCACATGACTTCCTCCTTTTCGAACTGCATTAGAGGAAATCTTGAGCGGTCGTCGGGGCCGGCGGATTATGTTAAAAACTTTCGGCCGATCACCGCCAAAACAAAGGACTTTCGAGGCCCAGTCAACATAATCCGGGACGCAACATAATACTGGAAGCCCTTCTACTACCTCCTCGAAGAGGGACCCTTTGAGATCATGTTGGTGAACCCCCGGCACGTGAAGAATCTGCCCGGTCGAAAAACCGACGTCTCGGACGCGGCGTGGTTGGCGCAACTTGGCGCCCACGGTCTCGTGCGAGGTTCGTTCGTGCCACCCGAGCCGATTCGCCAACTGCGCGACCTCACGCGGATGCGCACCACGATTATTCGTGAACGCACTCGTGAGATCCAGCGCCTGGAGAAGTTGATGGAGGACACGGGGGTGAAGCTTTCGTCGGTCGCGACCGAAATGCACGGGGTCTCGGCGCGGATCATGCTCGACGCCCTGGTGGCCGGTGAACGCGACCCGGTTGTCCTCGCCGACATGGCCAAGGGCCGACTGCGAAACAAGAGTCCCGAGTTGACCGAGGCACTCACCGGGCGATTCAGCGAGCACCACGCTTTCTTGGTTCAGATTCAATTGGACCTCATTGACCAGAGGGCGAAAGCGATCGAGGAGATCACGGCGCGCATCGAGGTGATGATGGGACCTTTTCGCCAAGCCCGGGATCTGATTTCCACGATCCCGGGGATCTCGACCAAGGTGGCTGACGTGATCATCGCCGAGACCGGCGCCGACATGAGTCGGTTCCCGAGCGCCGGTCACCTCGCCTCGTGGGCGGGTGTGTGTCCGGGTTCGAACGAGTCCGCGGGCCGCGTGAAGTCAACGCGTACTCGTCCGGGCAACCCCTACTTAAAGGGTGCACTCGGGATCGCGGCCCTGAGCGCGTCGCGTTCGCACGACACCTACTACGCGGCCAAGTATCGGCGGATCGCTTCGCGCCGGGGACCGGTCAAGGCCGTCGTGGCTATCGAACACGCCATGCTCATTACCGTCTGGAACATGCTGCAGACCGGAGAGACCTTCAATGAACCCGGTGGTGACTTTTACTCCAAGCGCAATCCCGAAAAAGCGAAGCGCCGCGCCGTTGACCAACTTCGAAACTTGGGCTACACGGTGACGCTAGAGCCGACGGCTGCTTGAAAGTTCACTATCTTCGCGTCAGTCCCGTCAGTCGTATTTCTCGGAATAAACCCGTTCTGGGTTGACACCGAATTCGTTGAGTGCAGCGGCTGCGGTTTCGACCATGGCCGGCGGACCGCACAGGTATGCGTGGGGGGGAATTGTTCCGTTGAGAACTTCGCTGAGCATGGTCGCGTCGATGCGTCGATGGTAGAGCGCACGCGTTTCGTGCGGATCGCGGGTGACACTGTGCACGACGCGCAGCCAGCAGTGTTGGGTCGCCAGTAGGGCCAACTCCTCACGGTAAAAAGCATGGTCGTAGGTGATAGACGAGCACACCAAGGTCACGGGAATCTCTAATCCACTCGCCGACGCGAAGCGGACCATGGACATGAGTGGTACTACGCCACTCCCCGCGCCCACCAGTAACACGGGCTCACGGTCATCGCCGGTCCACGTGAAGCGACCAGTGGGACCTCGGACCTCGAGTCGAGACCCGAGGTCGAAGTCGCGCACTAAGCGGGGGGAGATTAATCCGCCGGGCGTTTCCTTGATCCCTAAGTCGATCACAAAAGGATCGGGTAGGGGAGCGGAGCCTACCGAGTAGGACCGCTGAATCGGCCGGGGTCGACCGGCGACGTCCAGACGCACGTTGTAGTACTGACCAGCCACGAATCCGCTAGTTTCACTCAGCTGTAAGCGTAGGGTCACGGCGTCGGGGGCTTCCTTGATCACTTCTAGTACTACCGCGCTCTGCCACTTCTGGGGTGGGGTCCGCGGCGAACGGACTCGACCGACCGACTCGGTCGATGAATCTGGATTCGAGGAAAGAGTCATGATAAAGAGGCTACGGATTGGTACCTCCCTTGTGCCCTTACAGCGACGGGCACTGACACGACTTTCCACAATGGTGCCAACCAAAGGGTGTCTATTTGAATTCGTCTACTGGTACCGGGTGGGGTGATTGTGTCCTCGTCGACTCCACGTGAGCAGTGGAGAACGTCAGAACCTATATCTGAACTGGGGGAATTTAAGTGTTCGTAACTACGCGCACGCTTCGTTTTGCTGTCGCACCTGCACAACTCACATCAAGCTGACGTGAACATCGCCGACGAACGGCGCGATAGGAGTAAAGGTCTCAAAGCGATCTAGGGTTATGGAGTGGCGATGGTGACGGCGCGTTCTACGTCGCGCTTTCACGCGACCTCGGAGTTACTTCTTGGCGGCCTCGTAGTACGGGTTGGCTCCGGACGCGTGATCGGTGACGTCAATCACGCGCGTGATTTCAGGGACCGATTCGCGCAGCGCAACCTCGATTCCCTGACTTAACGTCACTGCTGCCATTCCGCATCCTGCGCAACCCCCACTCAATCGGAGATAGGCCGATTCATCCTCCACCGCCACCAGATCTGCGCGACCGCCGTGGGCGGCAATGGACGGATTTATCTGCTGTTCGAGAACCTGCAGGATTCGCTGGGCCACGTCACCGCTGAGATCGGCCGGTGGTCCGGCCATGGGCGGGCTCGCCACGCGAGGTGGCTGGTTGGGATTGACGATGATCATCCCCGACTCGCCACCCTCAGTGTTGACGTCGAGGACGGCTCCGCTCAGCTTGGCGATACTTTCGCTCGGTACCACGATGATCAGTTCACCTTGTTGGTCGGACCAATCGGTGGGTTGCGCATCGGCGACCGGCTGGAAGTAAATGTCGTAGGTGTAAGCATCGCCACTCGAACCGGTCACTTCAATCCACAGCGCTAGTGAAGCTGCATCGTCTTCGCTAGCTCGCAAGCCGATCACCATCGCCCGGGCTTCGTCGCTCGCGCGCAGGACAAGCACCTCGTCGGCAGTGTTGTCTGGTGTCACGTTTCTACCTCGGTACTCGATGGTGAGCAGTATTCTATGAGGGCTCTACGGATCTTCACTCGGTGACGCGGGTACCATGGGACAATCCCTCGTATCCTCTTGTTATTACCGACCGCCACTTATCGGGCCACTGATTTCATAGCCGCAGCGACGAGATTGACAGTCGATGTGGTCGTCGGGTCCGAACACCGCCAGGCGATGGCTAAAGCGATGAGCGACCGGGCCGTGGTCGTGCCGTTAGCGTCGCCTGACGCGGCGTTAGAGGCGATCGTGGCACTCCACGGTCGAACACCGCTCGACGCCGTACTGGCCGTTGATGACCAGGGTATTGTCGTGGCCGCACGGGCGGCCGAACGCCTGGGCTTTCGAAATAATCTGCCCGACGCGGTATCGAGCACCAGAAATAAGGCCGTCATGCGAGAGCGCTTGGCCACGGCCAATGTTGCCCAGCCCTCGTTTCGAATTGTTCCTCCGGGGGCGGATGCCACAGGGGCTATCACCGAAATCGGTTTTCCGTGCGTGATAAAACCCGTGTCACGCTCAGCTAGTCAGGGCGTCATTCGCGTCGACAACGTTGAGCAGACTCGTGAGGCCGTGACCCGAATTCGGGCAATTCTCGGGGAATGCTCTGAGCCGCTACTCGTTGAGCAATTCGTGCCGGGCGCCGAAATTGCCGTCGAAGGTTTGCTCGTTAACGGTCACCTCGAGGTCTTGGCGGTATTCGACAAGCCAGATCTCATGGACGGGCCTTACTTTGAAGAGTCCATCTACGTCACGCCCTCGCGACACGAGGTTTCTGTCCTCGCCGACGTCGAGCGCATGACCGCTCGAGCGACCGAGGCGCTGGGGCTTCAAGAAGGGCCAGTGCACGCGGAGATGCGCATTGGCCCCTCCGGTGCAGTGTCGATACTTGAAGTAGCCGCCCGATCGATTGGTGGTCTGTGTTCGCGCTCGCTCTCGTTCGGCGTCGGGGTGAGTCTCGAGGAAATTATCATCCGGCACGCTCTCGGGATGGACCTTGATGGCCTGAACCGTGAATCGAACGCGTCGGGTGTGATGATGCTTCCAATTCGAACGGCCGGAGTGCTGGATCGAGTGTCGGGTCAGGAGCGAGCCCGGGCGGTTGACGGGGTGGTGGGCGTGGAGATCAGCATTCCCCCAGGACGTGCGGTTATCCCACTTCCCGAGGGGGATCGCTATTTGGGATTTATCTTTGCGCGCGGCGCGACGCCGCGCGACGTTGAGGGAGCGTTGCGCCACGCCGAATTTTGTCTGGACGTTCAACTGCGTTGAACTCGACGGGCACCGCTAACGTCGCTTTCGTGCGAGTGCTTCTGATATCCACCTACGAACTGGGGAACCAGCCACTGGGACTAGCCAAATCGGCGGCCGCTTTGGTGGCTGCTCATCACGAAGTTCGGTGCGCGGACGTGGCAGTTGACCCGATCAGATCAAGCGACGTCGATTGGGCCGAGCGCGTGGCGTTCTCGGTCCCCATGCACACCGCCATGCGTCTGGCGTTGCAAGTGGCCGAATCGGTCCGAGCACGGAGGCCTGAACTGCCGCTGTGTTTCTTTGGTCTCTACGCCGCGGTGAGTCGCGACCTTACCGTCCGCTCGAGCGCTGACGCGGTAATTGCCGGCGAGTACGAATCGGGGTTGGTGGCGTGGGTCGACGGAAAGGGTGCGGGTCCGCCCTTCCAGCTGACTCGCGGTACCGCGCTCTTGCCCGCACGTCACCTGTTGCCCACTCTTGATCGCTACACCCGATTGGCAATTGACGGTGAGGAGCGTCTGGTGGGTTCGGTCGAGGCGAGTCGTGGTTGCTCGCATCGATGTCGACACTGTCCCGTGCCCGTTGTCTACGACGGTCGCGTGCGCCCGATCGATGAAGCAACGGTAGTGGCCGACGTCGATCAGTTAGTGGCCGCCGGTGTTCGCCACGTCACGTTCGCGGACCCGGACTTTCTCAATACCCCCCTGCACTCGCGTCGGGTCGTTCAGGCTATCCACCAACGCCATCCGGAACTTACCTTCGACTGCACCGTCAAAGTGGAACACGTTCTTCGCCACCCCGACGTCTGGAGTGAATTCGCCGACGCGGGCTGTAGCTTTATCGTCTCGGCCTTCGAATCGGTCAGTGACGTGATTCTTAACTACTTCGACAAGGGTCATAGCGTCGACGACGCGTCCCGGGCGGTCGTTTCGTTACGTGAATTCGGTATTGAGGTGCGTCCATCGTGGTTGCCCTTCACGCCCTGGACAACGATTGATGGTCTGGTCGACCTCCTCGACTTCGTCATTGCTCACGACCTCGTTGAAAACGTGGATCCGGTGCAGTACACGGTGCGACTGTTGTTGCCCGAGGGTTCGTTACTGCTCGATCGACCCGAAATGACACCGTATCTCGGTCATTACGACGTGGACCGTCTGGGATGGACGTGGTCGCATCCAAGTAGCGCTGTCGACCAGTTGCAAAGAGAATTGGCCACCCTGGTCGAAGCCCGTATTGAACAGGAGGGAGTTCTGACGTTTGGGGAAATCGACACGTTGATCCGTTCTCAGGCGTCGACTCCTCGACCTCGTCCCGGCTTGGGGGAGCGTTCTAGAGGGCCACTTGGGCAGCGAGCAAGACTGACCGAGTCATGGTTTTGCTGCAGTGAGCCCACCACCGCTCAACTGGCGCCTCTCGTGCCGATGAGCTGAGGGCCGTTCAAATCTCGACGGAACTCCGGAACTCCTCGGGGTAATGGTCCTCGCGCTCAGTCTAGGAACTTGGTTCTTTGGTCATAACGTCCGTTGTCGTTCCGGCGAGGGATCGAGGAGTCAAGGTCGACGGCACCGATTGTTACTCATACGGTTCGTTGAGTCTCGTCTTTACGGTTGTGGCACCAGCAACGTCCTCGCGAGCCGCCGTGGTGCTCGGGTGAAGCGACACATCCATCTGAGGCGTGGTTGTGGAGTCGTAATGTCCCGCGGTTGCCGCGTCGGGCGCAACCGCCCCGCCCTAGGTTCGGTCTGGTGATTGCTCATGCGGTAGTTCTGAGCCGCAAGCTCGTTACCCATGAACAACCCAAAGAGTGCGGTCTCAACACCGACAGGCGCGTCGGCGCAGATGCTCGAGCAACGTTAACCCCGCCACTTGCTCGAACCATTTGGTGTGACCGATGAAGTAGCCGTCGTAGGCGAGGTCCGCGTTGACCTGCGAGCGCACGACCTCGGCGAAATACTCAACCTCGGAGAGCGCGTATTCAAGGTGGACAACCGGCAGTACCGCGACGAGCGCGGCTAATTCAGACTCGTCGAGCGGCTGCACTTCTTCATACCCGTCAAGGAGTGCGTCGACGGCCCCGAGGTCCGCGACGACGAGTCCGGTCCCGGCGAGGTCGAGCCAGTCGACGGTACTGCGTTCGAGCGCCACCGCCAGGTCGTGAACGGCGAAGGTGCGATTCGAGAGACCGAGGTCGAATACTCCTTCCACAGTGACGTTGGGGCTCGTCGAACTCCACGTGAGGTTCGAGGGGTGCCAGTCTCCGTGGCCCCACTGCGACGAGAGTGCTCGCAGTAGTGGGGCGGCCTTCTCGATTATGGGGAGGTGGTAACGGGCGAAGTCCTCCACGAGGGAGCGATGGGCCACGGCGCGCGCGAGGCCCGGACGCGCGGCGATGATCCGGTCCAGCTCGGCCATCGGGTCGGCGGCGGCGACGATTGCCGTGGAGCTCGCGAGAACCCCCGGCACGGATGGCGGCAACGAGAAGTCTCTAGCGGCCCGATGAAAGCGCGCGAGCGCGCGACCCGCCGCTCGGGCGTGGTCGAGACTGGTGAAGGGGTACCACGACGGCACGTCACGGTAGAGATCCACGCCGGTCGCCCTCGCGTGGACCTCGTAAAGGACGTCACCGTCTCGCACCACCGTGTCACCGTTCGCGCATCGAAGGACTGCGGGTAGTGCCTGACCCCGGGCCCGCAAGTAACTCGAGAACTGATGCTCGACGCGCAGTCGCTCCGGTGTGCGCACCGCTACGTGGTGACGCTTCACGAAGACCGTTTCGTTCGCTGAGTGAACGAGAGCCGCGGCGGACATCGGTCGTGGACTGCGCCACGTTACGTATGACTCTCGTCTCGCACCCACCCCGTGGTATCGATCGAAGTGACGAAGAACTGCCCGCACTTCGTCGTCGGTGAGCGCGGGCCAGTCCGCTTTGACGAACGTAGAACCCATCCCGTGCACGAGTCCACCGGTTGGACTTGCTGACGTCTCGTTTTCCCTCATCTACGGTGCTTTGAGATCATGCGGGGTATCGTCGGTCTCGACGCCGGCGAGTGATTCGCGCGACGCCGCCGCCCGCGAGCGTCGCTACAGCCGCCACGAAGAACGAGCAGAGCGACGCGGACATCCAACTCGCCGGTCGAAAGTCGATGAGGCGCCCAACGTTCATCCATAGCGATACCCACCACGAGATATAACCAGGATTGATCAACTGATACGTGATGAAGCCCATGCTCCACGGCACCAACATCACGAAGCGCCGAGGCGCATGATGCGACAGATTCCAGTGTCCGTGCGATAGTACAAAGAAGTCGACAATGAAGACGGCGGACATCGGAACGAAGACCGAACCTATGAGAACGAGGAAGTTCTCGTAGTCGGCAACGTTGGTCCACAGCGCCAGCACCGTGGCGAGTGATGCAATGCCCAGAGCCAGTACGCGGCGATCTAACAGCGGGCGAAGATTCTGGATTGACACGGCCGTCGAGTACACGTCGGCGAACGATTGATCGAGTTCGCGCGTCGCGAGCAGCGCGAAACACAGCGACCCCAGCGGCACGGCGATGAACGCACCGTAGATATCCGACGGGTTGCGCGCGACCGTCACGAGCGCTAGCAGTCCAATGACGTAGCAGAGGATCTGGGTGACGCCGTAGCCAACGAAGGTTCCCCAGAACGCCGTTCGCTGCGAGCGTGAGTGACGGGTGTAGTCCGCGGCCAATGGAGCGAACGAAATAGCCACCGCGACGACGGTATCGGTGGCGGCCCAGTACCCCGACCAGGTGCCGTGAGTGAAGGCGGGCAGTCGATGGCGCACGAGTTCGACAGAGAGATAGACAAGAACGACGGCCACCGCCGGGGTGGCAACACGACGAAGGATGCGGATCGCGCCGAGTGGTCGGAGCGTAAGCAGACCAGTGACCACTCCCGCAATGACAATGTAACTCCCGCGCGGCAACGCTGGCGCCACCGTGTGAGCGGCCGTTGCGATCGTGACAAGCTCGAAGACGCCCCATCCAAGGCACTGCAAAATATTAAGGACCGTGGGCAGGTAGGAAAGTTCTGTGCCGAACAGGCCGCGCAACAGCACCATCGCCGGCGCCCCGGTGCGAGCCCCGGCGACGCCGCTCAACGCGACCGCGAGCGTGCCCAGTATCGTGCCGAGCACGATTGCCGACAGGCCGGCGATCAGCGACAGCTCCGGCGTGCCGGTCCCATTGGGCTGCAGCACGAAGATGGCCCCGGTGAAGCCGAGCAGGCTCACGCCGAGGTTGCCCCACAGCCCGAACTGGTCGAACAGTCCGAGCGCCTGAGGAACTGGCTCGCTAAGTGTGAGCGAGACCTCGGAGTGCTTATCGCCCGCGACGATGGTGAACGACTCTGCATCTGACGTGGCTGGCATGACTGTCTCCTTACGCCGGCATTACCCGGTCAAGTTCAAACGGTCGGTGGTGCTACGGCCACTACTGGCCAGCCACCCTCTCAGCCCGGTACATCCGAGCTCCCGTATGGATCAGTCAAGAATTTACCATAGGGTGCCCTCGCCGGTGTCGTCGCGATGTTCATCACTGAGCGCAGGGACTCGCTTCAAACGTTCCACGTCGTCCGCTTCGTTGCCACACGAAAGTGAACCGTGCGCTGGGTAATCCCTCAACGCGAAGGGAGCGGTTCTAATTAGTCAATGCAAGCGTCTGGCGCGGGCGCATTTGACGATTTTTTGATGAGAAAACGAACCGTGTGAGATGTGGAGGACTCCTCAAAGAAACGGCCCAATGACAAGCGTGGAGGAAAAAATCGTCGCTCACTCGCCACGAAGTCAGTTACTGATCGCGCACCGTGAGCAAGTTGTGTCCCCTGGGGCATTCACCAATCGTCGATTGTTTCGGCCTTGGGTAGCGCGGCGCGAGGTGAGGATACTTCAAAGATTTTCTCGTGGAGTTTAAGCAAAGGGCGACACTCGGAGAGTTCCAACGAGTGAGCGAACAAGGACTCGGGGATTTCCAAATTCTCCGAATGAGGGACCTTCGATCCTTGCGTCGAAGTTACGGCACGGCAAGATTTCTCAAACAGTTACCTTCGTGGCGAAGCCCGTGTCTCGACCTCGTATCACCACGAGCAATATTTGAGAGGGACGGTTTCAAATAGACAGCGCCGTTGTCGGATCGAGACGATAGGGTAACGGATCGAATACGCCGTTACGCTCTCGGAAGGATTGCGCAGTGTCGGGCCAGAGCAGAGTGAGTCGTCCGCTACTTTCATCCACGTACCAACTGCGGCAGCCGCCCTGGATCCAAACGGTTGAATGGCTCATGGCATCGATGTCTCGGGTATACGCTTGCTCGGCCGCCTCCGTAACCTCGAGCAACGCTCGAGGGGATGAGCGCAGATAGTCGAGTGCGCCGAGAACGTAGTTAATCTGTGTCTCGATCATGTGGATTGCCGAGTTGTGGCCGAGGCTCGCGTTGGGACCGTCCAGCACAAACATGTTCGGGAATCCGTGTACGGCTATGGAGGCGTAGGCGACCATGCCATCGGCCCACCTCGCCGCGAGCAGGGCCCCATCGCGTCCGAAGATTCGTTGAGCGAACGGTGGGCGCGTCGAGAGGAACCCGGTAGCGAGGATGATCACGTCCAGCGGATAGTGCGCACCGCTCGCCGCGACGGCGATATTGCCTTCGACGTGCTTGATGGCACTGGACTCGAGAGTGACGTCATCTCTGGTGAGAGCGGGGTAGAACTCGTCAGAGAGCAGTACGCGCTTGCACCCGATTTCGTAGTCAGGGGTGAGCCGAGCACGCAACTCTGGATCGGGAACCTGATTGGCGAGGTGGTTGAGGGCGCGCTCGCGTAAGAGGTCGATATCGGGTCGCACGCCCTTACGCTGGGCGATGTTCTGTTCGGCCTCCCCGAAGAACTGATTGCGCAGGTACCGCGCCGCATCCGGATCGTGTTCGAAGAGCCGGCGTTCATCCTCGGTGTACGTACGATCGCCACGCGGAACGATATAGGACGCGCTACGTTGAAAGACCACGAGCTGGGCCGCGGTCCCGGCCAGTCGGGGAACGATTTGTGCAGCTGACGCGCCGGTACCGACGACGCCTACTTGTCGCTGCGCGAACGTCACGTCGTCGTCCCAGCGAGATGAGTGGAACACCGGGCCGGGGAATTCATCGAGTCCGTCCAATTCGAGGATACGCGGCTCGGAGAGCCGGCCCGCGGCGACAATCAGGGTACGCGCCCGGTACTCACCTACTGCCGTGGTGATTCGCCAATTTCGATGAACGGCGTCCCATCGCGCCTGGTGAACCTCGGCGCCGAATCGTATGCGGGAATGAAGCCGCTGCTCGCGAACACACTCACGCAGATACGTCTGGATCTCGGCACCGCTCGCGAATACTTGCGACCAGTTGGCCTTTGGCTGGAAGGAGAACGAGTACAAGTGCGACGGTACATCGCACGCCACTCCGGGATAGTGGTTGTCTCGCCACGTACCGCCCACGTCCTGCGCGCGTTCGAGGATGACGAATGACTCACGACCGCGCAGTGCGAGTTGGATACCCATCCCGATACCGGCGAACCCCGCCCCGATGATCGCCACGTCGACGTCGCGGGGCTCCGTTTCAACGTAAAACCTACGGCCCGCAGCACTCACGACGGTCTATCTTGACTGTCGTGAGTGCTGCGGGCCGTAATCGTGGCATCGTGCGTGCCTACGTTGAAGTTTGCGCGTCGGCGTCCAGGCTTCAACTCTGCTGCTGCAAGTTCGAGCGCCGGGTCTCCGTAGCAGGTAGTTCTTTGTCGAGTCGTCCGGTTAATCTGATTAGATAGTCGCTCGACGTCGGTAATGGTCAATTCGAGTCCCGCTTCTTGCCCTGCGGATGGACTCAGTTCGCCATCGAGCAACAGTCCGCCCAGATCATCGGCACCGCCGCACAGGACGTCTTGGCTGAGCCTAGTACCGAGCTTGGTCCACGCCGCCTGGACGTGGTCAATACGGCCATGCAGCATCAATCGCGCGACTGCGTGCAGTGCCCGTGTCTCTCGCATCGTTGGCCCCGGCCGGGCCACGTCCAGTAGATGGCCCGGACCGTTCTGCGGCACATACGGCATAGGGATAAATTCCGTGAAGCCGCCCGTGCGGTCCTGGATGGTCGCCAATGTGCGTAGATGCGCGACTTGCTGGGCTGGCGTCTCAACGTGTCCATAGACCATCGTCGCCGTCGAGTTAAGGCCTACCTCGTGAGCAGTGATGATCAAGTTAATCCACGTGGCGACCGGCAGGTCTGGGCCACCGAGTAGGACGGCGCGGACTTCGTCGTTGAGAATCCGCGCGGCGGTACCCGGCACCGAACCAAGACCGGCGCTCTTCGCGGTTTCTAGAAACTCTCGCGGCGAAATGGCGAGCCGAGTTGCGCCGTCAAAGATCTCGGCGGGACGGAACGCATGCAGATGAATGCCCGGAGCACGTGCGGTGATCGCTCCAACGAGGGCCAGGTAGCCATTGTCTGGTGCACCGAACGGAAGAGGACCTTGCATGCAGATCTCGGTAGCGCCAAGTCTCCAGGCCTCGTCGGTGAGAACCTCGACGAAGTGACGGGAGGCCTCATCCCCCCGACCCACCACCGTCGTATCGATATTCCGATTGATCACAAAGGTGACTTCGTCGCCTACGGCATCGTGACGAACGGCGTCCGCGAGAACGCAAAGAGCATCGAGGTCGCTGCCGTCCGCGCTGAGCAGCTTGGCGTAGGTCTCGTCGGATAGAGACGACGGAGCGTGCTCTGCCCTTCGCAGCGATGCACGTATCCCTCCGTCGAGGATGGAAACGGTGTGGCCGTCTTTCTTTCTCGCACGCTTGTCGGCAAACGGCTGCATCTGCTCAGTCTATTTCGCCCACCACCGTTACACGCCCGTGATAGCTCGCCGGAGTTTCCGAGAGGTCCGATAGTTCTCGCCCGTGTAGAAAAGGACGGTCTCCGAATTCTCCCGAGCATCCAGAGCATCGTGCGCTAGGGTCACCACCGAACTGAGTATCTTCTCGGTGCAAAAGTTTCGCGATGGCCAGAAAGAGCACTCAGTAGGAGACGTCTCGCGGATCTTCGTGTTGGTCCAATGAAACATCGGCAAAGTTTGCCGAGACCTGGAAGTTCAGGAACTTGCTACGACTCGTTGGTCAAGTTGATCGGGGTCTTTCCAAGTCGTCCGAGTCAAGTGACGTCTCGAAAACTAAGGTGCCGTCGCGCTCGCAACATTGGCAACGATCTACATATAAGGATGCCATTCGTTCGTGATGGTCATCCACGCTGGTTACTGAACTCTGTGCCGCGGTTCGGTTCCGTGGAAGAAGATCAGCACGATGGTGATAGAGACAACCATGGGAACGACCCTGGTTCGAGGCGGCACTCACGCCACCCGCGAACGCGGCGGAGCCCACGACGAGGGGTCTGACGGCGTAGCCGCGGTCGAACCAGAGCAGTAGACCCCAAGAGCGCTCTCGCGCCAGCGCGGTCCACCACGTCACTGACCGTCGAGATTAGGTTCGGGTAGACGAGCGTCATGCCCGTACCCATCACCGCTACTCCTAGAAATTAGGTCAGCCGGGACCTCGTCAGCAGTATTGCGACGAGAATTATGCCGACGAGAAAGTTTCCCGAGACGATCGGAGTCTTGGGGCTGATCCGACTAGCGAGGGCGCCGGTACCCACTTGGTCAAACCCGAACACTCAACACCTACTAGCGCGCCAATCGGGCCACGTTCTCGGAACTACCCATCGATGTATTCAACAAATGTATTCGATAGGTTCAAAGGGTCAACGCAACGCTAGGTGAGTCAATCTTTGGGATTGAGCGAGTCGTATAAGTTCATTGCTAGGAGAATCGCAGCGCGTCGTCCGCCGCATATCTCGCGACCTGGCCATCGGCTACGGCGGTCGTCGCGAGAGCGGCGAGCACCTCAATGACCTTTGCGGCAGGGATTGCGCACGTCATCTCGTTCGGGGATATCCCGCTGCGAACGCGGCTCAACGCGCAGCCGACGCTGGCGGCGACAACGCCTTGATCCTTGGCCAGCGCGACGATGTGACACTGAGGCTTGCCGGCGAGATGCATGTCGGGTATCGCGTCGTGCAGCAACATGAGCTGCTCGCCATTGACGCGAAGCAACACGACGTCAGGATCAAAGGGCGTCTGCGCGAGTGGGCCGTAGGTGACCGCGCCGGGTTTCTCAGCGATGACCGGAATCTGAGGCACGACGTCCATCGTGACCCAACCCGTCTCGAGGATCGTCGCGACGTCGGAGTTCCCCGCAACCTCGTCGAGGGTCTTGAAGCCAAGGACGAGGCTCCCGACCGAGCAGTTGCCGTGATCGTCGGCAACGGTCGAGAACGTGCGGTCGACCGACTTGGTCCAGAATGCGCAACCCGCCGGTACCCGCCCCGTCCGACCGTCGGACGTTGCTTCAGCTATCGGAGCATTAAATGCTTCGACATTCGCCGGCGGAGTCTCACTAAAGGTGATCGCGATCGGAGGAGCCGTGAGCGCGAGCACGTCACGAAGCTCGCTCGCGAGATTAGACCAGTTCTGGGTAATCGTCACGACGGCGACTTTACCAGCAACCGTGGTCGCGTGATCAACAGGCCATGCTAAGTCCGCGGTCATCTTCTCGCTCAACGAATAGCCCACGATTGGAGAGGAGCAAGTGCCCTCGAGCGAACAGAGGTAGAGATTGCCCGAGGCGAGGCATACGATGATGTCGCCAAACCATAGCTGGTTCATGCGCGTCGCTTCGAAGTCACGTTGGGCCAAGTCGTTATGCATCGATGGTCCGGCCTTCGTGTCCGAACGCTCTTCTTCACGAAACTCGACCAAATCGCCATCTCCGAACAGAAACGCCACAGTTGACGATCGCTCACCGCCAGGTCCGGCTTGTCGAGTTGGTCGGCAAGGAATCGGTAACCGAAGGCCTGGTCGTCAGGGTGCGCGTCGAGAATAAGGTTCGTGAGGTGAGCGTTCTCGACGTCGCGCTTCGTGACGGGACTCTTTCACCACTTGTACCAGCCCTGGGGAGAGAACTTGAGGACCCGACACGTCCGCGTGACGGGGATGCCGTCACGGGCCAGTTCTCTGACGAGTGGGCACATCATTTTGGGCTGTGGTCCTTCGCGACGTAGGCGGTCGCGCGGCGAAGTATCGTGACCTCTTGTTCTAAGAGCCGGTTGCCACGATTGAGTTCGCGCATCTCATTCGCGTCGTCTTCGCTTAGACCTTGCTGCACCCTGCGTTTCGATGTCACCCCAGCAGACGATCTCCGGGCTGTCCAGCCAGGGAATGTCTCGCGATGGAACGAGACTGAGACGGAACCCGAAGGCGATGATTGAATTCGGAACGGCGAGAAAGACGAGGTAGATGATCTCGTTCTCAACTACAAAACGATGTCGGCGACGAGCTCGAGTGCCACAAGTTCCTCGGTGCGCAATATGATCTCGCTCACGCCTTGCTGGAACGCCGGCTGTGGATTAAGCGAACGCAAGCGCGTAGAGGCGGGCGTGGGTCGAATGCGGAACCCGCACGCGAATTCGGCGGCGCTGTACTGGGAGTCAATCCGGTGCTTGGGCGGCCCGACCGCATAAGAGTTCATTGAGCAGATTGCAACGATGGTCAACGAATTTGGTGTCAAGATTCTCAAGGTCGACTTGGCGCAGATAAATCACTTCACCTACTGCTACTGGTGATCCAGGTGACCGTGGCCAACAAGTCGCCCCGGATGCTTAATTGCCTTCAAAGCATGGGCGACGACCGACGACCCAGGGCACGAGTTCGGGAATCGTGGCATCTGCTTGCATCAGAATTGCGTTGAGCGAGCGTACGTCGCGAGTCGTGCTTGTCAGTGCGCAGAGTTGTTAGAAGCTCTCGATCCGAAATCGCGCTGGCATTGAGTTTTCACAAATGGCTCCTACCCTTTTATCGACGGCATGGTCCGTCGAGCATCCTGACATTCTCATGGCGGTCTCGGATCGGTCCATCAAGAGGCGCTGGAAAAGAGCCAGCTCATCATTGAGACACTGGGCGAGGACTGTAATCAACCGTCGTCCGTTGACCTACACGTTGATCAGCACTTCCGTGTCTTTCGCAATTACGCCTTACGCATTATTGACGTGTGAGAAGCTGACGAAGACTTGACCGAGTTCATTGTCGTGGGTGCCGGGACGCCGATAATCCAGTACCCGGATGAGTTCATGTTGGGTTCCACGACAGTATGCGTGGCCATTTCCAACGACATCGTCGGAAATCTCGACGGCAGGGGATCGCTCGGTCGCCTGGGTCTCGTGGTCCTCTAGACGTAGGATTCACCAACGCTGGCTGGGACGAGCGCACCGCTTTTGAGTTGTAAAACGTGGACAATCTTCCCATCACGCGCTATCGAGAGATGAAGATCGAACCGATTGGTTTGTTTTGAGATTACCAATCCGTCCAACCGGTCCCAAGGTTCGTCGGGGTTGGATTCTAGGTACCGCGGACCGCGTGGTCCAACGCCGAGTCGCTCCTCGGAGAACTTCAAGAAGTAGCCTCGTGCTTAGTTATCTAAGGAGCGCGCGATGTTAGCCCGTATCGTCATTGGCCTGGGTATCACGGTGCTCGGTTTTTGTTTCGCCGGGCGGCGTTTCTACTGGCTGTCGCGTCTCATTCGCAGTGGTCAGGGCGCACCACGTTGCTGGCAAGGTTATCGTAACGCCGTCGGCGCCGAAGTGCTCGAAGTCGCCGGACAGCGCAAGTTACTGCGCTGGACGGTGCCGGGACTGGCGCACTTCTTTACGATGTGGGGCTTTACCGTTTTGATGACGACGATCCTCGAAGCGTACGGGGCGCTTTTTGAACGGAACTTTCACATCCCCTGGATTGGTCAAAGTAACTGGCTCGCTTTCGTTGAGGACTTCTTCGCCACGGCGGTCCTGGTATCACTACTGGTCTTCACTATTATTCGCGTGCTGAACGCACCGGCGAAGAAGCAGCGCACCAGCCGTTTTTACGGCAGTCACACTCGAGCGGCGTGGATGGTGCTCGCGATGATCGCGCTGGTGATTATTACGCTGCTGATGTATCGCGCCGCGCAGATCAATACCGGCTACTTCCCCTACGGCCAGTCCAAGTGGGCCTTCGCTAGTCACCTTGTAACTACCTGGCTCCGACCACTCGGCCCGGGAGTTAACAGCGTGCTCGAAACTGTCTTTCTGCTCGCCAACGTGGCCGTGATCGCGAGCTTTTTGGTCTTCGTGTCCTACTCCAAGCACCTGCACATCTTCTTGGCGCCGATCAACGTCGGCGTCTCGCGACGGCCCCGCGCCCTCGGGGCACTGGACAAGACCCCCAACATGGACATGGAGCAGGTCAGTGAAGACACCGTTTTTGGCGCGGGCACGATCGGCGACTTCACGTGGAAACAGATGTTGGATTTTGCGACCTGCACCGAGTGCGGGCGATGTCAGGACGTTTGTCCCGCCTGGACGACGGGTAAGCCCCTCAGTCCGAAGCTCGTGATCATGGGACTTCGTGACAACATGTTCGCCTCCGCCAATCGACTTCTTTCGGGTGAGAGCAGTGGTGACGTGGCAACGCTCTTGCCCACGACGATCGACCCTGACGTGCTCTGGTCGTGCACGACCTGTGGGGCGTGCGTGGAGGAGTGTCCCGTCGACATCGAACATATCGACGCAATTATCGACATGCGTCGCTACGAAGTGTTAATGGAGTCGAGGTTTCCCGCTGAGGCCGGTCTCTTGCTTCGTAACATTGAAAATCAGGGTGACCCGTGGGGACTCGGGTCGAGCAAGCGCACGGAGTGGCTGGCGGCACTCGACTTCGAGGTCCCGGTCTTTGACGACGTAATTCCTGACGACGTCGAGTATCTCTATTGGGTGGGCTGTGCTGGCGCGCTCGATGAGCGTGGTCGTAAGCAGATCGAATCGACCGCGCGCATGTTGCATCGAGCGGGGGTCAGCTTTGGGATCTTGGGTCCGCGCGAGTCCTGTACCGGGGACCCCGCTCGACGCATGGGCAATGAGTACCTCTTTCAAGAGATGGCCAAGGCGAATATCGCGACGCTCAACGCCGCCGGAGCCAAGAAGATTGTCGCCAGTTGTCCGCACTGCTTTAACACCATCAAGAACGAGTACCCCTCGCTTGGGGGTGAGTACGAAGTAATACATCACACTGAACTGCTCAGCCACCTGGTCGCGTCGAGGCGACTCGTACCGGGTCTTTCCTATACGGGAACCGTCACGTACCACGACCCGTGTTACCTCGGGCGTCACAATCGCGTCTTTGACGAACCGCGTGACGTGCTTGACGCCATCCCGGGCGTGACGAAAGTCGAGATGGGCCGGTGTCGTGAACGCGGATTTTGTTGCGGGGCGGGGGGCGCGCGGATGTGGATGGAAGAGACCATTGGCAAACGCGTGAACATGGAGCGCACCGACGAGGCCTTGAGCACGGGGGCCGACATCATCTCAACGGCCTGCCCGTTTTGCATGATCATGCTCGACGACGCCGTCAAGGCTCAGGGTCGGGGTGATGATGTCTCGGTCATGGATATCGCCCAAGTTCTCGAACGCTCGCTTCGCTAGCGTAAGTTGCCAAGATAGCCGTCGGTTCTCTCCGCTCTTACCGGTCTGCAGTGGTATCTGTGGAGAGCAGTTGTCGTACCTATCTCATTGCTTTGGAGCCCAGGTTTCGAGACTAAATATGTCATAGAGACGCTGTTTGGTCTGGTTCAAGTTGGTGAGCATACGCCGGGACCACGGTCGGCCACGGTCTCCCTTACAGTCTCGGAATCGGCAGCGAACTATTGGAATCGTGTTGGGCCGGAACATTTCTGTTCGACCGTCTCGAATCTGCCAGTTCACCAGGTACCGTCGACGCAGCGTTCCCCAATTCAGCCCGGCATGTCGCTTGCGCAACCATCCAACGACTCTCCACCACGCGAAGTGGTCGAGGTAGCCGAAGGTCGCGCTGCAAACCCCGTGACAGAAATAATTACACCATCCCCGCAGCACCGCGTTGAGCGAACGCAGCAGGAGGGCGAGTGTCTTGTGTTTCTCCCGGCGAGTGAGACTGCGCACCTTCTCCATCACCGAAAGCAGCGCTTTCTTCGATGGGTAGGTGTAGACCGCCCACTTGCCTTCTTGGCCTCGTTTCCGTCGACGCTGGATGCGCCAACCAAGAAAGTCAAAGCCATCATTGATATGGCAGACCCTCGTCTTCTCTTCCGAGAGGCGCAGCCCCATCGGAGCGAGCACCGTTGCGACGTCGCCGTAGAGCGCCTGCGCGTCGTCTCGCGTTCTGTAGATCAAGTGAGCAGATTGGTTTCAGCGAGTTCAGGTGATCCAGGACTGGTTGGGTGGGGCTTTTCCGGCTGACGTTTTCGCGACTTAGTGTGGCTGGGTCGGTAGCGCGGCCGGCCAGCTACGCGAGAGAGAATGTCAAACTGGCCTACGCGACGAAAGTTCGTCGCGCCCAGGGGCCCACCGTGAACATGGCGGAGGCGTGCGCGAGTGAGCGGGAAAGAACAAGTCGCCGCCGACTTTTGCTTGCTCGCCTCGCCGGCCAATCTTGCTCATCTCGCGACGCTCGACGCTCGCTCGATTGAGGGCGGAAGATGGGCGCGGGCCTCGTAGCGAAGGCGGTGTCCGCACCTCTGCAATCGTTTCAGAGTCCGTATTTCGTAAATAGTCCTCACCATTCGCGAGACGGAGGAATCACGACCCAAAACACAAAGTCAATATTAGGGATTTACCTATAGAGCCGACCATTCAACACGGGTCAACTAGAAATCTTAGGTAATCAAGCCGGCGCGCACTAGGTTTTTCTTGTGACTCCTATACCCAACGACGCCCACGAGTGGGTAAGTTTCGAAGATAGCAAACGCCAGCGTACCTGGTTGTTCGACGTGACATTCCTCGAAAGCAACTGGACGTGCATCTTCGGTAATGGCTGTCAGGGAATACTCTCCGAACCCAGTCCCGAGTTAGTCCAGGGCTGCTGCAGTTACGGAGCTCACTTCACTGACGAAAAGGATCAGCGCCGCGTCGAAAAGGCGGCCAAGCGACTGAACGCCGACCAGTGGCAGTTCAAGGCCAAGGGCAAGAATGGGACTACGAAAGTCAAGCGCAACGGAGAGATCGTGACCCGGATCGTCCAAGACGGCTGCATTTTTCTCAATCGACCTGACTTTCACCGAGGAGCGGGCTGTGCCCTGCACGTCATGGCGCTCGACAACAACGAAAGTTACATTCCACTCAAGCCCGACGTCTGCTGGCAACTTCCGCTACGGCGCGACGACGAAGTGAGTGAAGATGGTCATGTCATTACCCGCATCGCCCAGTGGAACCGCAGCCACTGGGGCGGCGGCGGTGCGGAGTTTCACTGGTGGTGCACCGAAGCGGCGGAGGCCTTCGTGGGAAAAAGCCGCGTCATCGACTCAATGGCCGAAGAGCTCGTGGCGATGGTCGGCCAGGTCGTCTACGACCAATTGCTGGCCTATTCGAATAAACGAGCGGCGCAACCCCCTATGACGCGCTTGGCGCACCCCGTCGTACGACGCAAGTCCTAGGAACGAGGGTCAGTAATGGTCCGAGTCTCGTGGTTTCAATTCACGATTTGGTCGCGCGCATGTGGAAGAACTTTTCATGGCCACACAAACGTCCGCCTCCGGACAAGTATTCGAGACTCCCGCGCAATAAGCAGGTGTCCAAATGGTGGTGAAAGTTCCGGTCGACAAGACCTGTCGTTCCTACGACCAAGATCAGTAGTTCCTGATGCCCCCGTCGCTCAAAGACTGGCTACCCGAGGGACATCTCGCGCGTTTCGTAAATGAATTGGTCGACGACGTGTTCGACCTTGACCCGTTCCTCAGTGCCTATCGCGAAGTACGGAGCTCCTCACCCGGTAACCCGTGCCTCATGACCCAAGCTCGTGCTTTACTACTACCTGCGCCGCGTGCGCTCGTCGCGAAAGATTGAGAAGTCCTACAACGACTCGGTTGCCTTCCGGTTTCTCTCAACCAACGCCGCCTCGGACTGCTGTTCAATCGCGCGCTTTCGCCGGAATAGTGCCACGACGTCGGGGGAGAGCAACGAGGCCCGGGTGGGCATGGTCGGCGGAAACGGCAGTGCCTGCAGACTCATGCGATCTCCCCGGTCCACCCGACGGTCGGCTGGTCAAACCATACGTGGATTAGACCGGTGCCAATGGCGTTCTCGTACTCGGAGAATAGTCGGCCCTTCGCCACGCACCGCGCCCCACCGAGCGCGGCCACCATCATTTGGTAGTGACCGAAGCGTCCCTCGGGCTTCACCGTGGAAAAATCACCGAGTCCGTTGAGGACCTTGGCGTGATCGCCACGCTCAAAAGCTTCGATGACGCCATGGTCCGCCTCTAGAGCGGCGCGTGAGAAAATGTGTTCTTCACCCGCTGCTTCGTGCTCGCGCAACGTGCGAAGCGTGTGGAAGGTGTGGCTCAATCCCCCTGACGCCAGGAGAACGACGCGTAAGTCACTTTGTGCCACGGCCTCGGCGATCACTCGGCCGACCAACGCAAAGTCCGTCGGCTCGGCAGTTTGACAGACGCTTAACGAAATCCACGCCTCGTCACCTTGGAGAAAGGGCAGAAGATTCGTGGTTGCGTACGTAATAGGTAAATGCTCGTTGTCGATGGGGGTGATCCAGCAGTCAGGAGTGACGTCGGCGATGCGCCCAACTAACTTGGCGAATTCAGGATTGCCCGCGACGTCGTAAGGCATACTTGACATGCCTCGTGGTAGTTCGTCGGAGGTGTAAAAACCGAGACGCCGTTTGTGCGAGGTGATTACGAACTCGACGGTCGTGAACCAGTGGCTGTCCAAGACAATGATCAGGTCGGGTCTAAGGTTGTCCAGGACCTCTCGCTTGAGGCTGTGCAGGCCCGAGTAGAGCGTGCTCTCGCGGCCATTGTTAAGTGCCAAGCGTTGATCATCGGGCATCACGATTGTCGGTACGTGCGCGACAACCCCCGCACCAATAATTTCACCCATAGGTGGTGTTCTCCTTTACTTGGGACGTCTTTAAATCGCTGTAGAAGTCAAGGGAGCAGTCGCCCTCCTCAACCGTGAAGTCGACGACCGCGCCTTCAAAGAGAATTTGAAGGTACTCCAAAGCGCTCCCTTTGTCGTTTGTAATCAAATGATTGTTACACCTTACAAACTCCATAATCTGGCTCATCGGATTTCAACGAGGAGTGACGGTGGCGAGTAGATCCCAGTTGGGCTTGCCGTCGTAGAGCAGGGCACGGATCCGGTAGTTGCGAAACCTTCGAAAGCCGAAGGCGACTCGCTTCACCCGCTTGATCAAATTGTTGGCCGTTATCTGGAGTGTTTCCCTTAGCTGTGGGAGTCACAAGGCTTTTGCGTGGTGGACATGTCCTTGACGATGTCATGAGGCTGATGCGCGCTGTTGTCCGTAGGCGCGAGGGACTTCTTCGCGCAACCGACGGTTCTCTTCTTTCAGGATGCTCAGCTCGTCGAGGAGGGCCTCTCGTTGCCGTTTGATGGAATCGGTCGAGGCCCGCTCGACCGACGGCACGATGCCGTCACCCCGACGAGCGCGCAACCGGTCGATCTCAGCGCGGATATCGGGCTCGCGATAGAGCCAGGACCGCGACACCGAAGCGGCCGCGGCGACGCTCGCAAAGGTGACCGGCCAGCCCTGCCGATCGAGTTCGCGAATCGCCGCTTCGGCCTTGCGTCTTGTGTTAGTCACCCGCGCCTCAGTGACCTTGGAAAGCGCGGCAGCCGAGTCGGGTGTATTCATATGGAGGTTCCTCTGGTCGTTTCGAGAGCATCGATGACGTGTTCTAAATTTTCGAGGACTCGGCGGTGGTTGGCGGCGAGGCGGAAGCGCCCGTCGGCGTCGGCCGAGGCGATGAGCTGGCGCGTCTCGGCGTGCTGACGCCGATGGATCTCGAGGAACTCCGGCGTCGTCTGGAAGTCCGGACACGTGAGACAGGCGTTGGGGTGCGGGCACTCCTGTTGAGGCGGTCGACCGCAATAACCGTTCGGCAGGCTCGCCTGGATTCGCGCGAGGTTGTGTTTGGTCCACTCCGCGTCAGCCGTCGACGCGTGCGGGTCGAAGCCGATCTGTTCACCGAGGACGTTGATTCGCTGAGCCCAGTACGCGTCGAAGGCCTCGCGGATCGTCGCGTCGTGCAGCGACGCGTAGCGAGCGGTCATCTGGGGACTGGCGTGACCGAGCAGACGTCGCACCACGTGTTGTGGGACGCCCTGATTGATGAGTCGGGTGCCCAGCGTGTGACGGAACCTATGGGCACTGACGCGAACCGGGCGGCCGGCTTCGTCGCGCAGATCAATCTCGTCTTGCCAGACGACGAGGCGTCCGCGCAGCGTCGCGTAGTTGAAGGGCTGATCTCCATCGGGGTTCGCGTTCGGTGCCGGAAAGAGCACCCGTGGACCGTCCGGCCACGTGAGTCGGAGATGGGCCTGCTGGTCGCGCACCGCCGTGGCGCCGGCGGCGCTGAGTGGGATGAGTTGGTCTGCACGCATCTTCGCGTTGAAAAACCGCAGGCACGGTCCGCCACCGCTGTCGCTGACGAGGGCGTCGAACAACAGCGCGCAGGCGTCGTTGGCTCGTAGTCCCGTTTCGATGAGCACCACGACGAGTGCCCGGGTGCCGTGGTCGGGCAGGCGATCGAAGTTGTCGGGCGCCTCCAACTGGTGCATGACGAACTCGGGAATGTAGCGCGGCAGCGCTCGGGGCCGGCGCGGAATGTCGTCGTTGTAGATCGCGACCTCGGCGACGAGTCCCTCGAGCCAGCCGTGGCGTTGGCTGGCCTCGAGGAAGATGCGCACGCAGATGATGTAGGTGCTAACCGTGTGGCCAGTGAGGCGCGAGGCGACGAGGTGTCCGAGATAAGCCTCGAGGTCGCGGCGACGCAGTGACGTCTCATCCGTGGCGCTCGATTGACGCGTCGCGAGGAACTCGCTGAACCACACCATTGAGCGGACGTCGACGCCGGCGGTCCCAAAGCTCCTGCCGGAACCGATTCGGTGACGGACCCAGCGCTTCACCGCGACCCGTAACCAGGGCTGAGTGATCTGATCAAATCGGATCTGGTAGGGCGCACGAGCCCTCGTGATCCCGAGCCGCTTCGCAATCCAGACGTCCGAGGCGTACTCGGCTTCGAGGTCGATCCCGCGCCGATCCGTGAGTTCGCGATAGGCGTAACGGATCATCGAGGTGGTGAGATCGCGCCACCCTCGGGTAACGATTTCGTCCAGCCAGTGCTCGAGCGGGCGCTCGAGCACGGAGTCGACCCCGCTGTCGACGAGCAGTTGCACGAGGTGACGAACGACCGAGGGAACGACCCGCACGCCACGGTCTTCGTGGCGGCGCTGGAGGACGTAGCCCACTTCGAGCCGGCCCTGGGCAGATAGGGCGCGGAGGTCGAAGGCGCCGAGCATCTCACCGCCGCGTCGTTCGCTGATCGGACCCGTCGTGGCGCGAAACGTCGCGAGCTCTTCTCGCCCGTGCTGGAACCAGCGCTGGTAGTGACCGCTGCAAAGTTTGCGCGTCCACGCGGTGCGCTCACAGCTCGTCACCTCGCACCGGCCGCGACCAAACACCGGGTCATCGGGGTGGGCACGCAGGACCTCTCCGCGGAACTCCGGCCTGACGACGCCAAAGAGTGCTTCGAGGTGGCCGCTTTCGGGCAGCGGACGCGCTGCGCCGTTCACGACGGGTGCGCCCACGCGCCCGCGCTCTCCAGCGCGGCGCGCAGGTCCTCGGCATCGAGGTGCACGTAGGTCGAGCTCGTGGTGGTGACTGAGCGGTGCGTGAGAAGCTTTGACACCACCTCGATCGGCGTGCCGGATCGGATGAGCTCGGTCGCGCGGGTATGGCGAAGGGTATGAGGGCTGAAGTCGATACCCGTGCGAGAGCGAAGACGCGCCACCAACTTCGCCACGGCGTCGTAACGCAGTGGCCGGCCACGCGGCGCCGACCAGAGGTTCACGAACACGTAGTCCGAGTCGAGGGTTCCGTATTCGACGTGCATGTAGTCGCTGTAGAGGCGCACGAGTTGGCTCGAGATCGGAAGCTCGACGGGTGCTCGGCACTTGGCGCGTGCGCCGTTCGCGTTGTCGTCGCGCGGGACGATGACCACCCGGCGATCTCGGCTCACGAAGTCTTCGTGTCGCAACCCGAGCGCCTGACCGACGCGCATTCCCGTCTCGGCGAGCAGCGCGAACAAGAACCGATCCCGTAACCGGTCACAGGCGCCCAGGATGGTCGACACCTCGACCGGTTCGAGCGTCTTTGCCAGCCGCTGCGGAGCCCGTAGCCTCACCGGACGCGTCGCGACCGGCCGACCGGCGCTCACGTGGTGGAGGAATGGTTTGTAGGCACCGCGCGACACTCGACGCCACGCGACGAGGTTCGACGCGACGGCGACCCCCGAGCGGTGGTGAAAGTCGTAGAGGCCAAAGACCGCGGCGAGATGACGATTCACGGTGGACTCACTGCGTCGAGCGGAGCGATCATCGAACACGATCACGTTGTCGCCGGGGGCGCGCAGCCACGCGGCGAAACGCGACACTTCCTCGACGCCGATTCGGTCCCAGGCGAGTGATCTCGCGTCGAGGAACTCGAACCACAGTCGTAGCCCGTGCGCGTAGGCCTTCACGGTATTGGGCGAGCGCTCAATCGCCGCGAGATGAGCGAGGTAGGCCTCGGCTGGTATCACAATGACCAACTCGTCATTGACGACGGTCCACGACTGCGCACCCGTCACGGGCATCACCATTCGTTGCACTCGCACTCTGACCTCCGTCGCACGACCGACGAAGCGCGGGCCAATAGGAAGCAACTGTTTAGTTCATCGAGCGAGCTACGTGGTGGATGTCAACGACGCACTCCAGAGAACGTGTCCTCGACACCGTCCTCGGCATCCCCATGCGACGTCAACGACACGGCGCTGAGCGCTCCAGAGAATGACCGCTTCGGTCGGTGCGTTGATAAAGTGCGCTCGGTGCCAGGCAATGATCTGATTGCGCCAACGCTTCAGGGTTCGTCCCAGCGAGCGAACTTCAACCGGCCAGGAGGGATCGTTCATGTCGCGGATCAGTTCGTCGATCCACTGCTCGGCGAGTCCGTAGTCAGGGACGGTGTAGAGCTCACGAACTGCCTCCTTGTCGTTGTAGCAGGCGGCGACCTGGTTCCTTCGGTCCCCGGCGCTCAGCAGTCCGACCAACTTCTCCTGTCCGTTCTCGCTGAGTCGTTCGGGCGCTATCGTGAGCAGGCGACGGGCTCGGTAGAGGGGGTCATTCTTGTGGCCGCGGTGACCGAAGACCTTGTTCTGGACCCGGCGTCGGCACTCATCGATCTTTTGGTTGGCGATCCTCACCACATGAAATGGGTCCGCTATCTGGGTCGCCCAGGGCACGGCGTCGTTGAAGACCTTGCGGTAGGGGTCCGAGAGATCGAGGGTGGCGTAGTCCACGTTAAAGCGGCAGTGGTAGGTGCGGCTTTGTAACCAGGTTGTCGGTGCTTTACGATCACGACCAGGCACGATGTCGAGTAACTGACCACTTCCGACGTCCACGATCGAGGTGCAGAAACGCTGGCGGCGAAACTCACCTTCGCGCACGAACAGCGTCTCGTCAAGACCCAGCGCCTCGACGAGGGCCTCGCCGTAACGAAGAAGGGCGTCGTTGACGGTGTGCCAGTCACGGCCAAGCTCGTCGGCGATCTTTTGAACACTGCGTCCACACTTGCCGATTTGACGGGTCAACCAGCGTCCGGCTCGGTCGGTGACGAGGTGACGAGGGAAGGCGATGCGGGTGTCAACCTCGCTCCACGAACCCGTCGAACAACCGGGATCGGGACAGAAGAACCGGCGCTGGTGCCAGACGATCCTCGTTGCTCGCCCGTTCATGGGCAAGTCCACGAGGGACACTTGGTGTCGGTCCTTCACCCGGGCGACCACTCCGCGCTCGGGACAGCTCTCGATTTTACGCCGACACTCAAAGTGGATCGTGAGCGGACCGCGGTGCTCTCCCTCAACGCCTCGGATGTCAACGTCGAGCAAATCGACGAGGAGTTCGCACATGCGGGTAGGGTCTGTTTCCACGGGGGTTCTTCCAATCTCTAGGCGTTAGCTACCTAAAGATTTGCAGAGCCCCGCCTTTCTCTTCAGACCCTTGTCGTTGCTGCATTCCCGCTACCAGACCCCGCGCATTTCCGAAGCGCCCGTTATCTAGAGCATGCTATTTTCGCCAAAGTAACAGCCGAGCCGGACCCGGTAATCCGGACAGGTGGTTTGTGTTGCTTTTTATTACACAGCAGCGGCGAGCTCAGTGTTTGGGTTCTCGTATTTCGCCGGCGAATGTCAGCCAATCGAAGTATGTCGTCGCACCGAGTTACAGAAACCAACAATTCATTCAAAGATTGCCGAGGCAAGTTTGGACCGTGTCGCCCAGTGCCGCTGGTGAAGGAGTTCGCGATGCATTGTTCACCAAAACGACTCCATCATCGTGTCGTCAACCGGTGACGCCACCCGACCCATCGAGCCGAGTAGTTCTGCTTCGCGCAGGCGGTGGTCGAAGATCCACAACGTGTCTTTTCTGAGTTGGCGAACCTCGTACTGGATCACGAGCGGTGTCACTTTCACTTACCGTATTGTGTCGTGTGTCGATCAGGTTTGCGCGTTGAGTAGTTGTCGCAGCACGTAGGGAAGGATTCCACCGTGAACGAAGTGGGCGGCCTCCGCGGGGGTGTCGATTCTCACCGTGGCAGTGAACTCGCGAGACACGTCGTCTGCGTTGATTCGCACGGTGACCTCGTGCGGCGGTGTGTCGACGCCAGAAAGTCCCGTGATGGAGTACACTTCCTCTCCGCTCAAGCCCAGGCTCTCGGCTGTTTCGCCGGACGGGAATTCCAGCGGCAGTACGCCCATCCCAATCAAGTTGGAGCGATGGATCCGCTCGAATGACGTGGCGAGAACTGCCTTGACCCCGAGGAGCATGGTTCC
>PLNQ01000105.1 GCA_003141815.1 Acidimicrobiaceae bacterium | reverse complement strand
CCGGCACCTTGGGATTAAAAGGCCACCGAGTTCATTATTCTCTATTCATTAGATTCAGAGAACCCCATATTCATAGGGGTTTGCGTTCAGTGCGTTCCGTGGCTATCGAGAAATGTTAGGGATGAAATTAGGGATGGAATTGGGGACTCGTCGCGTTTCTCGAAGGTTGCCGCATGGTCTTATGTATGAACGCATCCACAAAAATCAAGCTCTCCGTCGCTGGTAGTGTTCGATGACCAGTAAATCCAAAGTCTTTGTCCTCGCCGTGACGTTGGCGGTTGTCACACTCGGTGCGGGCTCCGTGGCCGGGGCGTCGGGCGGCTCCACCACCAACTCCGTGCCCGCGAAACACGCACCCGCGAAGTTGGGGCTTCCGGCGGCCACGCCACTTCGGGCGCTATCCGGTCGAGTCATCATCTTGAACATCAAGGGAATGCCCCTCATCATTTTGCCGAAGCCTGCGCATAGCGCGCGGTACGCAATCGCGAGCACCCCAGCGGGAGTGGTGGTGCTCAGGACCGTTAAGAGCGGTACCGAGCAGGCGCCCGCAATCGCCGCACTGAAGGTTGGCCGGGCGGCGGTCACGCTCCACTCGACCGGCGGCGGTCGTGTGATCAAGTTCACGGTAGTGGTCACGTCACGGGCGCTGAAGCCGGTGGTGAGTGGCCCCCCCCTTTCGCTCGCTGAGTTCGCTCAATGGCAAGGTTCAGCACCTCAACGTGCGCAAGAACAACGGTATCCTGCTCCGGGCACTGCCGGGCAGAGCCCGGTACCAGTTGCGTGCAACTACGAGTGGGGTCGTGGCACTGGTCACCACCAAGATCTCCGGGCACGTGGTGCCACTGCTGGTGGCGCTGAAGGTCGGCGCAACATCAGTCACTCTCACCAACTCGATCACGAAGCAGCACGCAACGTTCACGGTGGACGTCCAAAAGTAATCACTGCTCGCCGTCGTTGTTCGACAACAGGTTGAGCAAAATGAGTCCAGTTCGACGCCTCGCGTAACATTATGCTCGATGAGCTTCGAACGATGTGTTCCCGATCCCGCGATGCTGGCGCGCCTAATGGCGGAGCTCGACACGCCCATGGAAGAGCACGAGTCGATGATCGAGGCCGTTGACGCGGTGCGCCACGAACGGTTCATGCAGGAGATCGAGGCGGACCCGCGCGTGCGCGAGGAGTGGGAGCGGTTTTTGTTCACGAGCCGTGACGACGAGGTTGACGATTTCTAGTTAGAAGGAAAGGTCTTCGCCGTTGCGGCGCGAGACCATGGTCGCCTCAACGAGGGCCCAGCCGTAAGCCTCGAAGAAGTTGCGGGCGTCGTCGCGGTACTCGGTCACCGTGATTACGCCCTGGGCGTCGCGCGTCCCGTGACTCACCGTCGGCGGTGCCTCGGATTCAGACTGGATCATCTGGCCCTTCGAAGCTCGGAAAGGCGCAGGGTAGGCTGGAGGAATGTCCACCGACTGGAATGCTCTTGCCACCACGATCACCGAGGCGCTTCACCTGGAGGCACCTCCGGTGGCCATCACCTTTGCCGATGAGAGACCGGATGGCATCTCCGGCTTCGATGCATCCATGAGCGAGCCCGCCGCTGACGGTCGCCAGGGACGAGTATCCGCCGGCTGTGTGTTCTGGGGACACGCGGCGACGGACACGTTCTCGACTGCCCCGGAGGATCACGGCAACTGCAGCGTGGGGTCGCTCACCCACGGCCTGAAGAGTCTCGAGGAGGTCGCCGGGAACGACGACGTCTCCTCGCTGCTGGCGTCTGGCTGGGTGACGATGGACATGGTGCCGGGGATACCGACGGTCTCGAAGAAGCCAGCGTCGATCATCTACGGTCCATTGGCCGAGAGCCCCGTGGATCCCGACGTCGTGCTCCTGAGGGTCAACGGGCGTCAGATGATGGTCCTGTCCGATGCCATTCCCGGCCTCCGGATCGAAGGGAAGCCGCAGTGCCACATCGTCGCGGTCGCCAAGGAGCAGGGCGTGGCGGCTGCCAGCATCGGCTGCGCGCTCTCGCGGGCCCGAACGGGCATGAAGCCCCACGAGATGACCTGTGCAATCCCCGCCGCCGAGTTCTCTGAGGTTGCCCGCCGCGTGAAGGCTACCGCCGAGGTGGATAGCGTCGTGGCCAAGTACGCCGCCCAAGACGCTCACCGCTTCGCCTGACGGCGAGGCAGACTTACTACTGCCGCGTCCTTCGCCAGACGCTGAGTTCATTGTGTGTCGTTGGTCGGCGTCGTCAGCTCGCGCGCTGACAACGAACGCCCCAGATTGGACGTTCTGCGCCCGGCGCCGGTCGACAACCGCTCCACGGAGGCCACGCCCGAGTCGGCGATCACGCGCACCCTGGCCTGCACATAACGCCGTGCCATAACGAAGAGTGTCGCCTTCCGGCCTGGAGCGACTCCTCGTGAGCAGTGTAGGACTTCAGAACGTATATCTGAACTAGGGGAATTTAAGCGTTCGTTGCTACGACCGCGCTATATTGCGCCGCCGCACCTAGACCACTCACTTCGAGATGACGTGAACATCGCCGACGAACGACGCGATAGTAGTAAACGGCTCAAAGCGATCCAGGGTGATTGGAATGCTGATGGTTCCCTACGCGTTCAATGTCGCACTTTCACGCACGCTCGGCGTTACTTCTTGGCGGCTTCGTAGTACGGGTTGTCTCCGGACGCGTGATCGGTGACGTCAATCACGCGCGTTATTTCGGGAACCGATTCGCGCAGTGCAACTTCGATACCCTGACTTAACGTCACTGCCGCCATTCCGCATCCCGCGCAACCCCCACTCAGTCGAAGATAGGCCGATTCATCCTCCACCGCCACCAGGTCGGCGCGACCGCCGTGAGCGGCGATGGACGGATTGATCTGCTGTTCGAGGACCTGCAGGATTCGCTGGGCCACGTCACCGCCGAGATCAGCCGGTGGTCCGGCCATGGCCGGACTCGCCATACGAGGCGGTTGGTTGGGATTGACAATGATCATCCCCGACTCGCCACCCTCGGCGTTGACGTCGAGGACAGCTCCGCTCAATTTAGCGATACTCTCGGTGGGTACCACGATGATCAGTTCACCTTGTTGGTCGGACCAATCGGTGGGTTGCGCATCGGCGACCGGCTGGAAGTAAATGTCGTAGGTGTAAGCATCCCCACTCGAACCGGTCACTTCAATCCACAGCGCTAGTGAAGCCGCATCGTTTTCGCTAGCTCTCAAGCCAACCACCATCGCTCGGGCTTCGTCGCTCGCACGCAGGACAAGCACCTCGTCGGCAGTGTTGTCTGGTGTCACGTTTCTACCTCGGCACTCGATGGTGAGCAGTATTCTATGAGGGCTCTACGGATCTTCACTCGGTGACGACGGGTACTATTTGTCAATCTCCCGGATCCTCTTGTTATTACCGACCGCCACTTATCGGGCCACTGATTTCATAGCCGCAGCGACGAGATTGGGAGTCGATGTGGTCGTCGGGTCCGAACACCGCCAGGCGATGGCTAAAGCGATGGGCGACCGGGCCATGGTTGTGCCGTTAGCGTCGCCTGACGCGGCGCTAACGGCGATCGTGGCGCTCCATAGTCGAACACCGCTCGACGCTGTGCTGGCCGTCGATGATCAGGGTATTGAGGTGGCCGCTCGAGCGGCCGAACGCCTGGGCTTTCGACATAATTCGCCCACCGCGGTAGCGGGCACCAGGAATAAAGCCGTCATGCGAGAACGTCTGGCTGCGGCCATAATTAACCAGCCCTCGTTTCGAATTGTTCCTCCTGGGGTAGATGCGACACTGGCCATCGCCGAAATCGGTTACCCGTGTGTGATAAAGCCCGTGTCACGATCAGCCAGTCAAGGTGTCATTCGCGTCGATGACGTCGAGCAGGCCGGTAGAGCCGTGGCCCGAATACGGGCAATTCTCGGGGACTGCCCCGAGCCACTGGTCGTTGAGCAATTCATTCCGGGAGCCGAAGTCGCTGTCGAAGGTCTGCTCGTCAACGGACACTTAGAGGTGCTGGCGGTGTTCGACAAGCCCGATCCCATGGACGGCCCTTACTTTGAAGAGACCATCTACGTGACACCCTCGCGACACGAAATTTCGATTCTCGCCGACGTTGAGAACGTCACCGCTCGTGCGGCGGAGGCGCTGGGGCTTGAAGAAGGACCGGTGCATGCAGAATTGCGTATTGGTCCGACCGGGGTGGTGTCGATACTTGAACTAGCCGCCCGATCAATCGGTGGTCTGTGTTCGCGTTCGCTCTCTTTTGGCGTCGGGGTGAGCCTCGAGGAAATTATCATCCGTCACGCCCTCGCAATGGGACTTGATGGCCTTACCCGTGAGTCGCAGGCGTCGGGTGTCATGATGCTTCCAATCCGAACGGCCGGGGTATTGAATCGGGTATCGGGCCAGGAACGAGCCCGGGCCGTTGAGGGTGTGGTGGCCGTGGAGATCAGCATTCCATCAGGCCGCGAGATGATCCCTCTTCCCGAGGGCGATCGCTACTTGGGATTCATCTTTGCGCGCGGCGTGACGGCACGGGACGTTGAGGAAACGTTGAGGCGAGCCGAATTTTGTCTGGATGTTCAACTGCGTTGAGCCTCGACGGGCACCGCTAATGTCGCGTTGGTGAAAATCCTTCTGATGTCTACCTACGAACTAGGTAACCAGCCACTAGGACTAGCAAAATCAGCCGCCGCTTTGGTGGCGGCTGGTCACGAGGTTCGGTGCGTGGACGTGGCGGTTGACCAGATTAGATTGGGCGACGTTGATTGGGCCGAGCGCGTGGCGTTCTCGGTGCCGATGCACACCGCCATGCGTCTGGCGTTACAAGTGGCCGAGTTAGTCCGAGTCCGGCGGCCCGAACTCCCACTATGTTTCTTTGGTCTGTACGCCACGGTGAGTCGTGACCTTACGGTTAAGTCGTTCGCTGATGCGGTAATTGCCGGCGAGTATGAATCGGGATTGGTGGCGTGGGTCGACGGAAAGGATGCGGGTCCGCCCATCCAACTGGCTCGCGGTAGGGCACTCTTACCCGCGCGTCACCTGTTGCCTACTCTCGATCGGTACACGCGCTTGGCGATTGACGGTGAGGAGCGCTTGGTTGGATCCGTCGAAGCGAGTCGGGGCTGCTCGCATCGGTGTCGACACTGTCCTGTGCCCGTCGTCTACGACGGTCGAGTACGTCCGGTCGATGAGGCCACGGTGCTGGCCGACGTCGATCAGTTAGTGGCGGCCGGTGTTCGTCACGTGACGTTTGCGGACCCCGACTTTCTTAATGCTCCCCAACACTCGCGTCGGGTGGTTCAGGCTATCCACCAACGCCATCCTGGGCTCACCTTTGACTGCACCGTCAAAGTGGAACACGTACTTCGTCACCCCGACGTCTGGAGCGAATTCGCAGAAGCGGGCTGTTGCTTTATTGTTTCGGCCTTCGAATCGGTGAGTGACGTGATTCTCAATTATCTCGACAAGGGTCATACGGTGGCCGACGCGTCCCGGGCGGTGATCTTGTTGCGTGAATACGGCATTGAGGTGCGTCCATCGTGGTTGCCTTTCACCCCTTGGACGACGATCGATGGTCTGGTCGACCTTCTCGACTTCGTCATTGCCCACGACCTCGTGGCGAACGTGGATCCGGTGCAGTACACGGTGCGCTTGTTATTGCCCGAGGGGTCGTTACTGCTCGACCGATCCGAAATGACACCGTATCTAGGTTCATATGACGTGGATCGTCTGGGATGGACGTGGTTGCATCCCAGTGAAGCCGTCGACCAGTTGCAGAGAGAATTGGCCACTCTGGTCGAAGCCCGTATTGAACAGAACGGTGCTCTGACGTTTGCAGAAATTGACGCGTTGATCCGTGCTCAGACGTCGATTCTTCGACCCCGCTCCGCCCTGGGCGCACGATCGGCCGGGCCACTTGGGCAACGAGCCAGACTGACTGAGTCATGGTTCTGCTGCAGTGAACCCACTGCCGCTCAACTGGCGCCCCTCGAGCCGATGAGTTGAGATCCGTTGAGACGAATTGACGCGTGAATCCAGAGCAAGCGTAGGTGTGATCAAGTCCGTGACTAATGCCAAATCCAATTACTTCGATTTCGTTCAGAAGTACCGCGACCGTTGGGGTTGAATCGTGTCGGGAAAGCGGGAGACCGAGTAACTCCCAAGACGGTATTGTCGCTCGTTGGACTGGTTTCGCAGTCTTGCAGAAATCGGAGGCCTAAAATGAGGCCTGGGGCGGTGCATGACGTTTCACAGAACCAAAGCAAGCGTGAATTGTGAAACGGCGAGTAATTTGAGAATCTTCGATTTTCCTTCCAGGGCACCGCGACCGTTGGGATCCACGAGCGTGAACGTTCACTTCTTCTCAGTGGGCCGCCTGGGTCTCGATCCCAGCGCCTGAGGATTAAAAGGCCACTAATCCCAACCTTCTCTATTCACTAGATTCAGAAAACCCAATATTCGGAGGGGTTTGCGTTCAGTGCGTTCAGTGGCAATCGGGAAATGTTAGGGATGAAATTAGGGATTTTCTCACCCGATCCTGGCGTCCGCGATTCAACAACGGCCAGAGCGCGACCAGGGGACATTCCTCCGCCGTAGTAAGAAACCGCCTGGCGTAGCGTTGCGCTCGATGAGCTTCGAGCGAT
>PLNQ01000082.1 GCA_003141815.1 Acidimicrobiaceae bacterium | reverse complement strand
GTCGAAGAGCGACGAGCCGATGCGGCGACCCTCGGCGACAGCGAACGTGTAGGCCATGCCCCCGCCGACGATGACGACGTCGGCCTTTTCGGCGAGGACCTTCATGATGCCGAGTTTGTCCTTCACCTTGGCGCCGCCCGTGACGGCCACGAACGGTCGCGCCGGCGACTCCAGAAGGGCCAGCAGCGTCGCGACCTCGCGCTGCAGGTTGGAACCGGCGGCGCTGGGGATCAGCGTCGGGGGCACCATGATTGATGCGTGCGCGCGGTGCGAGGCACTGAAGGCCTCGTTGACGTAATAATCGAAGCCTTCGACGAGCGACGCGCCGAAATCCGGGTCGTTCGACTCTTCACCGGGGTTAAAGCGCAGGTTCTGCATTAACTCGACTCCGGGACGAAGATCATTCAGGCACCGTCGCAGTGGCGCCACGTCGTAGCGCTCGTCGACGCGTCCGTTGGGCCGGCCGAAGTGCGTGCAGGCGACGACGGTCGCGCCGCGTTCGAGCAAGACGTCAAAGAGCGGCAACGTCGAGCGCAGCCGGAAATCATCGGTGACGCGAAGGACACCGTCCACCTCGGCCACGGGGGCGTTGAAATCGACGCGCACGAGGACCCGCTTACCCTTGAGGCTCCCCCATCGATCGATCGACGGCAGCGCTACGGACACGGAACTACTGGCCGACGTGGCGCGCGAGGTCGACCAGACGGTTCGAGTAGCCCCACTCGTTGTCGTACCAACCAAAGACCTTCACCAAGCACTTCGCCTCATCGATGGGCTGGACCATGGTCATCAAAGAGTCGAACGTGCACGACGCGGGACTACCCACGATGTCCGACGAGACGATTGCCTCGTCGGTGTAGACGACAATGCCCTTCAACGGTCCCTCGGCAGCCGCCTTGAAGGCCGCGTTGATCTCTTCGACAGTCGTCGAACGCACGATCGCGGTGAAGTCGGTGATGCTACCGACGGGGATCGGCACCCGCAGCGACGTGCCGTCCAGGCGTCCCTTCATGGAACTAAGCACGAGACTCGTCGCTCGCGCGGCGCCGGTGGAGGACGGAACGATGTTGATGGCGGCCGCACGCGCGCGACGAAGGTCCTTGTGCGCGAGGTCGAGGAGATTTTGATCATTGGTGTAGGCGTGCACCGTGGTCATGAGACCGGCGTCGACGCCAAAGGCGTCGTCCAGCACCTTCACCATGGGCACGAAGCAGTTTGTCGTGCACGACGCGTTCGAGATGATGAAATGTCGCGCGGGATCGAACTGATCTTCGTTGACCCCAATCACAAAGGTCGCATCGGGATTTTGCGCGGGCGCGGAGATGACGACGCGCTTCGCGCCAGCTTCGAGATGCTCGGCGGCCTTTTCACGCTTGGTGTATCTGCCCGTCGATTCAGCGACGACGTCGATCCCGAGATCTTTCCACGGCAGCTCCTTCGCACTGGGCGTGGCGAGAACTCGGATGTGACGATCCCCGACGAACATCGTTTCTCCTTCGACGTGTACCGGTTCTGGGAAAGGTCCGTGCACTGAGTCACGGGCAAAGAGACGCGCGAGGGCGTCCGGGGCGCCGAGGTCGTTAATCGCCACCACCTCGATTTCTGGGTGAAGGGCAATCGCTGCGCGGAGAAAAGACCGTCCAGTTCGTCCGAAGCCGTTAATCGCTACTCGCACCGTCATTCGAAGCTCCTTCGTTGCACGTGAATCGTTCGCGTCGTGCGTCACATTGTCTCAGCCTGGCCGCGAACGACGGTAGGGCCAAACGTCACATTGATGTCGTAGCGCCGACGACGCGATGTTCGAGTCAATCCTCGATGCAATCTCGCGGTGCTTCATTCGCGGTGGAGAAAATGATTTTGTACTGACTAGGCCGTAGAGTGAAATCGATGACCCCGTATTCCACGCCCCGTCGCATTGCCGATCTACGCGATCGCGACCCGTTGCGAACGCGGGTCCAGGAGTTGCGACCTAGAAGTGGGGGATCAGCGTGGGATTCGTAACGGGGGCTCAAAACTTTGACGTGGTCAGCCTGGGTGATGTCGTGACTGATGAGTTCATTCGTCTACCCGATGGGCCCGTGCGAGTGCGCGCCGAGGACGAGGGGCGCTGGCTCGAGATTCCGCTCGGCACAAAACTGGTTGTTGGGGATGACTCTTCTCCGAGCGCGGGAGGAAGTGCCGCCAACGCTGCTGTGGCGATGTCGCGACTCGGACTTCGCGTGGGTCTCGCGAGTTACCTGGCCCACGATCAAATGGGGCTCGACATCCTGGCGGCGATGCGCGGTGAGTCCGTTCGTACTGACCTTGTGCACGTCGATTCGCCCAGCCACACGGTACGGAACTTCGTCCTCTCCTTTGGCAGCGAACGAACGATTCTCGTACGGCATGCCGAGTTCAACTACCACTGGAAGGGGTTCAGGGACCACGAAGTACCGGCATGGCTCTACATCAACTCGCTGGGCCCCGATGCACTCACGTATCAAGATGATCTCGCTGACTGGTTAGACGCACACCCGAACGTGCGACTGGCTTTTCAACCAGGCACCTTCCAGGTTGAGGCGGGTACCGAACGGCTACGTCGCATTTACGCAAGGGCAGAGGTTCTCATCTGCAGCCGCGCGGCCGCCGAGGAGATCACGGGCGTGCCACGCAGCGATGTCGACCAGACGCTCGATGCCCTCATGAAACTTGGACCTCGAAACGTCGTCGTGTTCGACGAAAGTGGCGGAGCAGTCGCCGCCAATGAGGACGAGCGTCTTTCCATCGAGGATTTCTCCGAACCGGATCCTCCGCTCGATACGACGGGGGCGGGCGATGCGTTCGCCGCGACGATGGTCGCGGCTCTCATTAGGGGGATGTCGCTGCGAGAAGCTCTCCGCTGGCCACCAGTGAACGCAGCGGCAGTGTCGCGACAATTTGGGACCCAAGGCGGCCTGCTGCGGACCGAAGATCTCCTCAGTCGACTCGATGCGGTGCCGGGGTACGTCGCCCGCGACCGATAGGACACGAACCTTCGCCTCCCGAACTGGGGTCGATCACGTGGCGCGGAACTTCTCTTTGTGTCAGATCGTACGTCACGTGTGATCGCGACGCAGTGCCTCCGCCATTGACGAAACTGCGCGAATCTCAGTGCACTATGAGCTCGCGGGCGACGGCGAGGAGCGCCGGGGGAACAGGTCGCGGGCCCCGAGAAACGACGTTGAGCGGTACGAGATCGGTCGTGACGTCACTGGCGCACACGAGCGTGGTGAACGCTCCCGAGTGGACTGCGTGCATCGCCGCGATCGCGCAGTTCGACGCGAGGAGTCGGTCCGAGGCAATGGGCGGACCACCACGTTGGATGTGCCCAAGTACGGTGAGCCGAGTCTCGAAGCCAGTGCGTTCGGCGAGACCGTTCTCGATGCACATTCCCGCCAATCCCTGCTTTAGCTGATCACGCAGTGCCCCTTCGGCGACGACGACGACCGATGAAGTCGATCCCGCGTCGTGGCGTCGCCGTATCGCCTTTGCGAGCTCGTCAAGGTCGACCGGCTCCTCTGGAAGACACAGTGCGTCGGCTCCGGCAGCTATCCCTGCACACACGGCGAGCCACCCCGACGTTCGCCCCATGACTTCGACGACCATCAAACGGTCATGACTTTCGCCAGTGGTTTGGACCCGGTCTATTGCTTCGGCTGCAGTTGCCACCGCCGTATCGAACCCAATGCAGCGCTGAGTCCCCGATACGTCATTGTCGATCGTCTTCGCGACTCCGACAATCGGCACGCCGAGGCCGGCGAGCTTGAGGGCTGCGCCGAGCGTGCCGTCACCGCCGATGACCACGAACGCGTCGAGGCGCTCGCGCACAAAGGTTGCCAGTACGGCCTCGGTGCCGCCTTCGTGAACATCAGGGTGGTAGAGGGCGGTGCGCAGAATCGTTCCGCCGGACTGCAGGAGGCCCTTCGTATCGGCCACCGTCAGCGTTGCGCACTCGTCTTCAGCTACGCCGCGCCAGCCGTGCTGGAAGCCGATGATTTCGTCACCGTTATTCGAGCCACATTTGACGACGGCCCGGATAGCGGCATTGAGTCCCGGGCAGTCACCCCCACCAGTGAGTAATCCAATACGCATAGCTCCCCTTTCAACGACCGTCTCCAGTGTGACCGTGCGCGGTGGGCATTCTCTAGAGACAAAGGTCCCGTATCCGGGCGCCGACGCGCATAGAGAGAATTGGGGCCTTTTGTCCCTATCAATCGTTCGCTGCACACGGACATCATTGGGTGAAGCGTGAGGTGGAGCGGTGGTACAGAGCGACATTGGTGAGGAGATGCGAGTGGGGCGCATCTATCCGCAGGCCTGGGCATTCGACGGGTTGCTGACCAGTGGCGCATCGGTGCTGATCCGCCCAATTCGTTCGAGTGACGCGCCACTGATCGCAAAATTTGGCGACATCCTCGCTCCCCACTTCGTCCTCATCTCCGACACAGTGAAAGAAGCGGCTGAGAAGGTTTCAACGGCGGACTATTCCTCGCACATGGCTTTCGTCGCGATCGCTGAAGATGAAGTCATCGGCGTCGCGACGTACGAACGTGCGAACACCGAAGATCCTTCCGCCGAGATTGTCTGCGACGTGGTGGAGCTCTACCGTCACCAGGGTGTCGCCACATTGCTCTTCGAGAGTCTCGCCGCCTACGCGCGGTCACAAGGTATAGAGCGCTTTTGCGCCGAGGTGACGGCGAATAACCAGGAGATGGTCGGTGTCTTTCGCGCACTTGGTTTGCGGATGGACTCGTTCACCGTAGGTGACGTCGCCACGTTCGATATCGATCTTCATCCCACGGCCGAGTACATCGCGACGTGTGAAGAAAGAGAAGCCATCGCCGAGGCGACGAGCATGGCGGCGGTTTTGCGTCCGCGCGTTATCGCCGTGGTGGGAGCGGGGCGTCGGCCGGGCAGTGCGGGCCACGAGGTAGTTCGGTCTCTTCTCGCGGGCGACGTGGCAGGCACCGTGTATCCCGTAAACCCTAAAGCCGACTCGATCTGTGGAGTTCCGGCGTACCCGGACCTCTCATCGGTGCCCGAGCGCGTCGATCTGGCGATTGTCGCCGTGCCCGCCGCGATCGTGTCGAAGGTTCTCGAAGAGGCCGCGCTGAACGGCGTGCGCGCCGTCACGGTCATTACCGCCGGGTTCGCCGAGACCGGGCGAGCGGGGGCCGAGGTCGAAGCCGAGCTGCTCTCGATGGCACGCGAGCACGGCATGCGCATCGTCGGGCCAAACTGCCTCGGTCTTGTGAACACTGATCCCGACGTTCGACTGAACGCAACCTTCACTGGTCTCCACCCCCTTCCGGGTCGCCTCGCGTTGATCTCGCAGTCCGGAGCAGTCGGCATCGTCCTCGCAGAGCAGGCAAGCGCGGCGGGTGTGGGAGTTTCGAGCTTCGTTTCAGTGGGCAACAAGCTCGATGTGAGTTCGAATGACTTGCTTTGCTTTCTCGAACGCGACGAGCGGACCTCGGTGATCGCCTTGTACCTGGAGTCCCTCGGCAACCCGCGCAAATTCGCCCGCATCGCTCGACGGGTCGGCGAGCGGAAGCCGATCGTCGCCCTGAAGGCGGGCAGAAGCATCGCTGGCGCACGGGGCGCGCGCTCGCACACCGCAGCTGCCGCGACCCCCGAGGTGATCGTCGATGCTCTATTGCGAGCTGCTGGCGTGATCAAGGTCGATCGTCTTGAGGAGCTTCTTGACGTCTCGGCGCTCTTGCTCGGAGCACCTCTACCGGCTGGTCGACGCGTCGCGCTGGTGGGAAACTCCGGTGGACCGCTTATTCTTGCTGCCGACGCGTGTGAGGCCGATGGCCTGGTCGTCACTGAGCTCGCCGAAGAGACGAGGTCTGCGCTCCACGGTCGTCTCGTCGATGCCGCCGCAACCTCTAATCCCGTGGACTTGACCGCTGACGGAACGTCTGAGACATTGGAGCAAGCTCTCGACATCGTTGTGGCCGACGCGGCGATCGATTCGGTAATCGTGGTGGTGACTGACGTATTAGCACTGTCAAGCGACGACGCTCGAGCGGCGGTCGCGGCGGTCGCGTTGCGCCATGACAAGCCGATCGTCGTGTGCGTGCTCGGCAGTACGCCCGGTTTAGGGCGCGAAGTCCGCGGGATCGCCGAGATTCCCACACCCGAGCGCGCGGCCTCCGCGCTCGCTCACGTCTGTCGTTATGCGGAATGGCGTAGCCGTCCGAAGTCCTCAACGGACCCGCTCGGCGCAATCGAAGAGGCCTCGGTTGTTCGAGAGATCGTGCGAGCCCAACTCGCCGAGAGCGCTTCAGGACGTTGGCTCGAGCTCGACGAGGCGGCGCGCCTCCTCGGTTCGTGCGGGCTGCCTATCCTGCCGACCCGCGCCGCCTTCAGTGGCGACGAGGCCGCTGCTACGGGCGAGTCCCTGGGCTTTCCGGTCGCGCTCAAGGCTCGCTCGGGTGATCTCGTGCACAAATCCGACGTCGGCGGCGTCGTGACGTCGCTCACGAATGCGGGCGCGGTTCGCGCCGCGTACGAAGAAATGGCGGCACGGCTCGGAGAACAGATGGGTGGCGCTGTCATTCAGCCGATGGCGCAGGCGGGTGTCGAGGCCATCGTCGGACTCACTGTTGATCCAGTTTTCGGGCCGGTCGTGATGGTCGGGCTTGGCGGCGTTATGACCGACGTGCTCGGTGACCGCGCCTTCGCGGTTCCGCCGCTCGATCCCGGGGCGGCCGAGGCAATGGTTAGCTCTTTGCGGGCTGCGCCCCTTCTAGACGGATTTCGCGGCACACCGCCAGTCGATCGACGGGCGCTCATTGCCATCGTCGAACAAGTCGCCCGTGTCGCCGAGGAAGTTCCCGAACTCGTCGAACTTGACTTGAACCCGGTGATCATCACGGCAGAAGGGGCGCTGATCGTTGACTGCAAGGCACGCCTCGCTCCACGTCACCTTGGCCCGGGTCCGCTGTTTCGAGCGCTGCGCCCACGAGGGTGACCGTGCGCAGCGCGGGTCATGGTGGAGGGCCCCCGCTCCAATATGTTCTACGCATCGACCGCGAACCTTCTTCACTGGAGGCAGCGATGCACGAGTGTGGTCATGATCGATAGCTTTGACGCGAACGATGCGGGCGGACGCGCCGCGGCCGAGACGCTCAGCGTGGGCACGGTGGTCGTGTTGAGTGTCGACGATCTTGCGTTCTTGATCGCGAAGCTGTCCGAGATCGGTTACGAGGTGAAGGGGCCTGTCGTTCGCTCGGGAGCAATCGTGCCTGGCGCGTTGCGCGGGGTCGCCGATCTTCCAAAGGGGGTGCACGACGAGCAGGCGCCTGGCGCGTACCGACTCGTACGCGGTGAAGACAATCGCCTCTTCGATTGGGCCGTTGGCCCAAGCGGATGGAAGCCCGAATTCTTCCTGCCTCACGACGAAGTGTGGCGCGCGCGCGTTGATGGTGGCAACGTGCAGTTGGTCGAGATCCGCGACGCGCGACGGCCCCTCGCAGTGGTCGGGGCGCGTCCGTGCGAGGCAGCTGCCCTCGAAGTGCTCGATCGAGTGTTCGTCGAGGGGGCTCACCGAGACACGCGATACGCCGAGCGTCGCCAGAACGCATTCGTCGCCGTCGTGGAGTGCTCGAGTCCTGCGGCGACGTGTTTTTGTGACTCCATGAGCACTGGTCCGAATATCGAGAGGGGCTTTGATCTCGCGCTGACAGAGTTGGACGACGACGACGGGCACCGCTTTGTGGCGCGCGTCGGTTCGGCACGTGCGCTCGCCGCGCTCGAAGGCGTGGCGCCCGCCCGGGCGACGAAGCACGATCTCTCCGCGCGCGACGCGCTGCTCGAGGGCGCGCGGCTTTGGATGGTGCGACACCTCGACGTCAGTGGCCTCGCGGGTGCGCTCGCGAGGAATCTGGAGCACCCGCGTTGGGCCGAGGTGGCCGAGCGCTGCCTTTCGTGCGGCAACTGCACACTGGTGTGCCCAACTTGCTTTTGCAGTGACGTCCGCGACGCGACGGATCTTGACGACGAGGTGGTTCGCCAGCGCACGTGGTCATCATGTTTCAGTGTCGATCACTCGTATCTTCATGGCGGCGCCGTGCGCCCGACGACGCAGTCGCGTTATCGCCAGTGGATGACCCACAAGCTCTCGTCGTGGTGGGATCAGTTCGATACGACCGGCTGCGTCGGCTGCGGTCGATGCATCGCCTGGTGCCCCGTGGGCATCGATATCACCGAAGAGGCATCAGCCATCGTTCGCTCCGATGGTGCAATCGCGGTGTCGCCGCCAAGCGTGCGGAGTCGCTCGTGAAATCAATGAAGGAACTCGTGGCCTCTCACCCTTTTGCGGTCGGTTTGAACGAAGAGCACCTGGCGTTGGTGGCCGCGTGCGCCAAGAACGTGTCTCTGGAGGCGGGCGCGATGCTCTGCGTGGAGGGGGCGAGCGCCGACACGTTTTATCTCCTGCGTCGCGGTCACGTTTCGATCCAGGTGCACCAAGCCGGTCACGGTTCGATCGTCATCGAGACTGTCGGGCCAGGGGACGTGGTGGGTTGGAGTTGGCTTGTGCCTCCCTATCGTTGGACGTTTGATGCGCGTGTGCTCCAGCCGGTGGGCGCCCTCGCCATCGATGGCGCGTGCCTACGAGCCAAGTCTCTCGAAGATCCGGCGCTCGGCTTCGCCCTCTTGTCACGAGTCACCCAAGACCTCTTAGAACGCCTCCAGGCCACTCGGATGCGACTGTTAGACCTCTACGGGAGGACCACGTGATTAGCGCACCCGAACGGCGTGTTCCAAGTTCTGAGTTGACTCCGGTGCTGTACCGTGTCGTGGAGCGACGACGAGAGACCGACGACGTGGTCACGCTCTTGCTCGAGCCGCTCGATGGTGAGCGGCTGTCGTTTCGATCGGGTCAATTCAATATGTTGAGCGCCCTCGGGGTAGGTGAAGTCGCCATCTCGGTCAGCAGCTCTCCACATGATTCAGGTCCCCTTCGCCATACGGTGCGTGATGTTGGCGCGGTGACCCACGCACTGTGTTCGAGCGACGTCGGAGACGTCACTGGAGTGCGCGGGCCCTTCGGCACTGACTGGGGCATCACGGGAAGACCGAATTCGTACGACACTGTCGTCGTCGCGGGCGGTATTGGGCTCGCGCCACTGCGTGGAGCGATCGAGGAGCTGGTCGCAGCTCGACGCGAGGACTCTGGTCGAGTGTTCGTGTTAGTGGGCGCGCGAGAGCCCGCCCAGTTGGTCTTTCTGGACGACCTTGCGGCGTGGGAGGAAGCGGGCGCGGTCGTCCGCAGCACCGTCGACCGCCCCGCAACGGGATGGAGCGGTCGCGTCGGACTCGTGACGAGGCTGCTCGCCAACGCGGGCTTTGACGCGCTTCACTGCAGGGTGCTCATGTGCGGACCCGAAATCATGATGCGTTTTACGGCGCGCGCGCTCGAAGAGCTCGGAGTCGATCCCGCATCCGTCTGGGTGTCGCTCGAACGAAACATGCAGTGCGGGCTTGGCTGGTGTGGCCACTGTCAACTCGGCCCTTTGCTGCTGTGTCGCGACGGGCCCGTGGTGAACTACCTTGAAGCGAGCGCGCTGATGAACGAGCGTGAGCGATGAGTGTCAACACCGACGTCGCGCGCCCGACGCTCGCCGTGTGGAAGTTCGCTTCCTGTGACGGATGTCAACTGAGCTTGCTCGACCTCGAGCCCGAGTTGCTCGCACTCGCGCGAGCCGTGCGAATCGCGCACTTCACCGAGATGACCCGCGCTCATGTCGAGGGGCCCTACGACGTATCACTGGTGGAGGGCTCAATCACCACCGACGATGACGTCACTCTCATACTCAACGTCCGCGAGCAATCGCGCTACCTCGTGACGATCGGGGCATGCGCGGCAAATGGCGGCATTCAGGCGTTGCGTAACTTTGTAGAGCCCGGAGATTTCCCTTCGATGGTCTACGCCCACCCCGAGTACCTGCGTTCGCTCGACACCTCGACGCCCATATCGCAACACGTTGCCGTCGATTACGAATTGAGAGGATGTCCAATCGATCGGTTCCAACTGCTCGAGGTGATCCTCGCCCTTCTTGCTCATCGACGGCCCATCGTTGCCACCCACTCCGTGTGCCAGGAGTGCAAGGCCCGCGGCACGGTCTGTCTTGCCGTGTCGGGCGAAATCGCCTGTCTCGGGCCCGTGACGCGCGCGGGGTGCAACGCTCTTTGTCCTTCAGTCGGGAGAGGCTGCTTTGGCTGCTTTGGTCCGAGTGAAGCAGCGAACGTGAACTCCCTTGCGCAGTGGCTGCACTCGCATGGGCACTCTGAAGTCACGCTGGCTCGATTGTTGCAGACGTTTAACGCGGCGGCCCCGGCCTTTCGAGAAGCAGCGACAAATCTTGTCGCCACGACGGTCGCCCTCGGCGAGAATCCACGCGCACGAAAGGAGCAGTCGTGACGCATGGCACGAGGCGTAACCGCACGGTGAGCGCAGAAGGTGTCGCCCGGGTCGAGGGGGAGGGTTCGCTGCGCGTCGTCGTCCACGATGGCGCCGTGAGTGAGGTGTCGCTCGATATCTTCGAGCCACCACGATACTTCGAAGCGATGTTGGTCGGGCGGCACTTCAGCGAAGCTCCGGACATCACGGCGCGGATATGTGGCATCTGTCCGGTTGCGTACCAATTGACCGCGTGTGCGGCAATGGAAGACGCGGCCGGAATTGTCGTTGGTGACCGAGTGCGGCTGCTGCGGCGGTTGCTGTACTGCGGCGAGTGGATCCAGAGCCACGCGTTGCACGTCTACTTACTCCACGCTCCTGACTTTCTCGGGTGCCAGGATGCGGTTGAGCTCGCCGAGCGAGATCCGAGCGTGATCGAGCGTGGTCTCGCTCTCAAGCGAACGGGCAACCTCATTATGGAGACCGTCGGCGGGAGGGCGGTGCACCCGGTTAACGTTCGCGTCGGCGGCTTCTATAGCGCGCCCGAACCCGCTGCACTCGCTGCGCTCGTTGGTCCGCTCGAGCGCGCCCTTGAGGCGGCCCTCGCCACCGTGAGCTGGGTTGCGGGGTTCGACTTTCCCGACGTCACCGGTTCCTACCGCTTCGTCGCGTTGCGTCAAGAGGGACAGTACGCCATCGACGGGGGACGACCTGGATCTTCAGACGGTCTGGATGTCACTCCCCGTCACTTTGCCGTACTCTCCGTCGAAGAACAGGTGGCACGCTCCACCGCGCTGCACGCTCGACTCGACGGACGGAGCTATCTCACCGGTCCACTCGCGCGCTACGCACTGAATTCGCCCCGCTTGCCTGAGGTTGTGCAGGAGTCCGCTCGCGCGGCGGGACTTGGCGATACGTGCATGAATCCCTTTCAGAGCATTGTCGTTCGTGCATTGGAGACGGTCTTCGCCTGTGACGAGGCGCTACGTCTCATCGCTCGGTACGAGCCGCCGAGCCCCGCGGCCGACGTGGTCGTCGCCCGAGCCGGGATTGGCACCGGGGTCACTGAGGCTCCGCGCGGGTTGCTCTTGCATCAGTACGAGATTGACGGCGACGGGACGATCGTGCGTGCGCGGATCATGCCGCCAACCTCACAGAACCAGCTCACTATCGAAGAGGATCTGCGCCGCGTCGTTGAAGGCGGTCTCGACCTCAGTGACGATGACCTGCAGTGGCGCTGCGAACAAGCGGTGCGAAATCACGACCCGTGCATTTCATGCGCTGCGCATTTTCTCGATCTCGAGGTCGAGCACTCATGAGTTCGCTTGACGTCGTCGTGGCCGGTATTGGCAATAGCTATCGAGGCGACGACGGCGTAGGCCCGCTGGTCGCCAACTTGTGCGCGAATGCGACCCTCGGGGTTCGCGACATCGGACCACTGGAAGAACCACTGGATCTACTTGGTCGATTTGAGGGGGTCGATCTGGCGATCGTGATTGATGCCGTGCGCTCGGGTGCACCGATCGGCAGCGTGCGGATACTGGACGTTGACGTTTCGTCGTTGGACGAGAGCGGTGAAGTAGAGACCACGGTGACGAGCACCCACGGCATTGGCCTCGTCGGCGTGCTGCGTCTGGCGCGCGCGATCGGGCACGCTCCGCGGCGACTCGTTGTCGTGGCCGTCGAAGGCGAGACCTTCGCGCTCGGCAGCGAGATGAGTGCCGCCGTGGTAGCGGCGGTGCCCGCGGCGATTTCTGCGGTGGCCACGTTGATCGAGAAGGAGAAGCTATGTGCGTGAGTCGGTTTTATAAGGTGCTGGGTCACGTCGGACCCGCGTCGGTGGAGGTTGAAGGCGTGGATCACGCAATCTCACAAGCCTCGTTGCTTGCCTACGACGGCGACGAACTGTCGGCCGGTGATTGGGTGAGCGTGCTGAGTGGCTACGTCATCGACCGCGCGGACGCCGCCGAGGCTGCGAGTGCGGCCGATGAGATTCGACGGGCGCGTGCGTCGAGGGTGAACGGAGTCGGCTCGTGAGGTCGACGAGCGCGAACACGGTCGGCCGTCGACGCGTTCCCGGTGCCGCTCTCGCTGGAATCACCGCCCTCGTAAGTGGGGTCTCGGTGTTCGTCAATGGCTACGGCGTACGCGCCGGTGCTGCGCCCGCCGTCTACACCACGGCGAAGAATATCGTCGCGGTGGCGGTGCTTTCGCTGGTGGCCGCGATCGGTTGGAGCGTTCGCGCACGCCGGGCAGGTTCGGCCGCGGCGAACTTCGTCACGACTGCCCCCGAGACGCGCGAGGTGTCGGCCACTCGTCGTTGGGCTGAGTGGCTCGGGTTCGTGTACGTCGGGGTCATCGGCGGGGGACTCGCCTTCGTGCTGTTCTTCGACGGCCTCGCTCAGAGCGAATCGACGCCTGCGGCGTTCTGGCGCGACACTCTGGTGCTTTGGGTGGCGATGCTGGCGGTTCTTTTCTTGCGTGAGCGGCTGCGCTGGTGGAACGTTGCGGCAATGGTCCTTCTCTTCAGCGGCGAGGTCGTCGTTAGTGGCGGCGTCGGACAACTGGCGGCCAACCGCGGCGAAGTGGACGTGCTTGTCTCGAGCGTTCTCTGGGCGATTGAGGTGGTCGTCGCTCGACGATTATTGAGGACTCACTCGCCGGCGACGCTGTCCACCGTGCGTATGGGTCTGGGCGCGCTCACGCTGATTCTCTACCTTGGCGCCAGCGGATCGCTTGACCAACTTGGCGCCATGAACGCTGACCAATGGCACTGGGCACTCTGGACCGGAGTGTTGTTGAGCATGTATGTCGCTGCGTGGATGAGTGCGCTCGCACGGGCGAGAGCGGTTGACGTGACATCGGTACTCGCGTCAAGTGCTCTCTTGACCTGGCTGCTCCAAGTCCTCGCCGGCACGACGATGGTAAGTGGGGACGCGATCGGGCTCGTGTTGATCGGCGCGGGCGCCACGCTGGTGCTCGTCGAGGCACGCGGTCGCGCTTCGTGGCGTGGGCGGACATTGAGCGCGTGAACACGCCCGATCTTGACGAGAGCGTCTGTGTCTCCGGTCCGGAGCTCTTTGCGCGTTACGCCTACCCGCCAAACGAACTCGGTTACTGCGGCCCCGGGGAGCCGGTCGCTTTGCTTCAGGCGGCGGCAGAGGGTGGCGAGGAGGCGCTGCTTGCGCATCTCGCGCGTCAGTTCGAGGGGGCGTGGCCCTATCTCGAACTGATTGCGGGCTGCAACGCTGTCGCCGATCCGCTCGATAGACGCATCGTCGAGGCGTACTGGATCGGGAACGACTTGACGCGCCGGGTCCCGCCCTCAGCTCTTGCTTCGTCGCTCGACGAGCGATTTTCTCGCCGGGCGGGGACGCGCTTTCCTCCGCTAATCGCGGCCGCTTGGAATGGTGGGATCGCGCAGCACAACTTCCACGTCTTCGCCGTCTATCCCTGGCTCGGACTCTTGCGCGCCGGGCGCGCAAGAGTTCCCCTCGACGTGCTTGACCAGTGTCGGATTCGGTGGGGGCGCGTCGTGGCACTCAGCGGCGACCTCGTCACCGTCACAAGCCGTGGGCTGGAGCTTGTCGGAAGCCAGCTGTGCTTCCGTGGGGAGCGCACCGAAGTAGTCCGTCGTGGCGTCGCGGGTGTCGGATTCGTCGACCACCTCGCGGTGGGAGATATGGTCGCGCTTCACTGGGATTGGGTGTGCGAACGTCTGACCGGACGCGCACTTCGACAACTGCGAGCGGCGACAATTGACAACCTCCGCGCCGTCAACACCCTTGAGACGTGCCCTCCCGCGTCAGCCTTCGAGCGCGGGTAGTACCTCGAGAGATCTCAAGCCGTCACGTCAAAAGTCAGCCCAACTATGAAGCGGTCGCAGGAGGGGGATGGTCTTTCGCTGATGACGAGCCATGCGACGCAAGATGTCGTCGAGTTGCCTGACGGCATCGACGACATGGGGACCCTTGTTGAGCATCACGCATTCGGCGCGTTGAGCCATGGCGGCGTCAGTGATCTCGGCGCGAGAGGGTCGTCCCGTCCTTGCGAGCCGATCGAGGACTTCGGTGGCCCACACGACGGGCAGGTGGGCGGCTTCCGCCAGCCATAGGATCTCCTCTTGGACTTCGGCCAATCGTGCGTAGCCCACCTCAATGGCGAGGTCGCCGCGGGCAATCATCACTCCGACTGCTGGGGAGCGCATCGCGCGCAGGAGAATTGCGGGGAGGTTCGAAAAACCTGCTTGCGTCTCGATCTTGAGCACGATTCCCAGACCTTTTACGTCGAGGCGCGCTAACTCGTTGCGAGCAACGTCGACATCGTCGCCCGTTCGCAGGAAGGACAAGGACAGCATGTTGGCGCGACGCGCGGCCAGTTCGAGCAGAGGGAGATCGGCGTCCGTGATGAAGGGTGCACGCAGATCCGTGTCGGGTAGGTTGATTCCCTTTTCGGATCGGAGCTTCGCTCCGCGGTCTGGCGCGTCGGTGATTCGGGCGACGAATCGATCGGACTCGACTGACTCGATCACACCAGAGAGCTTGCCGTCATCGAAAAGTATCCTTTCGCCGACGCGAACCGAGGAAAAGACCGAGGTGAGCGAGCACGCTATCTCTGCGGTGCCGGGCTGTCCATGATGCCAGGGGGACGAGGCGTCACCATCGCATATGACGGTCACGCTGTCGCCGGGAAGAAGAAGATGATATTGCCCGATGTGGGGAAGTGATCCGATAGCGGTGATGTCCTCGCCACAGCTCAGGGTGACACCTGTCTCCAAATAGGTCGTGTCCCAGAGCTCGGCGCGAGCTCGACCATCCAGCCGGCTGGATTGGACGATTCGGGCGAGACGTGGTGCGCCACGGGTGTCGGTCAACCGGATCTCGTCGCCGGCGTTGCGGCGCCGGAGCCACTCGTCGGGAACCGGTACCAGAGGGACCGAACTCGTCGCGCGAGCAACCGGGTTTCTTGCCGATCCGAACTCAAAGATGGCTGGCGAGATCGGTCGTCCACGAACGTCGCGACGTGGTCGCAGGCGCATGACCTGGGGGCCGCATTCGAGCGGGCCGGTCCGAAGTTTTGGTCCCGCCATGTCCATGATGACGCTGCAATGCCGGTCAGTTTCCGCGGCTGCGCGTTGGACGTGGGAGATCATCGATTCCCACTGCGCGGGCCCGTCGTGGGCTCCGTTGATTCGCGCGACGTCCATCCCCGACGTCACGAGCTGACGAACGAACCGGTAGTCGGCGGCGCACTCGGTGTCGAGGGTCACCATGATTCGCGGCACACGGCCCTTCGGACGGGCGCCAAATAAGGCGTCGGTGTTTACGTCCAGTGCGGCGCGCCCCGCCCGGAAGGTCAGGGTTCCCTCGGGAAGTTCAAGTTCTTTCGCACAGAGCATCGCGTGAATCGACATGACTGAGGCCATGACGTGCGCCTCACAGCGACCGAGTGAAGAGAGACCGAGTTCGGTGAGTCTCTTCTGGAGACCGCGCTCGTCGTGTCGGCGCAGGGCGAGGTAGTGCAGCAGGTTGATTGCGTCAGCCCGGTGAAGCGTGTTGACGAGATCAAGGTCCTTGCTGTGTCTTGCGACGAGCGACTCGAGATCACGCTCGAGTGCGATGAACTCGGCGTCGGCTCGTTCACTGACCGTGCTGCGTTCTTTAGTCCATTTGGCACTTCGTTCGCTGGGAGAGCTCGAAGTGCTCATGGCGTGGGTCCACCCGTTGATCGTCTTAGTAAAAGACGAAGACCCGATCGCTCGGGTCGCTGGAGCGTGACGTGCGACGGGCGCCGCTCAGTTTCGCTCGGAAACCATCTCGATGGCGCCACAGGGGCACTCCTTTACGCAGATCCCGCACCCCTTACAAAAGTCGTAGTCGAACTGGTAGCGCATATTCTCACCGAGCTTGATGACAGCGTTGTCCGGACAGACACCGAAGCAGTTGTCGCACTCAAAACAGTTGCCGCATGACATGCAACGTCGAGCCTCAAAGAGCGCGTTGTCTTCGCTGAGGCCGCCGATGACTTCTTCGAAGTTCGTTTGTCGACGAATTCGCTCGAGTTCCGGACGTTCCGTGCGTGGCGCGTCAGCGTAGTACCAGGTGTTGAGCCGTTCGAACGACGCGAGTTCGTGGCGCAGCTTCGGCTCGGCCGGGCGCCCCATCACGAAACTGTCGATGCCGTACGCGGCGCGCTTGCCGTGCCCGATGGCGACCGTGGCCGTGCGCTGGGCCGGGACCGCGTCGCCCCCAGCGAAGATTCCTGAAGGGCTCGCCATCATTGAGTCGAGCACCTCGACAGAACCGTTATGTACGATGACGTCCTCGGCGTGCTCGAGCAGGGAGAGGTCGGTATCTTGCCCCATAGCGAGCACGAGTGAGTCGGCGTCAAGCTCTTCGAACTCGCCCGTCGGTTCGGGGAAGCCCTCGTCGTTGAGTTTCATCTTTTCGAGCACGATTCGATCGGTGTCGAACCTGTTGACCGTCGAGAGCCAGCGCACGGTGACGCCCTCGCCGAGCGCCTGTTCGAGCTCTTCGCGGCTCGCGCCCATCCGCTCGCGGTTGCGGCGGTAGACGATGACGGCATCGGTCGCCCCGAGGCGACGTGCGGTGCGCGCGGCGTCAAAAGCGGTGTCACCACCGCCGTAGATGACGACTCGCCGCCCGAGCAACGGTGGATCGTCGTCGGCGACGTGATGGAGAAAGCTCACGGCGTCAATGACTCGAGAGGAGTCACCCGCGGGGATGTCCACTCGCTTGCCGAGTTGAGCGCCGACTGCGAGGAATACGGCGTCGAAGTTCCCGTCGCGCCGCTCTTGTTCCACGTCGTGAACGACGTGATCGAGCCGGATCTCGACGCCCATCGCGATGACGCGGGCGATCTCGGCGTCGAGTATCGCGCGCGGCAGCCGGTAAGCGGGAATGCCGTAGTGCATCATGCCACCAAGATGTGAGGCGGAATCGACGAGGCGAACGTGATGGCCGAGTCGCCGCAGGTGATAGGTCGCACTCAGCCCCGCCGGCCCCGCGCCGACGACGAGGATTCGCTTTCCGGTGTCGGGGCCCGGTTCAGGAAGGGCCCATCCCTTTTCGAGGGCGAGGTCGCCGAGAAAACGCTCAACGGCATTGATGCCGACCGCCTCGTCGACTTGGACGCGATTGCACGCGGTCTCGCACGGATGAAAGCAGACTCGACCCATGATGGCGGGAAAGGGATTCTCTTCGACGAGCTTGTGCCACGCGGCTTCGTAGTTTCCCGATTCAGCGTCATAGAGCCAGCCCTGGATGTTCTCCCCGGCGGGGCACGCGTCGTTGCATGGCGGCAGGCGATCGACATAGACCGGGCGTTCGACGCGCCAGGAGCCGGTGTGGTTTGCCCGACTTGAGCCGACGTCCAGGGTGATCGCAAAGGGGGTCTTCATGATGGCTCCTCCGAGGACTCTGGTGCTAAAAGCCCGTAGCGGGCGATATTCTCGTCGGCCATCGATTGAATGCGCGCGATGACGTCAGGGCGAGGATGGGCACCAAACAGGTGGGCGAAGCGACGCTGTAAGGATAGGTACTCCTCGACGGGGACCTGTCGGCGAATGTGTGAAACGGACCTGACGACGCCGTCCTCGGCCTCAAAGACCGGAAAGAGTCCCGACTCCTTGGCGAGACGGGCAATGTGGATCGTTTCATTTGACGCTGACCCCCAACCGAGCGGGCAGGGGACGAGGACATGCAGGTAACGCGCTCCGCGGATTTCCATGGCGCGCTCGACTTTGCGCTCGAGGTCGTGGAGGTCGGCGACCGTTGCCGTCGCAACGTAGGGAATATTGTGCGCCATCGCGATGCGGGGAACGTCCTTGCCCTGGCCGAACGTGTTGCCCGGCTCGGGTCCCACGGCTTCGGTCGTGGCGGTGCGCGCCGCCGGGGGGGTCGCCCCCGAGCGTTGCACGCCCGTGTTCATGTAGCCCTCGTTGTCGTAGCAAACAAAGAGCACGTCGTCGTTGCGCTCGAACATTCCCGATAGACATCCAAAACCGATGTCCACTGTGCCACCGTCGCCTGCCTGGGCGACGACGCGTACGTTCGCTATGCCCTTGGCTCGAAGCGCCGCGGCGACACCGGTCGCCACGGCGGGAGCATTGCCAAAGAGCGAGTGCAGCCAGGGAATCCTCCACGACGTTTCGGGGTAGGGCGTCGAGAAGACCTCAAGGCAACCGGTCGCATTGACCGCGACAATCTGGCCGTTCGTGGCGCGCATCGCCGCGTCGAGGACGTAGCGCGCTCCGAGTGCTTCGCCACAGCCCTGACAGGCGCGATGACCTGAGTCGATCGAGTTAGCACGATCCGATTGGGCTTGCACCGTGCGCTCCTCTGGGTCGAGGAGTCGGTTGCCGGCAGCAAAACTACCGATTTGGTAAAAGTGGACGCGCTGGCTCGTCATAGTTTCGCCCTTTGGGACACTGCAGCGCGATCGCGCAGCACGTTTTCTGCCGAAGGGCCCGAACGTCGAGTCGTCCGCATGCGGGCGCGCTCGCGATCCACCGCTTCGTGGTCGAGGTCAAGGAACGTGAGCGAGGCAAGCTCGTTGCGCGACGCGTCTTCAAGTACCTTCTCCAAGGAGCGTCGGGTAATGGCTCGTCCTCCAAGGCCCGCGACGACGGTACGCAGGATGGTCTCGTCGCGGTGCATCGCGATGGCGATGTCCGTTGACAGGACGCCACCCGCGCCGATGCTGAACGCCTTTTCAAGGACGACGACTTGGCGAGCGTTTGCGAGCGCGTCGCGCACCGCTTCGCTCGGGAAGGGACGAAACGACGTCACGCCGAGCACGCCGACGAGCTCGCCCTGGTTGCGGCGCTCATCGACCGCGTCTTTCAAGGTGCCAAGGACCGAGCCCATCGCCACGACGATCACCTCGGCGTCCTCTATTCGATAGGGCCGTACCAGCCCACCGCTGTCACGTCCCGTTGCCTCGAAGAACTCTTTGGCAATCTCGGGAATTCGCTCCAGTGCGTCCAGTTGACGGAGGTGGGCGAGGTAGCGCACCTCTTCGAACGCGTCGGGTCCAACCAGGGCACCAATGGATACGGGCGCTTTTGTGTCGAGCACCTGACGCGGTTCGAAGGGAGGGAGGAACGAATCGACGAAGGACTGTTCGAGGAGGTCGATGCCCTCGACCGCGTGGGTCAAAATGAAGCCATCGACGCACACCATGACCGGGACCGAGAGCTCTTCAGCGAGAAGGAACGCCTGGACGTGAAGGTCGGCCGCCTCTTGATTACTCTCGGCGAAGAGCTGAATCCAACCTGAATCGCGCACGGCCATGGCGTCGCTGTGGTCATTCCAAATGTTGATCGGCGCCCCGATGGCCCGGTTGGCGAGGGTCATGACGATCGGCAAGCCGAGTCCCGCCGCGTTATAGACGGCTTCCATCATAAAGAGCAGTCCCTGGCTCGCCGTCGCAGTGTACGCCCGAGCGCCGGTCGCCGATGCACCGATCGCCACCGACATGGCCGCGAACTCGGACTCGACGTTGATGAACTCACAGGGCGCAAGCGCGCCCTCCTTTACCATCGCGCCCACCGCTTCGATGATGTGGGTCTGCGGTGAGATCGGGTATGCGCACACGACCTCTGGTCGACAGAGGGCCACCGTCTCAGCGATTGCTCTCGAACCCTCAATTTGTCGAAGCACGAGCCACCTCCTCCGCTTTGGAGGACACGTAGTCGTAGGCAGCTGCTGCGGCTGCCGCATTTCGCTCGCCCACGGAGCCCGCGAAGTGTTCGCGCACCGCCTTGTCAATCGCATCCAACGTGATCTCACCGGTGAGCGCGGCAAGCCCACCGAGCAGAGCGGCGTTGGGAAAGGGGCGACCGATCTGTTCGAGCGCGATGTCGGTGGCCGGGCATGTCATCAGCCGCTCCGAGTGATACTTGTCGAAGAAGTCACCAAAACCGAGTTCAGAAAAACCGCGAGACGTATTTATAAGGACATAACCCTCATGCGAGAGACCCGAAAAGACATCTACCTGATGGATCAGGGTGACATCTTGAATGATGACAGCGTCGGGCTCCATCACTGGCTCGCGAGTTCGAATCTCGCGGTCGTCAATACGACAAAACGAGACCACGGGGGCTCCGGTCCGCTCAGATCCGAAGCTCGGGAAGGCTTGAGCGTGGCGCCCCTCGTCAAAGGCCGCGACCGAGAGAATTTCAGCCGCCGTGACGACCCCTTGACCACCTCTGCCGTGAATACGAACCTGAAACATGGTCGTGATACCTTTCGCGAGCGAACAATGCGCCGTGAAGTGAACGTACCGCAACAAGGTCCGGTTTGGATATGGGCTTTAGTCCCTAATGTGGCGATTTTGGAATGTGCGTCGACACCAACGGGACCGCACGAAAAGGCCTCCCTTTCGTGCACTTTCTCATCTAATTTCGCCCGCCCGGCGCGGACGTGGGGCGTCCCAATGTCTTTGGTTGGGGGCATTGACAGAAATTTCTCCGCGCCGAAACGAGTGAAATTTCAGCGCGAACGTTGGTCACGCGGTGCGAATGAGTGCGACTCTCATCGCCACGTCACCACGAGCGCCGCGCGACGTGGAGTCGGCGGCGTCTCGCCGGACGGGTGTCCAACGGCGATTGCGAGTGCGTGTGACCAACTCGGGGGAATTTTCAGTTCTACCTTCACACGTTCCAGTTCAAAGAGCGGACGAGCAAGCCCGACCGGACAGGTTCCGAGTCCCATTGCCCACGCAGCCAACATCAGATTCTGAGCCGCGAGAAAGCAATCGGGCACGGCATTCGCGTCGGTGGCATAAATGGCGATGACTGCAGGAGCTCCGTGAAATAATTCGAAATCCGGGGCCGATACCATCTGCAACAATCCTGGGGCGTGCGTCTGGTCGGCAGTACCGCCCGCGGCATTCACGAGCAGATCTCGCCCTTCTCGCGCGTATCGAGCGAGCTCCTCGTGACCTTGTAGTACGACGAATGCCCAAGGCTGAGCATTGATGGCGCTCGGCGCCATGATCGCCGCCTCGAGGAGGCCCTCGATCTCGGCTCGACTCACTGCCTCGTTGGAGTAGTTGCGGACTGCTCGACGTCGGTAGATCGTTTCAAACACATCGGCAATCACCTCGGGTCCGGTAAAGCGCGGAACTTCGAAGATCTCTGCTCGCGCAGAAATTGATGTCATCATGGGTCTTACCTTCGTTCGGACTCGTCAAAAGACGTGCTGTCGGTCTTTTCAGAAGGCCAATTCGAATATGATTGTGGCACACGCGAGGTTCGAATGACTAGGGGCAAGAGTCCCAATCTCCTCGAGTCTCAACAGCACATGTCGTCGCATGACAAAAAGAGGTGACGAGCTCGCGGTGCGACTCTTTAAATGCTCGTACTGATGCACACCGTGTCGAAAAGTTGTGGAGCGAACGTCGACGTGACGCGACCGCGAAACGGGGCGGCAGCAATCGATGATGGGACTTGTGACCCTATTGTCTCGAAGCCACCGTCGATAGCGTGACGTTCGGGTGCTGCCTCTATCATGCCGGTAGTGTCGCCCGTGAACGATACACAATGAAGGTGCCTCAGCGATTGAGGTACTTGGCCGAATGCTGACATGAGTTATTCGTTGTGCACGTTGTGTCGCAGTGAGAGCCGCCGGCGGAGATGCAAGGAGGAACGATGAGCGACAATCCTGAAGGGCTCGTGGTGGTTGAGTTGACACGCGATCGAGCGTTGGTGTGGGTGACGGGGGTCGATCCTAATGGTCGACCTCGCGTAATTCGCGCCCCGAGCGAGAAATCCCATCACGTGCATGTTCGGCAGGCTCAACATCACCACGGTCACGATTCGGATCACACGAACGTGACGTTCTACGAGTCGATCAGCCAAGCCGTCGCGGACGCTTCTGGCATCGTGTTGGTCGGTCACGGCAAGGGGAAGGCCAACCAAATGCTTCGCTTGTCGCAGTACTGGGAGCGCAAGCATCCAGAAATTGGCGCGAAGGTCGTGGGGGCTATCGACAGCGATCTCGAGGCGCTCTCGGAGAATCAAGTGCTGGCATTGGTACGAGACTGGCTAGACGAGGATTACGACTCGTTCGAGCAGGGATTTCCGCGGGCAGGAGCCTGACGAACCCTTGCGTCGTCGCCGTCGAGTGCAGTTCGTTCGAACTTCAGCGCCTGCCGGTTCCAGGGTGAAGTCGGATCTGAGCTCTTCGCGCTTTCGAAGTTGATGCTTTCGCACGAACAGTCCGACGCCGAATCGAAGGCTACCGGTGGCAAAACCCCCTGGACTGCCGTCGAGGCGTTAACGAAAGTTGGGACCTTTGACACTAGTGCGTCGAGACTTCGCGTACCTAGCGTTGTTTCCAGTGAACTGGTTGCGCGATTGCGATTGGTTGGGAAACGCAGAGCGAATTCTTGGTTCACACGGTTGAGAATGCACGGGAGAAGGCCTCCCCTACCTCTCGTGCATTCTCCATTCCGTTGTCCCGAATACGTATCGCGCTCGCGGAATGTCGTTGTGTTTCGCCTCGCGAATCCGATAGCGCTCGCGAATCACTCGCGCGGTGTCAAGGTTCGATTGGAACGGATACGTGCTTGGGAATGGTTGGATTTACTTCGTTCACTTCTCATCACTCCGTGTTCAAGTGTTCATCGAATATGGGACTTCTGTCCCTATGACCCGAACAGACTCACCGGTACCGTGATATTTGGGAACCCGATGGTCCAGTTGGGATCTGGCGGTTTATCCAGAGGAGCAAAATCATGCTTGCTAAAACGCGAGATAACGACCTTCAAATTCGATTCGGCCCGTCGCGAGCGTGGATTGATGAGATGTTCCGTGACGGCGAATGGCGTCGAACATTCAAGATCGAAGAAACCCACGAGGGCGACACGATGGTCATAAGGGCAGAGTTGCCAGGCGTGGACCCGGAAAAAGATGTGACGGTCGAAGTCAACGATGACGAATTGGTGATCAGGGTCCAGCGCACGGAGAGCCACATGAGCGATGCGCACCATGTACATCGAAGCGAGTTTCGCTACGGGTCGTTCTCTCGAATTGTTCCGATTCCGAGCGGCGTCGAGGAGTCGAAAGTGACGGCGACGTACAAGGATGGCATTTTGGAGGTTCGACTGCCTTCTCCCGCCGAAGCCAGTGAGACTGAGCCACATCGCATAGAAGTCAAGCGCAGTTAAGTACATCGGTCGAGTGCGCCGAATGGCGCGCGAGCCCGATTACTCTTCGGGTGTGCGGCGTGGCGATTAACGCACTCTTGTGAGGGGCATTTCGCCAAAACAGTCCAGTGGATGTCGAGTTGCGGCCGTAACGAGAGGGTGACTATGGAAGTCCGGGTCGGCCCTTCAGTGCTGATGAGTTACGTCGACGATGAGGTTCTCGTCTGTAGCCCCAACGGAGAACTGTCGAGCGGAGCACAGGAGGGATACTTCATTGCCGATACTCGTCTGGTCTCCGGTTATCGCTTACGAATAGGGCGAAACCGACCGGCACTCTTGAATTCCGCGGAAATTGGAGCGCGATCAACTCGCTTCGAATTCACGAATGTCCCATTCGTCGATGACGCGGGAGTGATAGTTCCCGAACACGCCCTCCATCTCCGTTTGGACCGTTCGCTTGGTCGAGGCGTCCATGAGGACTACGAACTGACGAACCATTCGGGGGCGGCGGTCGATCTCATCATCGAGGTGAGCATTGAGTCCGATTTTGCCGACGTCTTTGATGTTAAAGATCGGCGATTGCAGCGACGCGGAACCGTAAGGAGTGAGTGGAACTTTGAGACGACGTGGCTGACCAACAGCTTTCGCCACGAGGGATTCACGCGGGCGATACAAATCGAAGCGCGCCACGTTACCGAGTCACCGACCTACGCGAACGGCGCGCTACTGTTTCCCGTCAGGCTCGGGCCCGGAGCGATGTGGCAGACCTGCCTGCTGTGGCGACCCATTCTCGGTGCGGGAAGGGTACTTCAGACTGACGAGCGTTGTCATCGCGAGCGTTATGCCTTTCGCGAGGACCGGGAGGCAGAGGAAGCTGACCGTGCGACTCGCTTTGCGACGAGTGACCCGGAGATCACGGCGACCATACGCCAAGCGGTTGAAGATCTCTCGAATCTCAGAATGCGAGTTCATGTTGAACCCGGCTTTCTCGATCTTGGGACGGGGGGCGAGCAAACCTCGTGGGAGGGGAGCGAGAGCGACTACTGGTTGCCCGCGGCCGGCGTTCCCTGGTTCGTCACCCTGTTCGGTCGCGACGCGCTCACCGTGTCTCTTCAAGCACTTCCAGCCTCGTATCGCTTCGCTGAGGGGAGCTTGCGCGCGCTCGGGGTTCTCCAGGCGACCGGGTTTGACGATGATCGTGACATGCAGCCTGGAAAGATTGAACACGAGTTACGCCGGGGCGAACTCGCCACGCTCGGACTCATACCCCACGTCCCCTACTACGGCAGCCACGACGCTACCCCCCTTTACGTGCTGTGCGCCGCTGAGACGTGGGCGTGGCACGGCAGCCGAGCCAAGCTCGACGTGTCGCGACCATACGTCGACGCGGCCCTTGGTTGGATCGAGCGCCACGGTGACCTCGATGGCGACGGGCTCATCGAGTATCAGACTCGCTCCGAGCGCGGATACTTCAATCAAGGCTGGAAGGACGCCGGTGACGCGATCGTTCACGGTGACGGAAGCATGCCTGAACTCCCGCTAGCCACATGCGAACTGCAAGGACTGGTGGTTGCTGCGAAGCGTGCCTGGGCCACCGTTCTTGCAGAGGCATACGGGGAACACCGCGCCGCTCGCCGACTTCGTGACGAGGCGGACCGACTACAAGATCAGATCGAAGAGCAGTTTTTTTGGGAGGAGGAGGGGACCTACTATCTCGCCCTCGACGGCAAGAAGCGACCGCTCGAGACGGTTGCGTCCAACGCTGGACACCTGCTCGCCTATGGAGCGATCGACCCGGAGCGGGCACGACGAGTTGCAAAACGAATGTTTTCTCAGGACATGTGGAGTGGGTGGGGGATCCGAACTCTCGCAACCTCGCACCCTAACTACAACCCCTTCTCCTATCAGTGTGGATCAGTCTGGCCTCACGACAATGTGCTCATCGCCGCGGGATTACGGCGATACGGCTTGGACGAAGAAGCCCACCACATCGCGAGAGCGATGTTTGATGCCGCGAGCTGCCTTGCAAATCGTCGACTTCCGGAGCTGTTTGCCGGACTGCAACGAGATGACGCATCGTTCCCGGTTCAGTACCTTGGGGCTAACGTTCCCCAAGCGTGGGCATCGGGAGCGATCATCCAACTCGTTGATGTGCTCGCCGGATTTGAGCCGAACGCCTACTCGCGGACGCTGCGTCTGCGCCCGAACCTTCCGAGTTGGCTTGAGGCGATCTCAGTTGCCGACCTGCTTATAGGAGAGGACCGAGTGTCATTTTCAATTCGTCGAGAGGCGAGTGGTGGATGCGATCTCAGTGTTGAGGCGCAGGCGTCGTTCACGGTCGGGCTCGCGGTCGGTGAGCCCGAAGCGCACGCCTAGCGGTTCCATCTTCTAGTGGCGGCAAACACCGGCCTCGACCCCTCAAGGCCATCATCAACAGTGCCTCAGGATGATTCCGTTAGAACAAACTCACGACGTGCCGCTAAGGAGCAACTGTTCGTTAGAGCACGCATCGTCTTGACGAAGACTTCGCGCGAGGACTGAGCGATACACCCGTTCGTAGTTCGCCACCAGTACCGGGGCGGAAAAGCGCCGTTGCATATCCTCGCGGCAGTTTTGTGGATCGAGTGACGTCACTTCTTCGACGGCTTCGACCATCTCCGCGATCGAATGACAACAGAAACCAGTGATCCCGTGGCGGACGACCTCGGGGACGGAGCCGAGCGCTCGAGCGATCACAGGAGTGCCGCACGCCATCGCTTCGGTCATAACGAGTCCGAAAGGTTCGGGCCAATCGATCGGGAATAGTAGGGCGCGGGCGCGACCGACGATATCGACCTTCACTTCCTGTGCTGGCTCTTCAAGAACGGTGATATCGGCTCCCAAGAGCGGAGCGACAGCGTTATCGAAATAGTGACGTTCGAAGGGCTCGCTGCATTTGATGATCATCACGAGCGGCAGTCCCGCCTTGCGCGCAATCTCTATGGCCACCTCGGGCCTTTTTTCGCGATTGATTCGTCCCACGAAGACGAGGAAGTCCTCTTTCACCTCGCGAAATGGATGGTTGGCGAGATTGATTCCGTTATAGACCATGCTCACGTATCTGATTTGATGGTTGTCATTGAGCTGTGCGTTGCTTATTGCCACAAAGTTGATGCGTGTGTCCAGGAGTCGCGCCATCCGGCGGCTCTGGGGAGTCCAGGGACCGTGGAGGGTGTTCACGACGGGAGGCCGGGAAAGCATTGACCCGAGTACTGGACCCAGCCCCGTGTGGTCGTGAATGATGTCGAATGATCGCACCTCGTGATAGGCGGCAGCCGTGAAATAGATCTCTTCGGCGATGCCGGTCGGGTCGCCGAGCGCGATTGGTGCGGTGAGCGGGCGTACCAGACGGGCGCTCGTTACCGATCCTGGTGCGGCGAAGAGTGTGACCTCGTGGCCCGCGGCGATCAGACCTTCGGTGAGCACCGAGACCACTTGCTCGATGCCCCCGTACCCGACGGGCGGAACAGCCACATATGGAGGCGCGATCATCGCAATGCGCAACGCTCTGTTGATGCTTCTCACCTCACCCTTAGAGTCGTTCGCCATTTGTTCCCTCCCGTTTAATGAAAGTCGTCATAACAAACACCACCCTCTCGGAGGGTACGTGAGCGCGAACGTCTGCGGTAGGGCCATACGTCCCGACTGCTTCGCCTGATCGTCGTGATGCACTTATCTGTGTTTGTTCGTCTGTCCACGCACCATCAAGTGTTCGGGGCGGGTCATTTCCTGATCCACCAGACGTCGCACCCCTTTCTCTCTGCGATTTGGCCTCGATGCTGAAGCGCGCCGAGGTCGACGCGGCGATTGAGCCTTCCATCGAGTTCTCTGTGATATTGGTGACAGCGACCTGAGCGGATTCGCTGAGTCCCGAGGAGGCCGTTCGAGATGCCGCGTCGTGGCTCTAGGAGATTGGTAGCAATAGAACCGGAAGCATTGCGGAACTCAGGACCTCTCGAATGACGAGAGCACGACCTGGCGCCGTGTCTTGTGACCAGCTAAGCACGACTAGATCGCAACCCTGTTCCAAAGACACCTCGCAGACGCGTTGTCCGATCGGGCCAAGGCGGAGCTCGATGTGGCGCACATGTGGAAGATGGCGAAGGAGGAACTCCCTTCCGAGGATTTCGAAATCTCGCGCGGGGCGGTCGAGCATCGTCGGCATCGTCGCGTCAGTGAACACGTGGAGAACGGTGATCTCTACTGGCTTCGTACAGAGAGGCAGCAGTCGATCGTAAACCGCGTTGGAAGAAGGCGCCTCATCGTCAAGGGGAATGAGAAGGTGACGAAATGCCTCGGGAGCTTCGACTCGAGGGGGGACGACGAGGACGGGCTTGTGCGTTCGTTCGAGTAGTGAGCGGGCGTCCGACCGAACCGGGTACCGTCGAGGTCCCCATCGTTCGGCCCGCACGACCGCAGCGATCACCTCGCGATCCGAGACGGCGTCTACGAGTGCCGAGCTGCGGGGTCCTTCGAGGGGGCGGCTCGGCACGCACGCTTCTTCTAGTAGAGCGCGAACGCGGTTGTCGGCACCGAATGCTCGGGGTTCAACGACCGCCTCAAGATCGCTCGACGTGAGCTCGGCGAAACGAAGAGCTACGTCGAGAAGGGAACTGACGTTGGGACCAGACCCCGGCGCAACGAGAACGGTCGTCATAGTGATCTCCTTTCCGGTCGATGCGTGTCAAGTGAGAGCGTTGTCCCCGGAGCCTTAATGGTTAAGCGGCGACCCTGCACTTTGACAACGAGCGACGAGTCACACGAGACGGTGACTCGTTCATGCTCGGCACGTATTTCTATGCGCTGTGAGCGAAAGCGAAAGCGAAGCGATAGCGACGACCAACGTTGAGGCAAGTGAGGGTCTATTCGAAGCGCTGAGCCGTCCGCCTTCAATCCGAGGAACCCGAACGCGAGAGCTTGCCAGAGTCCTCCCATTGTCGCCAGATGAACGCCGCTGGCGGTCGTCTTCGTCAGATCATCGAGGTCGACACGCGCCGCGATGTCGAAATAGTCGAGTGCTCGTTCGGGATCACCCGCACGGGCGAAAAGGGACGCCGATATTGCCGGGGATACCGAGCTCCCGTGTGCGGTTCGCGGCTCGTAGAAGTCGAGGCAAGGCACGAGCGTGCCCCGGTGCATCTCGTTAGGGATGAGGTGGTGCGCCATGAGGACGTCAGCTTGTTTGATGAGCTGTGATTCGGACACCCGCTTTGCTCCAAGAATGACGTCGATCGCAATTGGTGGGCGGGCAAATTGGGAAACAATGAGCGGCTCAAGCTTGAAATAGCCCGCGAACTGCTCGTAGATTCGCGCCTTGGGACCATAGCCGTGGACCAGCGAATCACCCAACTCCTTCCAGCGGGTCGACTCCCCAGTCGCGCCGGAGCGCTCGAGCAACGCGGCCCCCATTCGAAGATTCCAACGTGCCATAAGGTTGGTGAACGCGTTGTCGTCGACGATCTCGTGATATTCGTCGGGACCCATGACGCCGTAGATATGTCCGTGTCCCTCACGATCAACACGGATCCGACTTGCCCAGTAGCGAGCGGTCTCCGTCACGAGGTCACTGCCCGCGCCATCGAGGAAGCTGTCTCCGGTCCATGCGGCGTAGTGCGCCGCTGCCCAAGCGACATCGGCGACGATATGCTCCTCGTGGCTCCCCGTGCGAATGACGATGAGTTCGCCGGTGGCACTCCTCACTTTTGTGGGAGAAACGTCGTCGCCGCTCGCGGCAGACTCCCACGGGAATCTGGCCCCGCTCCGACGCAGGCGTAGAGCTGCAGTGCGCGCCGCAGGAAGCCGACGGAGGCGGTATTCAAGCATGGCTCGTGCGGACTCGGGCGCGAGGGCGCAAAGTGCGGGCAGGACAAATACGTCGGCATCCCAAAATACGTGGCCCGAGTACGCATCGCCGCTGAGGCCCCGGGCTCCCACTGCGGCTTCCTCGGCGTTCTTCGCCGCGGAGAGCAGGTGGAAGACCGCGAAGCGCGCTGCCAGCTCAGACGCCGCATCGCCTTCAATGGTGACGATCGCATCCGTCCACTTTCTCGCCCACGACTCGCGCTGGTCTTTGAGAAGCGTCTCGAAGCCGACGTCTCTGAGGCCGCAAACGTTATTAAGCGCCTCTGACCTGACTGCAGCTTTATCAGATCCGGTCGACCACGAAGCGAGACGCTCAACGAAATGACGTCCGTTCTTCGACGACGACCATTCAGATATCCCGACGCTGATCGCTTCCCGGGCCGCCTCGCTAGAGGTTTCTCTCCCGTACGTTCCCAGCTGCGCTGGCGTCTCGTCGTGCGAATGTCGCGACGTGCCCTCCTCCGCGTCGAGCCATGCGCAGGGCAGTTCTGCTCGCAACGCGAGGCTGTGCGGTGCCGCGATCGAGACGAAACGCACGCTGCGAAGTCCCGAGTGCCTATTACCCCCTCGGGCGAGGACCCCAGTTCGCAGGTCGAGCAAACGAGTTTCGATGGGCGTTCGGCTTTTCGGTTTATTAACGATCTTCAAGTCGGTCCACGTTGGCCCAGCGAGGAGTTCGTTTCGTTCGTCGTAGACGCCGGCAACGGCGAAGAGCGGGGAACTGCCGACACCGTCTTCTTCGAGCGAGGCGCGCGTTCCCGCCCAGCCGTTGCTCTGCGCACCGAGGGCTTCGGCGACTCGCTCTGTATCACGTGACGTGGGTAACGCCAACACCCAGCGCGGGTCCGGATCGATCGAAGGGACCCGACGCTCGTGGTGGCGGGCAATTTGAGCCTCGAGCAACGAAGTGAACTGCTCAAGATTGCCAAGTCTGATGACCCCGTCCGCATCCTCTAGTGGCTCGTGGCAAAGGGACGCGACGATTGCCCGCTCAAGCTCATTGATCGGCGCGGGAGAAACGCCGTCTGAGTTGTCGCCACGCGCTCGAAAACCGTTGCCGACGACAAGGATGAGCGCTCCCGTAATACCCCGCGTAGCGAGCCACCGTGCGGCGAAGACTGCCGAATCAGACTTACTCGTTATTCCAATCTCCACCCGCCTGTCGTCACCGAACACGTGGCCGGTGCTCAGGCCGACTTCACGCGCGGCCACGGCGGCGATCGCAAGGGCATCCGACGTCGCCGTGGGTTGGGGAGGCGATGGAACCGAGAATGAGATGGTGCGGCCATTCGCACGCCTCCTCACCGCCGTGACGATGAATTCATGGCGACGAAGCTGCTCACACGCGAGTGCGACTGCGCGATTGAGCGTGCGACCCTCTTCCCGAGATGCTAGGTGACGATGCGCGAGCACCAATCGGCCCTCACTCATTGCCTCGAAGACGGCCGAGCTTCGAATGTCGTAAAGAAATAGGTGACCGCCTCCGGTTGGTCGGGCGCCAAGCATGGATTTAAGATCGCCTACGTCGCTACTGCTGACAAGGAAAACGTGGGTGCCGGCGACGCAGAGTTCAGTCAAGAATCGCATCGTCATCGCTGCGTCGAACTGGCCGTTCGTCGCCAACGCGTCCCAGTCGATGACTATCGCGGCGAAGGTCTCTTCTAATGCTGGGTGAATTTGGCACGGCCGCAGAAGCGCGACGTCAGGCGCTCCAGGATCGCTATTCGGGTCCATGAGGAAAGTATGGGCGCACGTGATGGTCTCGACTAGAGGCGATAGTCACATCCACAGGATTGAATCTCTGAGCTTGACGTTTTGGAATCCTCGCAGCATCCGCGTGATCGATGTCTTGGGTGACCCCACGAGCACGATTCGCCAACTGCTGCCCGATGACGAGCTCGAAAATCTCAAAAAGGAAGTGGGAACTCGGGACTCAGCATTCAGCCGTTGGTTCAGGGCGCTTCTCCCGTATCGTCTGGACCATCCCGTGTGGCCCGATTGCAATCGCCCGTTTCGAGTGCCGTCGCTACCCGCGCGAGGAACGAGCGCACGGTCGATTGCGCTACTCGGTGCAACAGCGCACGATCCAGAGCACGGCCAAGATCGCCAAGCGGAGGGTGGTAGGAAGCGGCGAGCGTAAGGCGGCAGTCGTTCGAACCAAGCGAAGCCAACTCAAGGTCACCGCTGAGCACCGGGAACATGCTCACAAGACCGCTCGCCCTCCAGTCAATGGGTATCACGCGAGCCTCCCCTCGTTCTCGCATCGGCCCGAGGGTCACCTCGACTTCCCTGGTCACGCGTCCACCGACCCAGGTTGGTCCAATCCGCAGGCGTAGCGCCTCGCCATCGTTCTCAGCCGCGCTAGCCAAATCTGTCAGCCACTTTTCGGTTCGGACAAAACGCCCCCGAACTATCTCAAGCGGCAGCGGGACATCGACGTAGTCCATGATGAAGAGTGTGCCCTGTCCGTCAGCTTCGATTTCTGCGCCCATTGGAAAAAGGGTACGGGTTGCAGTGGAGCAAACGATAGGGCCGAACGTCCTTTCCTTGGAAATGCATACCTCGCCTGGACGCGAGGGGTCACCGCGGAGCTCGGTAACAGTGGCGCTCAGCGGACTGCGTGGGCCGCAAACGTGTCAACCCGTCGCCCAGGGACGAAGCTTCTCGAGGCTCCGTCCGGCACAAATGTGCCTGATCCGTTCTCGATTCGGGACTTTTGGATTGAGGATTCGATCAGTTTCTATTGAGAAGGGGAGCGCCGTACCAACCCCAGTAGATCCTGTGGTGAGCAATACGGGGTCCGATCAACTCCATGGCTTCGACGAGGTCGACTTGCTCGAACTCGGGACCTTATTTGTCGCACTTGCCTTTCATCGTCCACTTCTGATGCCAATGTGATTTCCGATAACGGCACTTTCCGGCCGGAATCAAGGAGACAATGACTGAAGCGAGTACGGCCCTGCTCCATCTGAGGGTAAGTCACATAGAGCAGGGCCGTAAGACAAACTCATTACCGATTCTTTCGACGGGGCGACCCCGGTGACCGGCCCTCTTTCGTTGAGGCGATGTTTCCAGTGCCTCGTAAAGGCCATATATCAAATGATATATTTCGGAAGTGGACTTCGCCGATCAATTAAGAGAAATGCGGCGTGCAGCCGGGTTGACGCAAATCGACTTGGCCCGTCGAGCTGGCACTAGCCAATCGCGCCTGTCGTCGTACGAGAGTCGGGCGATCACCCCAAACCGTTCCACCAGGGTGAGGCTTCTTCGAGCGACCCGACTTCGACCGTCTGAAATCGTCGATGAGATGAAAGGCGAGATACTCGAAATTGCCGCCGAGAACGGGCTAAGGAATGTTCGCGTGTTCGGCTCGATTGCTCGTAATGAGGACTCGGTCCAGAGCGATATCGATCTGTTGGTGACGCCGGGGCCAAGGACGTCTCTCATCGACATCTCATTGTTCCGTGAAGGGGTACGGGACGTGACGGGATTTAACGTGGACGTCGTGTCAGATCGCGCCGTTCATGAGGACTCCGAGATTTCCAGAGAAGCGGTGTCGTTGTGAGTGACGACCAACCACTAGAACCGAAGCGGAGCGGCCCCGTTGGAGAAGTCACGTCTCGCCCGGGTCACGTGTCGGCTCCCGATCCAGGATTAGCAGATCCGAAGAAGTCCCGGGTCGAAGTGAAGGCGATGCAAAACCTGGACAACACCCTTAAAGCCCTGCGCTCTTCGTTGGACAAAGGGAAGCAGTTTGTCGCTATGGGGAGACCGAGGTTTGACGACGATTGGATGGTTCAAGACGCCGCAATAACTACTGTGACCCAGATAACTGAAGCGGCGAAGCGTCTTCCCAGAACTTTCAGGGATGCACGGCCAGAAGTTCCCTGGCGCAACGTAATCGGTATGAGGGACATCGTGATACACGAGTACTTCATCGTCGACCCTTTTCTTGTCTGGGAGGCGTTGGAACAACGTTTCCCAGAGATCGAAGAGAGCGTCTTTCGCGACGAAACGGCCTAACTCGTTACATAGATGCAAGTCGGCGCCTCTCAACCATCGGTAACGCAGTTTCCAACGGAGCTGAGTGATTTGTGAAGGATGCGGACCGAAGAACGGCGGATAACGGAGTCGATACTCCGCGTTGAAATCCCTCAAGGACTTTTGTTCACATTGTTTAGTGCGCCGGCCGGGACTTGAACCCGGAACCTGTTGATTAAAGGGAAATTCTAAGTGGTTGCATCTTGTTGGTCTCGTCGATAAAACGCCAGTTCATACCGGAATCCGCGTTGCTGGTTGTCGGTCTGGTTTTGTGGTGTTGCAGAAATATGAGGCCTACTATGAGGCCTGTTTGGACCGTTGTCGTCGCCCTGGGACTAGCTGTCCGCGACGCCTTGAAGTCGCAACCGTTTTGAGAGACATCTGTTTGACTTGGAAGCTCCCGTTAGCGGCGAAAGGCCGTCATATATTTATGATTGATTCAAACGGGAGCTCGGATGTACCGGGCTGAGAGGGTGGCTGGCCAGCATTGGCTGTAGCGCCACCGACCGGGCCGGCGCGAAGGCGGCCTTGGCCAACGGCATCCGCTCTTAATGCAGGGCCAATGGCTTTGGCGTAGCGGAGTGTTACCGGGTCGTGGTGATTCGGTCAACTATTCGACACGGGATCACCTCGTCCTCGTTCAGGTGGTAGCTAGCGCAGATGCGGTGGTAGCCGTCGGCAACCCAGAGAGGTGTATTTCGCACCAACAGTACGGGGGAGAACTTCTCGCCGGATTTCACCTTGTGCAGATCCTTGACCACTTCGTGGTCATCAGCCGCCAAAAGGGACAGACCACTTGCTCGCAAGATGACATTGGCCATGAAGTGCTCGAGCCGCGATCTCCGCTTCATTACCTTGGCGATTTTTTTTGCCTCGCGGGGATCTATCAGGAGTGATAAGTAGTTGAACGCAGCGGGAAAATCCTGCTCCTCCGGCTCATCCTTCCAGTGCTCCGTCGCCATAGTGGACTCCTGTTCTTCCAGCAAAAAAGTTGCCGAATCACCATCCCTGGCCGAGCCTAGATCTGATTTTCATGATGACACTTTTTGGATAAGCAGACGTCGCTTTGCCAATCTCTCGGCTCCACGCCATTTCACGATGGCAGTGTGAGGGTCGTAGTTCAAATCGCGCGCATCGCCCGTATTCCAAAGTCTTTGGTACTACTGGTGGGCCGCTCGAGCCTCGATCCCGACGCATTGGGATTAGAAGGAGGTGTGCGTCTAACAGTTCGGGGCTCTGTAGATAAAGGAGTCAACATGACGTAACCAAGCGACAAGGTCGCGATAGTTTGCCGGTGCAAGTCCGGCCCGAGGAGGCGCCGAGGCCCTCGGTAGTGCGGTCCCCGGCGATGGTCGAAATGTCAGCGTCGAAGCGGGGTGATATCGAATTCGCAGTCCGCAGCGTCAAGTGAAGTTTGCAGTGTCGTTATTGATCTCTGCGAAAGCAGAACCAGAGGGAGCCGAGCCCGTTCCCATGTGACGAAGGCCGTGGAAGATATCTGAGTGCTTGGTGCGCCCGGGCTAGTTGGAGCGGGTGTTCTNNGACGGCGCCCGCGATCGGACCGACGGCGTAGACCCAGAAATCGGTGAAGTTGGTGGCCACGAGATCGGGTCCGAAGGTTCGCGCCGGGTTCATCGAGGCGCCCGACAGCGGCCTGGCCCACAGCCCGGCCAGAGCGACGTAGCTCCCGACGCCGAAGGCGCCGAGGATGCCAACGTTCTGCGCGCCCGAGGCGGTGCCGAGAATCACGCTCACGAGGCCCATGGTCAAGATGATCTCCATCCACAGGGCCGCACCTTCGGAGAAGCCGTGCGCCGGGTAGTTCGACCCGTAGAGAGGCGTGACCTTTAAGACGGCGTGCAAGAAGAGTGGGGCGAGGGTCGCGCCGACGAGTTGAACGACGATGTATCCCGGCACACGACGCCACGGGAAGTCCCCGCGAAGGGCGAAGGCGATACTGACGGCCGGGTTCAGGTGCGCGCCGCTCACTTTGCCCATGAACAAGATGATCGCCATGACCATGAGCGCCGGTGCGACGACCGCCGCGGATCGGCTGATCGAGCCGGGAAGGCGGCGTTCATGATGCCCGCGCCGGCGGCGACCAACACGAGGAAGAACGTGCCGAGCAGCTCCGAGAAGAGACGGCGCCACTCCTGACGCGGGTCGTTGAAGTTTTCAATTCGCTCGTGGACGTCGCGCTCGTAGCGAGCGATCGGGCCCGACTCGGGAACTTCTTGCAGAGGGCTCATCGTCACGTTACCTCTCGACTCGATGGTCGCCGCCAGCGAACCGGACGCTCGTGTCGCTACTGCAGGACCAGGATACCAATCTACCTTTCTCAGGCCACAGAAAGCTGGGTACACTTCCGCTTAAGACTTGGAGCAGAAAGTTCAGGGTTCAACGACGCAGTTGCCCGACATCTCGAAACGTGACTTCAATCTCTCGAGTGAGTCGCGTCGGATTTTGCGTAGACCAAAACTCCTTGGAACCGCATAATGTTTCCACAAGAATTTAAGTATCGCGACCGTTGGGATGCATGGGTCAGTGAAGATTAATTCCTTTAGTGCGCCGGGGGGGACTTGAACCCGGAACCTATTGATTAAGAGTGGGTTCTTGCTCGTTGCAATGCGCAATTCCAGTCGAATTAGTCTTGAAATTCCAGGCAATCGTGTCGCACTCAGATGGATTGGATTATCTGGTACGTGCTGGTGTGTGGGATTTCTCGTGGGATTTCCGGCGACGTTGCATCCGCGTCGTTAATTTTGAGATAAAGGACCAATTGCGTGCCATCAACAGATCGGCATTGGATGTATTCGACGATCAGTAGCGTCGACCTCCATGGGCGCTACTCGAGAGGCGCGAAGCGCGCCGTGAAGTGGCGGAGCGACGGCGGCTCATAGGTAATGCGGTAACCAGGCAGTGACGACGCCTTCTTTGCTACCGAAGTCACTACCTCGATTACATAGTCGATATGGCTTTGGGTGTAGGTGCGCCGCGGGATGGCCAGTCGCACCAGCTCCATCGCGGCGGGAACCTCGGTACCATCGGGCTGGCGTCCGAACATCACCGAGCCGATTTCACAGCTGCGGATTCCACCTGCCCGGTACAGCGCGATCGCGAGCGACTGGCCCGGGTAGTGCAGCGGCGGCACGTGCGAGAGGAGGGCTCTGGCGTCGATATAGACGGCATGGCCGCCGATGGGCTTTACGACGGGGATGCCCGCGCCGTCAAGTGCGTCACCCAGGTATGCAGTTGATCGGATCCGGTAGCGCAGATAGTCCGGATGCACGGCTTCCTTCAAACCCTGGGCGAGTGCCTCAAGATCCCGACCGGCGAGACCCCCGTAGGTGGGGAAGCCTTCGGTCATGATCAGCAAGTTGCGACAACTCTCGGCAACGTTGTCGTCGTTGAGCGCCAGCCATCCACCGATGTTGCCGAAGGGATCCTTCTTCGCGCTCATGGTCATACCGTCGGCGAGCGAGGCGATCTCTCGTACGATGTCTGCAATCTCGCGCCCAGACTGACCCTCCTCGCGCTCGTGGATGAACCACGCGTTCTCGGCAAACCGGCATGCGTCGAGAAATAGCGGCACGCCATAGCGGTGGCAGAGTTCGCTCGCGGCCCGGATATTGGCGAGCGAGACCGGCTGGCCTCCGCCAGAGTTGTTCGTGATTGTAAGAAATACCACAGGCACGTCTGCCGTTCTCTGCGCCAGCAGCAACTCAAGAGCCGCCAGATCAATGTTCCCCTTGAAGGGATGGGCGGCGGCGGCGTCGTGGCCCTCGGGGATNNAGCACCGTGAAAATGATCTTCTCTGCCGCGCGACCCTGATGTGTGGGAATGATGTGCTTGAACGGGAAAAGCTCCTTCACCGCGGCCTCGAAGCGGAACCACGAGGGGGATCCGGCATAGCTCTCGTCACCGTGCTGAATCGCCGCCCACTGATCCCGCGACATTGCACCGGTGCCCGAATCGGTCAGCAAATCGATAAGGACGTCCTGAGAGTGCAGGTTGAAGAGATTAAAGCCGACGCTCTCGATGGACGCCTCGCGCTCTGTTGTACTTGTCATGCGAAGTGGCTCGACCGAATGAATGCGGAACGGCTCGATGATGGTGTTGAAGGTCTGATCCACGCCTCAGGGTAACAGTCGTGCCGAGTCCAACACTGTTGAAACTCGACCATACGACGTCACCGTTGCGGGCTTGTCGAGTGCTTCGATAGCGTCCGAAAGGCCTCGATAAGGATCGGCCGGATGTTTACTCTTGTTTGGTGCGCCGGCCGGGACTTGGACCCGGAGCCTGTTGATTAAGAGGTCTGAACAACGCGTTTCCATCAGTTCCTTTGGCCGATGAAACCCTTTGATTGAAAGGAAATGATGTTTCGATTGTTGATTTGGTTACGTGGTGTTGCCGAAAATTAGGGCCTGTCTTTAGGCCTGTTGGTGTTCCGAGGCGCGGACGACTTGAGCTTTCCAAAAGCTGCTCTCATCAGGAACCGTACCTAGGTTTCCTCTATTGTTTCGCGAACCAACTATTAGGGTACGGCAATGACTAAACGCACCGTACTTATAACTGGGGGATCGCGAGGCATTGGGGCTGCCATCGCTCGCGAATTCGCGGGGGCTGGTGATCGCATTGCAATCCATTACGTCTCCTCGCATGCAGATGCGGAGAGCGTAGTTGAATCTCTATCAGGTGACGGCCATGTCACTGCCCAAGCTGATTTGCGCGATCCCCAGGCAATCCGAAGGATGGTCGACCACGTCGCTCACGAATCTGGAAAGATTGATGTGCTGATCAACAATGCCGGCATCTTCATTGATCATCCCATTGAATCTACAAACTATGAGGACTGGCAAAGTGCCTGGGAGCAAACAATAGGAGTGAACCTAATTGGCGCCGCTAATGTCACTTGGTGCGCGTTGCAACATATGCCTAAAAATGCTACATCACGAATTGTAAACATTGGCTCGCGTGGAGCTTTCCGTGGAGAACCGGCGAACCCGGCATACGGCGCCTCTAAAGCTGCAATCGTGGCTTTTGGTCAGTCAATTGCGAAGGCGTTAGCACCGGTGCATATCGGTGTCACAACATTGGCTCCAGGATTTGTTGAAACTGAAATGGCGTCGAGATATTTGGAAGGTCCCGAAGGCGATGGGATTCGTTCCCAAAGTCCATTTAATCGGGTTGCAAAACCAGAAGAATTGGCAAAAGCTGTCTACTTCCTTGCGTCCGCTGATAGCGAATGGGCTAGTGGAGCAGTTTTGGATTTCAATGGTGCATCTTATTTACGTATGTAAATTACTTCGCTAATTCATGCAAACCATGGCCACACCCCCACCTAGGTGTCGATTAAATGGGTTGAAAGTCGCTTTTATCAGGAGTTTTTCTTGGTGCGCCGGCCGGGACTTGAACCCGGAACCTGTTGATTAAGAGTGGGTTCCGTATCGTTTTGGTGTGCTGATCTGGTTGATCTGGTCTTGAAAATAAAGGGAATTGTGTTGTATTGGTTGGTCTGGTTTATCTGGTACATGCTGGTGTGTGGGATTTTGTGTGGGATTTTTCGTCGCAAATCTCGGTGGGAAATAGAGCTGGAGGCGTGCGGGTTCGCTTCGCGTCTCCGACGCCACAGGTTTAAAACCCTGGTTCAGTCCAGCCTTGTCGACTTCAAGGGCTCCTCACAGAGGAGCTTTGTCGTAGCCCCCTATAGAAGTAGCCAATCCGGTTTGGCCTTTTCGGACAGAAACTTGGACGACGACTCCAAATATTCTCCGAACCCTACCTATTTCAAGGATTTTTGATGATCACCCAGTGTGCCCAGCGGCCGGCTTGGCGCATCGCGCCCACCGGCCTCGGGCACGAGGAAATGACACCACAGGGGCTCGAAAAGTGATGTGTGATGAAAAGGCCTATACGTACCAACAAGAGTGACGTTTTGCCGACGCCGTTTCGTCCTAGCAGAGCGACGGTGCGGGCGCTAGGGCGGCGGGTGATCGTGACGCCATGAACCTCGATTCAGTGACTCAGGTTGGTCACAACGTACTCCCAGTGCGCGACCTCGTGCGCGGGCCCCGATGAAACTTGTGCCGTGTCCTCATCAATTTTCTGGTCCGGTTAGGAAAGCGAAGTTCGTCGCTCTCGCGTCACGAATCCTGCTTCAGCGCTTTCCTGGCATTGCGCTTGACGAACTTCAGAATCTCGATGTGCTTGGCGGTGTCCATCTCCATCAGCTTGACCAATAATTGCCAAAGGGACTCCTGCTTGAGCCCCTTCAGTTCAGAAGACAGGCGACGAAGTTCCTTGGCGTCGTCACGTTCGTGTCCGAGAAGCGTCTCGGTGAGTCGTAAGACCGTGACAGCGTCGTGTCCCCAGGTTCCGATATTGGGTACGTCGGGCTCTTCGGGATCGACCTCGACTTCACTCTTGAGAGCCGCTGCCAAATCCCGGAAGATTCGGTGATGGCGAATTTCATCCTCAATGATGAGATTACTCAAGTATTGAAACGCCTTCGATGACGAGGCCGCCGCGACCTCGCGGTACTCCGCGAGCATTGCTCCTTCGGCCGCCTCGTGCGTCGTGAGGTGTTCGTACAACTCCGCTTCCCAGGTGCTCGCACCCAACAACTTCGCCATCGGGACCTCTCCTCCGTTGAGATAGCACGAGACTACTAGCGGCCTGGTTGCTTCCGACGTTGAGTTATTGACCCTGAACATCCAAGTTGGTTGCGAATGGACGATGAGTGGCGTCGAGAAGTTCCTCGTGCCCAATAACGAGGCGCCAGTCGGAGAAGTGTTGACAAATCTGTTGACATTTGGAACGTTTGACTAGACCTCGCAGAAGATTCGAGGTTGGGTTTGAGATGCTGAGTCAAACAACAATTCGAGAAACGATCTGTTAGTTGAAGAACGCTTCAAAAAAGATCCGCGCGTCCTCGATGCAGCTCTTTGCCAGTCGTTTCCGTTGTGGTCATGATCCTCACTACATGGGCTACTTGGGCAGAATTGACGCAGTGTCGACAGACACCGTATTCCGTTTTGGTCCGCGCAGTTCACTCCTGATTAGCCACGATCAGGGAGTCAACGCGAAAATAGTGCCGCCCTAATCGGCGATTCCGGTGACCGCATACAACAGGCGAATTTCTTGAACTGTTCCCACGGCGTTCTGTTGCTGGTTTTAGGTTTCTGCAATAACTCGTCAACTCTCTGGAACAGCGTAGACGGCGGCGCACGGTGGACTTCGGTGGCCCCGAGAATTAGCTGACTCAAATCATCGGCTCATGAGGACTCAAGACACTTCAGTTATTGCACCGGGAATTGCCAACATTGGAGCCCCTTTTTATGTACGGCTCGACGCAACTCCACAAAACCTTAGTTACGAGGACAGATCAGCGGACCTTAACGGGGAGCTTTCCAACCTTTCCCCGCCCTTGGTCGAACGGAACGATATCTCGTCTAGCTAACAGTGATGAGCGATTCACTACGCGATTTGTGCATTTGCGTTCACTTTCGACACTGGAAGCCTTGGCGATCGGACTCCATTCATTGTTCATCCTGATCCATTAGTGGAGATCCGACAAAGCTGTCTCGATTGCTCGATGAAATGTCGGATAAGCGTAGAGCATCGATTTCAAAGTCGAAGTCGACACTTCTGCGTGAACCGCGAGGGTTAGAAGCGCCAGTACTTCTCCGCCACAAGGTCCGATCGAAAGGGCTCCCACCAAGACTCCTCGATCGTAGTCTTCAACCAACTTGATGAGACCATCATTTCCGACCTTATGAATCCAGCCGCGTGCCTCTTTCGGAATCGGTGCTAACCCGATTCTCACTTTGAACCCTTGGGCTCGAGCGGACTCTTCACTCATACCTACCGAGCCAATCTCGGGATCGGTATAGACCACCCGCGGAACTGCGTGGTAATCAGCGCCCTGAATGGGCTCGCCGAGGATGTCGGCGACTGCAATATGAGCCTGATAAGTGGCGACATGCGTGAATGATCCACGACCCGTCACGTCACCGACGGCCCATATGCCAGGTGCAACTCGCATATTCTCATCGGTCTCTAGATGTGACGACGTCGGATCCACGCCAATGATTTCGACGCCGAGATGCTTTAGATCTGGCTGTCTCCCCGTGGCAACAAGTAGTCGATCGGCACGTACAAGACCTTGTACTCCGAGATCGAGTTCAAAGACCTTTTCAATGTGCGTTACCCGATCGACGGTGGCGCCAGTTATTACTTTGATTCTTTCGGCTCGGAAGATCTTTTCAAGCATTGCGCCGGCTTCGGGCTCTTCCGACGCGAGGAGACGATCGGCAACCTCCACAATCGTCACCGATACGCCAAATCGAGCAAGGATCTGACCCAGTTCCACCGCGATCGCACCCCCGCCCAGAATCACGAGCGACCTTGGAAGGTCGACGAGCTGAACGACGTCTCGGTTCGTCCAATAAGGAAGATCAGCCAAACCAAGAATGTCGGGCGCTGAACTCTTCCCTCCAGTGGCGAGCACAACACCGATGCGAGGAGTAAACCGAATATCGCCGACAGCGATTTCGTGAAGAACAGGTGAAACGGCTATCTCCTTCCCTATCGCACCACTTTCACTTTCCCAGAGATTGATCGCGATTTCACTTACACCGACGAGGCGCGCATCACCTCGGACAAATCGACCACCCTTCTTTTCAAACGCGGCTATCGCTTCTCCGTCATTCCAATTCTTGGTAGCTTCTTCGCGGATCCGGCGAGCAACGGGTGTCCAGTCTCCAGTGACCGATGCCGAACCCGCCACTCCATTGACCCGACCAGCTTCAGCCAGAAGGTTCGCCGCGCGAACCATCATTTTCGTCGGAACGCATCCCCAATCAGCACATTCGCCACCCATCAGTTCGGATTCGATCGCGACAACTTTTAGACCGCGATCAAGAAGCTCTCCGGCAACGAATTCGCCTCCTGGTCCCATACCTATTACGACAACGTCGACCAACTCGGCGACACTGGACTCCCTTGAGTGGAGTCCAGTGTCTCGCAACCTCATTGAATTGTCACTCGAACCAGTCTTCTGTTCACCGGACGAATCGAAACCATCATCAACAGTTGGTTCGTCCGATGAAGTCCCAGTTCTGAACTTCGGTTTCGATTCGGAACTCGTCACCAATGCCGCCTTGGGGTCGATCATGAGAAACCTCTTTCTGCCAACGCCTTCACCGGATGCGAGGCGCGACCTAAGTGAAACCACGGTGCTTCGCTACGGTCTACGAACCAGTTGACGAACCGATCGTTCCAAACAAGAACCAACGACCTGTTACCAAGCATTCATCTCATTTCTTTGTTGCGTGAGGTCATCTGCAACTTGGAAGGACGCGGCGTTGATTTTTCACTCCGGCTTCAATCAGAAACTTGTTCAATCCGACAACGACTGAATGAACTTCGGTTGGCTCATCGGCACGATTATCTGGATCGTATCTGCCAAGGTATAGAACTGCAAGATAATGCCGTTCGCCTCCGTCGAGGGAAACGACGAATCATGATCTAGTAGTAGTGGCGTCGACCGCCAACTGCGTGACCCATCGCTCCAAGGAGCCAGAGAACCAATCCAACTACGAGCACAATCACTCCGATTGTCCACACAATCGCAATCCCCGTGATGAACCCAATGAGGAGAAGAATCAAACCGAAAATGACCACAATACCTCCAGTGCTAGAACCTAAATTCTCATAATGCCGACCGCCGCGAGTTCGCCGCTTCAAAGGGCACGGAGACGAGCGCGGAGATCAAAAACTACTTGCGACGCGCAGCGTCCTTGGCCTTGTCAATCGCCTTTACGGCCTTGCGTTCAGCCTTTTCGGCCGTCCCCTCGACCTTGCTCTTCACACGGCCAATCTTCTCCTTCGCCTCGCCAGTCCGACGGTCGATCTTGCCCTCGGATTCCAACTCTTTGTTACCAGTAAGGCTTCCGACTGCTACTTTGACCTTGCCCTTCGACTTCTCAATTTTTCCTGCCATGATGCGCCATCCTTCTTGGTTGTGATCATCAAAAACTGTCTGTCAACTTCGGCTGCGCGTGAACCAGGTCCTTTTCGATAAGGAACCTGGATCGTTAACAACGTGGACTCAACTTGCACCAGAATCCGTTACTCGCGCTCTTCGTGCACTGAACTTGAGCGACCTTGCGAGTCGGTGACCTGGCGGTCCATGGAGTGAGTGCCGGTGCTTACCTGGCGTCGCGACGTTCCAAAGACAATCGACGAGACGACGAATCCAAACGCCCCGGCAATCATGAGGATGAGACCGATGGTTGAAAGACGAAAGCCCGTTCCTTGATAGGTAACGGCCCAGTACATAATCGCCCCTGCGGCAGCCGCGATGGCGCTGAGCACCATTCCGGGAAGACCCACGTCGTACCTCCTTCTCGCGTCCCTGACCAGGTTTCAGGTGAGAGGGATGCGGGGTCTGGACGTCCTAATGCGAATTGTAACACCCGTGGTCGCACTTCGTACAGAAACTCAACGAGGCTCTATTCAGTGTGGACGATGTCCGATTGGTTTCACCATCGTTGAGCCGAGGGTACTTCGATGTGCTTCTACAGAGCGCGGCAGCAGAACGATTATGTCGGACCAGACCCGCAGGCGAGCGGCGGCCCCGAGACACGTGAGAGAACCGTAGGGACCGTCCCTCCGAGGCGATTTCATCGCTGCTACTTTTCAACCAGATCGTCGGAAGTAGTAAGATCGTGGCACGGTTAAGGAGGTGTCCATGGACACACCTACTAACGAGCCTGCATCGCCTCTCAGTGCTCCGGCTGCGGGAAGCAGTGTTTCGCCGCCAATTGAATCTGACAGCGTCCCCGCCCCGCCAACCTTGCCAGGAAGCGCACCGCTCAGCTTGCTTCTTGGGGGCTTCCTCGCGCTCTTGGTGTCGGCCTGGGCAGCGGTCATTCCCTTTGTCGGCCCGAGCTTTGGCTTCTCGCCAGACGGGACGGCCTCTTGGACTTGGAATCGCGCCCACGTGCTTGGCACGCTCGTGCCGGGTACGGTCAGTCTGCTGGCTTGTCTCATCGTCGTCGTGGTTGCGCGCCATCCGACCGGAACACTTGTCCCTAGTCGGATCGTCAGCGCGGGGTTCTTGATCTTCCTGTGTGGGGCGTGGTTCTCGTCGGTCCCGGTGGTATGGCCCGTGCTCGTCGGCAGCTACTTCCGTGTTGCGTCGCCGTCTTTAACTCTGGCCTACTGGATGGGGCTTGCGACCGGGCCGGGCGTTCTGCTCGCTGCTTTCGGTGCATTCGCGATGGGGCGTGCCGGACGAGAGACGCACGAGAACTCTTAAGAGTTTTTGCCTTGTACGTCGCCCTGCTGTGGCCGGTCTCTTCTCGTTCAAACGGAGACAGCGGCGCGCGTGGCATCCTGTGTTCTCCAACGGTCGGGACTGCTGCACGTTTAGTTGACAATTGCTTTCCATTGTTTTGGGCCGCGACGAGTGTGTCGTCAAGAGCCTCCGCTAAGACTTCAAATTTGACCGGCGTCATCTTACCCAGGCGACGATTGCGACGCCGGCGGTGATAGGTCCGCTCGATCCCGGTCACGCTCGCTAAGCGAAGCTCGTCGCGAGTGCGCCACTTCTTCCAGTTAAAGACGTTCTTCTGAAGCAGCACGAAGAACGACTCCATCGCGGCGTTGTCGGCGCAGGCACCCACTCGACCCATGGATCCCTGCAAAGGGTTGCGGCGAAGCCCTTAGACGAACGTCATCGCGCGGAACTGCCTGACTTCCGCGGTTGCTTTGCACCACGGTTACCACAGTTCGACGGCTCGCGAGCGCGTTCTCGGGGGCGCGCACCGCCAACTCGGCCCTCATGCGTTTGTCGATCGAGTAGCCGAAGATGCGATTGGCAAACACGTCCTTTACGGCGCAGAGATCGAGTTTGCCTTCAGCCGTCGGGTGTTCGGTGATGTCGGCCAGCCACAGTTCGTTCATCCCGGTGGCACTGAACTCGCGCTTCACTAGGTCGTCGTGCACCTTCGGACCGGGTCGACGGCTGAGCCCTCTTTTGGTCGCGTGAAGGGCGCAGACCCGCTGCACCCGGTTCTCGATCGCCACGACTTTCTCGGTGTTGAGCTCGTCAGTGATAAAGCGATAGCCAAAGCCCGGGTCGTCGTGGTGGATATCGAGCACCTGATTGGTCAGATAGGAGTTGGCGAGGTCACGTTCGGTGACGGGATTTTTGAACTGCTGGAAATAGCCCTGTTTGGAGAACGTCAATATCCGGCAAGTCACCGCCGCGGGAACACCCTCGACGGCAAGGTCACGAACCAGCGGGTACTTCATTTTCGGAGAACGGTCTTTCCCAAATACGCGGCCGCGCGCCGAAGGATGTAGTTCTCTTGCTCCAAGAGCTTGTTGCGCTTGCGAAATTCGAGCATCTTGGCCTACTCGACCAAGGTGAGACTCTCACGAACGCCCTCTTCGACGTCGACCTGGCGCATCCAGCGACAGAGATAGCCCTCCGAGACACCAAAGTCGTGCGCTACCTGACTTAAGGGCGCCTCGTGTCTTCGAGCCACCGCCGTCACGTCACGACGGAACTCCTCCGGGTACTGCTTTGGCATGTCCACTTCCTTCCAGCGAGCCAGTGCTCACAATGTTAGGAGTCAAGCAATTCGGGGTCAGTCCCGTTGACACAGAATGGTAACTTGACAATTGGATCGAACCAAATGAGACTTTCCTGGAAACAGGGTCGTCGACATCCTGACGATAATCCATCAATTCAGTGAAACGATGCAAGGGAGCAACATGGAAGACGCGGAATCAAGTTACGACAATGAAGCACGCGGTGAACCTGGGAATGCTGACGGTCATCGTCACGATGATCGGGGCACCGAGTCCATCGGCGGAGCCGACGCGCGGCAGATCGACGTGGTTGGTGGAGAGGATGACGTTGACCAGGACGCAGTTGGAGGATCCGACAGGCGTGACGTTGACGTGATCGGCGGTGAGGACGGCCTTGGCCAGGACACCGTTGGAGGAGCTGACACGCGTGACCTCGACGCCGTCGGTGGCGTTGATGATGACGAAGACGATGAAGATGATGAAAACGACGTGGACCCGAAACGGGAAGAGATTTAGTCACGGTCGTTCGAAATAGATTCAGACTTGAGTGAGTTTCGCGCGACATAGTTTGGCAAGGAGCTCGAGTTGATTTGGTACGCGAGCGGGCCCATTTGGGTCTCCCTCTTCACAATGAGGAACCGAACGAATCGGTGAAACTGCCGATGAAGAAGAGAGAGTGTGACACCATGGAAGAGTTTTTGACTGACATTGAGACGTTGCGCAAACGTGCTCGTACGAACATGAAGAAGGGGCCGGTGACCGACGCGTACGGCGCCGACTTGGAGCGAGTCATCTTCGTGCTCAACCAGGCTTTGGCCACGGAACTCGTGTGCGTGCTTCGCTACAAGCGGCATTTCTACACCGCGCAGGGACTAAACGCGCAAGCCGCCGCCGATGAGTTCCTTCAGCACGCCGGCGAAGAGGCCGACCACGCTGACTTAATCGCGGCTCGCATCACCCAACTCGGAGGGGAACCCGATTTCAATCCTGACTCGCTGACGGGACGAAGCCACTCGGAGTACGACTCGTCCAAAGAGTTGGCAAAGATGATCCAAGAAGATCTGGTGGCGGAACGGGTGGCCATTGCCTCGTACACCGAAATCATCAACTGGTTGGGTGACGGTGACCTGACGACGCGTCGAATGTTGGAGGAGATCCTAGCGGTGGAAGAAGAGCACGCTGAAGACATGCTCAATCTCCTTGCCGGTGTCAAGTAGTCGATCGTCCCTCACGTCAAGCGCCGGTTACGATGAAGTGAACGGGCTGGGACGTGGGCACAAGTTTCATCGACCCAAAATGCCCAACTCCCTACGTCGTGGGTCATGACAGGTAGGTGATGATGTCGCGTGTTCAGCCGATATTCAAGGAGTTCGTTCGAACCGACGCAGCAGAACTTCCGCTGCCCGGTTCGGGCAACACCTGGCGTCGCTTCGAAGTGCTCGCGGCGTGGTCGTCGCGGGATCTTTCCGTAGGAAGGTTGTCCGAAGGGCACGTCGACGCGTTGGCGATTCTGTCCGAGGCCGGCACCAAGCCCATTGACGAACGATCCTCGTACGGCGTGTGGGCGGCGAGGTCGCGACACGGCGGTACGTCGGCCGAGCGAGTGGGGGATGGATGGCGTCTGACCGGAAGTAAGGAGTTCTGCTCCGGTAGTGGGGTCATCGATCGGGCCCTCGTCTCGGCGGAGACCGAAGACGGTTATCGACTGTTTGACGTGGCGCTCGACGAATACGTCGCTGCCGTCGATCCTGACTCGTGGCCCGCCGTCGGGATGGGTGACTCGGTGAGTGAAACGCTGGAGTTCGCCGGTCCCGTCATTCCCGATACTCACGTCGTCGGGCCGCCGGACTTCTATACCGCGCGTCCAGGGTTTTGGTTCGGTGCGTCAGGCGTCGCCGCATGTTGGTACGGCGGGGCCGTCGGTCTGGTGAACAATCTTGTCAACTCGTTGGGCGCCGAAGCCAACGAACACGCGTTCGCCGATCTGGGATTGGCCGTAGCCGCACTTGAGGCAATGCGCGACGTGTTGAAAGGTACCGCCGACGCCATCGACGCCGATCCTACCGACGAAAGCGGACAGGCTCGCTATCGAGCACTTGTCACGCGACAAGTCGTCCACGACGCGGCAATGGAAGTCCTCGCACTCGTGGGGTCCGCGGGAGGTGCTCGACCCCTCTGTCACGATGCGGAACAATCACGCCGGGCGGCGGATCTCTTCGTCTATTTGTCGCAACACCACGGCGGCGCCGACGCAGCCGAACTTGGTCGACTCGCGAAAGGGCGCGGTCCGTGGAACTGACCGTGGACGACGAGCACCTCGGGCGGCCCGAAGCGCAGTGGAAGGCGTCTGGGCGCCACGTAGGACTCGAACCCCTGGTGTTGCCCCGCGCTCAACGTGTGATTGTCGTGGCGCCGCACCCCGACGACGAAGTACTCGGCGCCGGGGGTCTCATCCAAGTTGCCCTGGCTCGGCGCGTTCCCCTCAAGGTTGTCGCTGTCACTGACGGTGAGGGTTCTCATCCTGACTCAAGCGTGGCAAAGGGGCTTGATCTCGCCAGCGTGCGCTTCCATGAATCGCGGATAGCGCTTCGTCGATTGGGTTGGGAGAAACCCGACATCCTGCGACTTCATCTCCCCGACAGCGAAGTGGCACAGCATCGAACGCACTTGGATGAAGCCCTGGCGAACATCCTGGAGCCTGGAGATCTATGCGTCGCGCCGTGGCGCCTCGACGGGCATCCCGATCACGACGCTTGTGGCGAGGCAGCTCTTGGAGCGAGTCGTCGCGTCGACGCCGGCGTCTTCGGCTACTTCGTCTGGGCCTGGCACTGGGCTGACCCGCAGGGAACGGACATCCCCTGGCGCCACTGTCGCCGACTGGACCTGAGTCGAAGGGCACGCGCCCGCAAGCGGTGGTCGACGGAGGCGTTTCTGTCCCAGACTCATCCCATCGGGCCCGACCTCGCCGACGCGCCGGTGCTCCCGGCGCCACTGATGCGCCGATTCTGGCGACCCTACGAGGTGTACGTCGACGAGGTGACGTGGACGTGATGACTTCGACCGATCGCGAATACTTCCAAAACATGTACGACGAAAGTACTGACCCGTGGAACTTTGCGACGAGTTCTTACGAACAGCGCAAGTACGCGTTGACGATTCACTCGCTGCTGAGAGAGCGCTACCGCAACGCGTTCGAGCCCGGTTGCTCCATTGGCGTCCTGAGCGAACTTCTGGCATCGCGTTGCGAGCGTCTACTCGCTACGGACATCGTTTCAAGTGCCCTGGAGCAAGCCAAGAAGCGATTGAGAAAGTACGAGAACGTGGTGGTGGAGTCGCGTGCCATCCCCGAGTCGTGGCCCGACGAAGTATTCGACCTCGTCGTGTTGAGTGAGGTCGCGTACTATTTTGACGCTGGATCGCTTCGAGATATCCTCGCACTGATCGTTCGCTCGACACTCCCGGGGGCGCACGTCATCGGTGTTCATTGGCGCGGCGAAACGGACTACCCACTCACGGGCGATCGTGCACACGAACTAATGAACGCCAACGACCAGTTGCGAAGAATCGTCCACCATCTCGAGGAGGAGTTCACGCTTGATCTGTGGGAGCGCGTGACGTGAAGTTCCGGTCAACGCCGCTTGTTCGAACCTCGGCCGTCGGCGTCGTCGTCCCGGCGCACAACGAGCAATCGTTACTCGCCGAGGCTCTTAGGTCGTTGGTCGACGCGTTCGATGAGTTGAGCCAGTGGGACGTAAGCCTGAAGGCGGCGATCGTCCTTGACGCGTGCACCGACGACAGTGAGGAGATCGCTCGCGAATGGCAGCGCAATCTCGCTCGAGACCGAAGTTTCGTCGACGTGACCATCGTCATCTGTCACGCGAAAAACGTCGGGTACGCCCGCGGCCTGGGTTGTTCGACACTGCTGGCTCAGTCGTCGCGATTCAGTCCCTCGGGGGTCTGGCTCGCTACGACCGACGCTGACTCGCGTGTACCGAGGGACTGGCTCTCGACCCAGGTGATCCAGCACGAAGTCGGTGTGGACCACTGGTCAGGTCGCGTCGCGGTAGCTGACTGGTCGGAACATCGGAGCGACACTCGCGCGTGGTGGCAAAACGAGTACGAGGAGGAGATCCATCCGATACACGGGACCAGCCTCGGCTTTAACGGTGCGGCGTATCTTGCGGCGGGAGGATTCGCGCCGTTGAGAACGGGAGAGGATCGTGCGTTGCATCGCGCTCTCGTGGCGCACGGTGCGCGCACCCACTACGACTCGGCGATTCGAGTCGTGACGAGCGGCCGACGTCGAGCGAGAGCACCCCTCGGTTTCGCGCACGCGTTGGACGTCATCAACACCGCGTTGCGCGTACGCACGACGAGTTGAGTTGGGGACGAGGACCGCTTGGGGCTCCGGCGACGGTTACAGTTCGGCCTAGATTCCTCTCCGCCCGCGCGTGCGCACCACGCCCTGCTGACGACTCCGACCCCCCTCGGCCAGCCAACCGCTAGCTTCCTTCGAGGAAGTACCGCGACAGTCGCTCTCGAGCCAGGGATACGCCCACACGCGCCGATCGACCGACTCGGCGTCGACCCGGAAGGTGGAGGCGAGTTCCGCACCGATGAGGATGTCGGTGTCGTGCAGTGCCGACAGGCAGTGCAGGAACTTGACGTCGGGGTTCTGGTTCAGCTTCAGCAGAGCCGTGTTCACCTGGTGCGGAAGTGACTGCTTGATCCTCTTGTCCCACGCCTTGGTCGGCTCGCCGATCGACAGTCACACGTCGGTGCAAATGAATTCGGCGTGGCGGACGACTTCCTCGAGGTCGGCCGCGATCGTGATGCTTGCGCCCGAGGCCTCGCCCAGCCGGTGCGCGATCTCGCTCACTTCGTCGGAGGGCTACGGAGTGCGGGAACTCCAATTGTGATCTGCGGATCGATCATGGTCACGTCCCCCCTTCTCGATCGTCAGTCTCGCTTGGTCCACGAGTTCTCGACGGAGCCTCGCCCGAACTCGCGTCGTTCGAACCGTCCGCGCCGACCAGGGGTTTGGGCAGCTTGTCGATCGCGGTGGTCTCGCGGGTGAGAAAGGCCCCCATCTCTTGAATGGTGCTCATCAGCGGCCCGGGGAAGATCACCGTCGTGTTCTTGTCGACGCCGATCTCGATCAACGTCTGCAGGTTGCGCAACTGGAGCGCCAGCGGGTGCTCCATCATGATGTCCGAGGCCTCGCCCAACGCGCTGGCCGCGAGGAACTCGCCCTCGGCGGCGATGATCTTCGCCCGCTTCTCCCTCTCCGCTTCCGCTTGGCGGGCCATCGCGCGCTTCATGGTGTCGGGCAGCTGGATGTCCTTCAGTTCGACCAGCGTCACGAGCACGCCCCAGTCGGCGGTCTGGACGTCGAGGATCTCGCGGATGTCCACGTTGATGGAATCGGTCTCGGCGAGCATCTCGTCGAGGGTGTGTTGACCGACGACTTTGCGCAGGGTCGTCTGGGCGATCTGGTTGATCGCCTCTTGGACGTTCTCAATGGCGACGACCGATTTCGTGGCGTCGACCACGCGGTAGTAGGAGACGGCCGAGACGTCGACGCTGACGTTGTCGCGCGTGATGATGCCCTGTGACTGGATCGGCATCGTCACGATGCGAAACGAGACCTTGCGGATCACGTTGATAATGGGCAGGATGAAGATGAGCCCCGGTCCTCGTTCACCGATGACGCGACCGAAGCGGAACACCACGCCCTTCTCGTACTGGTGAATCACGTGCAGCGTGACGGCCAAGAAGAGGAACACTACGATGGCGACGACGATCACCGCTATAGAGATGGACATGGGCACGCTCCCTTCAAGTCCTCACGGGCCGCGAAAACACGAGCGTCTACGCCGAAGGGGCGCGTGGAACGCCTCTTGACTCAGATCGCCTCTCGCTACGCCAATCGAACATTCATCCTCACCCGACTCCTCCGGGGTGAACCGACACCGCCGACTCCTCAGCCCTTTAACTGTCACGCTAGTCACTTCATCCAGTGCCGGCGCCAGGGCAACGCCACGCACCGCGAACGAGGATGGAATGTGTCGCGACGACCTGCGATCGACGCTCAATCTCGGCGGTGGACGCCGCGAATGACCTCTAAACCAGCACTTGTGGGCTCATGAACGCACGTCTCAAACCCGCTTGACGCTGCTGAGAGAGTTGCGAGCAATCGGCCACCGCCCGTCTCGTCACGGCTAGCGGTGAATCGCGCCGGGAAAGTTGGAGACTGACCTGCGCTGGGTTTTGTTGCCTTTTTGTTTGTTGAATTTGGGCCCAAGTGAAAGGCTCA
>PLNQ01000027.1 GCA_003141815.1 Acidimicrobiaceae bacterium | reverse complement strand
TGGCGTCGTTTCTCTGGAATCCTCTCGGTAACCGAATGACCGACCGTGCGCAGACCGAGCGTCGCATCGCCTCGTTCGTGGCTGCGGGACCTGACGACCCCATCGCATCCGCGCGTGGACGGTCATCCGGGGTTCGTACGCACGGCCCACCCCCGAGTTCGTTGACCCGATCCGGGCCCTTCTCGATCGCGCTCCCTTCGTATGATGTGCTCTATCAACCACTTGATCTCGAATGATGGTCGTTAGAGCGCGTTGGGCTCTCGTCCTCAGCGTGACCGTGCTGACTGGCACCACCACCCTCGGCGCGCCAACAGCCTCGGCGTTGACACAACACGAACGTGTGGTGACGCACCTCAAGGCCAGGGCTGCGAGTGCCAGACTTCCGCGAACGACATGCCAAGTCTTTCCGAGTGACAACGTCTGGAACACGCCGATCACCTCGCTCCCCGTCGACGCCCACAGCGCGACGTGGCTGAGTTCGATGAACGCGTCGTCGACGCTGTTGCACCCTGACTACGGACCCTCGTCCAATTCGAGGAAGCCCTACGGCGTCCCTTGGAACGTCGTTCCCGCGCACACGACGTTCACTCGAATCAAATTTCTCTACGCCTCGGAGAGTTACCGCGGCCCGTACCCCCTCACTTCCTCGACGCCCGTCGAAGGCGGCTCGGATCGTCACGCGCTGATGGTCGATCCCACCAAGTCGGCCAGCTCGTCCGCGTGCACGCTCTTCGAGACGTACGACACGAACTACCGCGCGAACGGTCGGTCGACCGCGGGTTCTGGCGCGATCTGGAACCTCAATTCGAACGCCCTTCGTCCGGCTGGTTTCACGTCGGCCGACGCGGCCGGTCTTCCTATCCTTCCCGGCCTCGTCAACTACGACGAGGTGGCGTCAGGTTCGATGAACCACGCCCTTCGATTCACGGTGCAGTGCACGCAACAGTCGTACTTGTGGCCCGCTCGACACGAGGCCGGACAGGCTAACGCTAACTGCCCGCCCATGGGCGCACGCTTTCGGCTGAACGCGTCATTTATGCTCCCGACGTCCACTTGTTCCTCGTTCTGTCAGACCGTGCTCAACACGATGAAGACGTACGGTCTGATCGTCGCCGACAACGGCAGCAACTGGTACTTCCAAGGAACGGCCGACACCCGGTGGATGGCCAATGAAGTCGACCAACTCAAGCAGATTCCGGCCAATCAGTTTGTCGCCGTCGACGAGTCGTGTCTGATGGTGAGTCCCAACTCCGGCCTGGCCTTGCAACCGGGCACGCCGAGCTTCGTGCAGCGCTGTACGACGACGAAGGCTAATAATCTTTAGCCCAAGCCGGAAGCCATTCGGTCGGGTTTCGCTCGTCGTACGTGGAGTGATTGAACCTTTTGGGTATCTCCACGCGACTGTCGCGTGACGGACGACTGACCAAGATCATGGGACGAGGATCGGGAGCGAGGTCAATTTCTTCTTGGTGCCGGACAACGAGTGGCGCTATTCTGCGAGAACGAGGTGAGTCATGGCTATCGCATGCAAAGTGTCCGGAGAGTTCGCGCAGATCATCACCTGCCAACTCGACGCCGGTCAAACAATGTTCGCTGACGCGACGAAGTTTCGCTGGAAGACGACCAACGTCGCGATTGAGACACGTCTCTCGGTTCCCGGTGGGGACGCTGATTCGGCCAACCAGCAGGCCAAGCAAGGGGGCGGCGGCTTCTTGAAGTCGGTGGTCGCGACGGCTACGGAAGTCGGAAAACGTGCACTCGCGGGACAGAGTCTCGCCTTCCAGTGGTTCACGCCATCGGGAGGATCGGGACTGGTGTCGTTCGCCGGCGAAGTCCCGGGGCAAGTTCGGATCGTTGAACTCGACGGCACCAACGGTTGGCGCGCGGAGAGCCGCGCCTTCATCTGCGCTGAATCGAGCGTGAAGTACGACATCGACTTCAGCGGCTTCACTGTCGGACGCCGTTCGCGCAACGGTTTCATCTTTGAACACTTCACCGGCGTGGGGACCGTCGTCCTCGGTGGCGGCGGCAGTCTGCTCGAACTCAATCCCGCCGATTACGGCGGGAAGCTGCAGGTCCATGGGGGAGCGGTCGTGGCCTTTTCTGATTCAGTCGCCTTCAACGTCGAGCGCGTGGGCGCCCTGAACGCCCAGACCATCATGACTGCGGCATTCGGCGGATCCGGGATCAATCTCGTCACCCTCTCCGGTGACGGACCTGTGATACTTCAATCAACGTTGCATCGCGAGTTCGAAGATGACGAGCACCAAGATCAGAGTGATTCAAATCCGCTGCGCCAAGGACTGCTCGGTCGACTCTAAGAAGAAAGTAGGTGAAGTATGGCTTTGATGGACAAGATGAAGGCCCAGGCGGCCCAACTCGCCCAAAAGGCACAAGAAGCGGGTAAGGCGGGACAGTCGAAGATCGTTGACGTACAAGCTAAACGTCGAGCGGACGGCCTTCTACGAGAACTTGGCGCCGCCGTCTACGCGCAGCGGACGGGCAGCGCCACTGGCGACACTGCCGGTGACATTGATCGATTAGTTTCCGAGTTGTCGAAGCTCGAATCCGAAAACGGACCACTTGACGCGAGCGACACCGGTTCGTCTGCCGGCGAAGCGACGAATGAGAACGAGAATCCACCCGAAGGTGGTTTTACTCTCTAGCGATCGCTGGCCACTTGCTCGATCGCGGGGGAACCGGCGATCGTTCATGGCGACCAGGCCACGTGCGCGAATCCAGTTGTACCTACCCCACCGGACAGGAGAAGGCCATGACGTACTCGTCTCTCTTGGCGCCACGTTTTCTCTGGGGGTGGCGGCGATGACCACGCCTACGTCAACCTTCGTGAGGGCACAGAACAACGGACTCCGGTGACCGGCTCTCCTCTAGCCACAGCGCCAACATGATCGAACAGCCGACCTTCTCGGTCGAACCGTGGAGTCTTCGCGAGACCGAATTGGACCTCGACCTTTTGGCGCAGAGTGAGTCACTCTTCACGTTGTCGAACGGTCATATCGGGTGGCGAGGCAATCTCGATGAGGGGGATCCCCACGGTCTCACCGGCTCGTACTTGAACGGCGTGCACGAACGTCGACCGCTGCCCTACGCCGAAGCGGGGTACGGGTACCCGGTCAGCGACGAAGTTGTGATCAACGTGACGAATGGCAAGTTGATTCGTCTCCTCGTCGACGACGAACCCTTCGACGTTCGCTACGGCGAACTCAACGCCCACGAACGCCTCCTCGACTTTCGCGCTGGCGTGTTAGAGCGTCGAGTTGAGTGGACGTCGCCGTCGAATCGAAGAATTCGAGTCACCTCGTCGCGGCTCGTGTCGCTGGTCCAACGCTCGGTCGCCGCCATTCACTACGAGGTCGAAGCGATCGATCAACCGGTGCGCCTCGTCGTCCAGTCGGAGCTCGTGGCCAACGAGACGCCGCCTCCCACGAGTGGTGACCCGCGCGTGTCGGCGGTGCTCAACTCGCCGTGGCAGTCAAGGAGTCACTCGAGTGAAGGGGCCTCGGCCGAACTCGTGCATCGCACCAAGTACAGCAAGTTGAGAGTCGCGGCGGCCATGGATCACGTGGTCGAGGGGCCGGAGTCTACGCAGGTGGAGGCCGAGAGTTTCACGGACCTCGGTCGAGTAACGGTCACCGTGACGCTGCAACCGGGGGAGTGCCTGCGAGTCGTCAAGTACGTCACGTACGGCTGGTCGGCGCAGCGCTCGAAGGAAGCACTGCGCGACCAAGTCGATGCCGCGCTCATGGTCGCGCGACAGACGGGATGGGACGGGCTGCTCGCCGAGCAGCGCGCGTACTTAGACGATTTCTGGGCGAAGGCGGACGTGGAGATCGACGGTGACGAAGAGATCCAACAGGCCGTGCGCTTCTCGCTCTTTCACGTGCTGCAGGCGAGTGCTCGCAGCGAACGCCGAGCCATTCCCGCCAAGGGGTTGACGGGTACCGGCTACGCGGGCCACGCTTTTTGGGACAGTGAGACGTACGTGCTGGCCGTGCTGAGCTACACCTTGCCAGAAACCGTTGCCCACGCGCTCAGGTGGCGCTATGACGCGCTCCCGTGGGCGTTGCAGCGAGCCGAGCAGTTGGGCCTCAAAGGCGCTGCCTTTCCCTGGCGCACCATCACGGGGGCCGAGTGTTCGGCGTACTGGCCCGCGGGGACGGCGGCTTTTCACGTAGGGGCCGACGTCGCCGACGCCGTCATTCGCTACCTCTACGTCACCGGGGACGCGTCGTTTGAAGATAAGTACGGTCATGAGTTACTCGTCCAAACGGCTCGGCTTTGGCGGTCCCTCGGGCACTACGACCTTCACGGAGGATTTCGAATCGACGGGGTGACGGGTCCCGACGAGTACAGCGCCATCGCGGACAACAACGTCTACACCAACCTCATGGCCCAGCAGAATCTTCGAGCCGCCGCCGACGTTGCGGAACGCTACCCCGAGCGGAGTCGCCAACAGGCCGTCGACGACGACGAGATCGCAGCCTGGCGTGGGGCCGCCGACACCATGGTCATTCCCTATGACGACACACTGGGCGTCCACGCCCAGTCCGAGCGCTTCACCAACCACCAACTCTGGGACTTCGCTTCGACCGGTGTGGACAAGTATCCGCTGCTGTTGCACTTTCCCTACTTTGACTTGTACCGAAAACAGGTGGTGAAACAATCCGACCTGGTGTTGGCGATGTACTTACGTGGTGACGCGTTCAGCGCGGAGCAGAAGAGGGCCAACTTCGATTATTACGAGCGCCTCACGGTCCGTGACTCGTCGTTGTCGGCCTGCACGCAAGCGGTGATCGCCGCCGAAGTCGGCTACCTCGCCTTGGCCTACGACTACTTGGCCGAGGCGGCACTCATGGACTTGGACGACCTCGAACACAACACGCGTGACGGTCTGCACATCGCGTCTCTGGCGGGAACGTGGATTGCGTTGGTGGCGGGATTCGGGGGCCTGCGCGAACGTGAAGAAACACTCGGATTCTCTCCTCGATTACCTCACGGGATTACTCGGTTGGCCTTCAACGTGGTCTTTCGTGGGCGACGGCTGCACGTGGAAGCGACACCTGCGGCCACCCGTTACACGCTGATCGAAGGCGAAGCGCTGGAACTCTTTCATTTCGCCGAGGCGATCACGGTGTCGATGAGTGAGTCCGTGTTGTGTCAACGTAGCGACGACGAAATGTTGACGCCGCCACTCATCCCGCCCAGCCAACCCGCCGGACGCGCGCCCGTGCACCGTGAACCTCGCGTTTCGCGAGACCTCGAGGCGTCAACGTGAACGGGCCTTCGAACGTTCGAACGGCTGCGTTGGTGGACATCAAGGCGTACGGGGCGTGGCTTTTCGATATGGATGGCGTCCTCACCAAGACGGCGTCCGTTCACGCCGAGGCGTGGAAGGAGGCGTTCGACGCATTCCTTCTCGAAGAGAGCAAACGCACAGCCACGTCGTACGCGCCCTTCGACATCGAGCGTGACTACGAGCAGTACGTCGACGGCGAGCCTCGCGAAGACGGTGTGCGAAACTTCCTCGCCGCGCGCGGCATCAAGCTTCCTGAAGGGAACGACAACGACCCGCCCAACGCTCGCACCGTCGAGGGTTTAGGGAATCGCAAGAACGACTTGGTTCTCGCGGTGATGAGGACCAAGGGCGTCGCCGTGTATGACGGAGCGGTGGCGCTCGTAAAGGAACTGCGTACGCTTGGAGTCAAGGTCGCGGTCGTGTCGGCCAGCGTGAATACGAAGGCCGCGCTGAAGGCGGCGGGAATCATCGATCTGTTCGACACCTTCGTCGACGGCCACGTCGTCAAGGAACGTCATCTTGCCGGAAAGCCAGCGCCGGACAGTTACTTGGAAGGCGCGAAAGAGCTCGGGGTCGAGCCCGCTCACGCCGTGGTCGTCGAAGACGCCCTCGCCGGTGTCGAGGCGGGACGAGCTGGGCACTTCGCCCTGGTGGTCGGCGTTGACAATCACGACGAGACGGGCTCGCGCGAGTACGCCGACCAACTTCACGACCACGGGGCTGACGTTGTTGTCACTGATCTGGCGCAGTTGCTGGCTGAAGGTCCCGCGCATTGACGTCGCGGTGCCCCCTCGACGTCAATGCCGCCGTTGCTTTTACTCATCATGACCGACGAAAAGCGACGATCGAGCAACGTCAAGCTATTGAACGGTCACCAAGGTACCGACGGGCGTGTGAGGCCACAGGCTGGCCGCGTTCGCGAAGGGCATTTCGACACAACCCAGACTTTGCGGATAGCCGTATCCCGAACGGATGAAGCCATGAAGAGCGTCACCACCGTTGAAGTACGACACCCACGGAATTCCCGAGTCGTGATATGTAGAGCCGTTCGGCAACGTCCCCGACATTGTGGTCGTGGTGTAGCGCAGGTACACCGGAAAGGTGCCGTTCTGGGTTGGAGCGACGCTGATGCCCGTGTTTACCAACGACGTCAACACCACCTTGCCGTTCTGGTAGAGCTTCATCTTCTGGGGGAGTGACTGTGTGACGTAGACCATGTTGTAACTCATGGGGTCCAACTGATTCTTAATGACCGCTTGCGTGAGCGATTTCCAGACCGGTCCAGTCATTTGCCCAGTCACGGCGAAGCCGTGGACCGACTGAAAGCGCATGAGGGCGCCTTGGAGAATGACGTTGTCTGTTCCCACGGTCCAACGAGATCTGAAGGTTGCTGGCAACGAGTTAAAGCGCCACACGAAACTTCCCTTGAGCACTTTCGTTGGATTCGTCGTCTTCCTTTTGGGCAACGTCGTCGTCGTTGTTGGAGGCGCTGAAGTCGTTGTCGTCGTCGGAGTCGTTGTGGTCGTAGTTGTCGTTGAACCGACTGACGTCGTCGTTGTTGGAGGCGCTGAAGTCGTTGTCGTCGTCGGAGTCGTTGTGGTCGTTGTGGTCGTAGTTGTCGTGCGAATCGTCGGCTTGAAAGAAACGGGGAGGTATCGCAAGCTGGCGAGGAACTGATCTTCAAGTCGAATGGTGAACACAACGGCGCTTGAGCGATGACTCGCCGCCTGGGCCACCGTGGCGAACGTTGTCGTTCCCAAGGCGACGGTACTAGCCGCCATCAGGTACGGAACCCACGGATTCTTCGATTTCATACCATAATCTTACTTTGTCGCCAGATTACTTCTGCGTTACGTTCCGAGCGGCGCCAAAAGGCGACGACGATAGGCATGCAGAACGTCGTCGCTCTTTATTCGAGACCATTCGAAGATGGCCTCATTTTGGACGCCTTCGGATCCCACTCGCACAGAGGTAGCCAAGGGAACAAGGTAAATTGAGGTGGTGAAACGGCCACTTCTATCGGTGATTCGCCGGATTTCACTTCTCGCCACGGTGTTTTTCGCCTTTCTGGTTGGCCTACTCCTGGTCGTAAGCCCGGCGACGGCTACGCCGCGACCGACCGCCGCGACCACGACCACGACTACGACTACGACGAATCCCACTACAACGACAACGACAACGACTACGACTACGACTACGACGAATCCCACTACAACGACAACCACTACGAATCCAACGACCACGACGACAATTCCCACCACGACAACGACGACAACGATTCCCAATAGACCGCGTCTGTCCTGGCCAAATCAGGTCAGCGCCGCGGCGGCGGTACCTCAACTGTCGGTGGTCGCCTCATCGCCTTCGCAGCCCCGCGTGCCGATCGCGAGTCTTACGAAGATGATGACCACGTGGGTTGTGCTCCACACGCTTCCCCTTAGCCCTGGTCAGAGTGGCCCCTGCGAAGTCGTGAGCGCCAGCAACGTCGGTATCTATAAGTACGACGTCGAGAGTGGCCAATCCACGGTCAAGATCGTCGCCGGTGTGACCCTTTGCGAAGGCGTCCTCTTGCGCGGAATGCTCGTGCACTCGGCCGGGGATTACGCCGAACTATTGGTGATGCTGACGGGTATGCACGAGCCGACCTTCGTGGCGTCGATGAACCAGTACGCCCGTGCGCTCGGGCTACGCCACACTCACTACGTCGACGTCACTGGAATTTCAACGGGTGATGTCTCCACCGCGCAGGATCAGGCAGCCTTGGCGGCGGATCTCATGACGAATGAGCCGATTGTGCGAGGAATCGTTGTCCTACCGCAGGTGTCGCTCCCGGTCGCCGGTGTCGTTCAGTCCTTCACGCCGTTCGTCGGACTAGGCGGCGTCGTTGGTGTGAAGTCGGGCTTTACGAACGCCGCCGGGGGCTGTGACGTCATGGCGGTTCAGTATCGCATCATGAACACGGTCATCACTACCTACACCGTTGTCTTGGGCGCGCACGGCAGGGATCCCTTGTTGACGGCCGGCACGGACGCGCTGGCCCTCTCTCGCTCTATTCGCTCGTCCATCGCGCGCGTCTCCACGTCGTCGGGTCTTCAAATCCAGTGGATTGGCGCACCGTCTGACCTCGTCACGTCGTCCAAGACGCTCAAGGCGGAACACGGAACTTGAGTGGCGGACGCGGGGCATTACCTCGTCTGTCAAGATGTCCGACGTCTCATTCGCAACGCGAACGAATGCACGAGTGCCGTCGTGGATACTCACTCCACGGGCGAAGAAAGGTGCCCCCATCGGACTTGTCGCGCAACTCAGAATTCAGTTAGAAGTCCGAACGTTTTTTGTGCGCAAACTTTCGATCGCGATGTCGATCGGACAATCTCGGACCACGTAGCGGTGTGAGGGGCAATATGACTTCTTTGTGACGCTATTTTCTGCCTTCCGAAAAGTCCGGCGACGATGCGTAACCAGACGTTCATCTCGGTGCGTACTCCCCGCGACGCACCGCGTTACGACTCTTGCGCTTCCTCAACGGTCAGTTCAGCCGCCGGGTCGGCTTCCAATCGTTCTTCAGGAATCACGTCACCACTTCGAATTGAACGTCCGTAGGTGCCGTCACGAAGGCGTTGTTCGGCTCGCTCGATGGCCGAGAGGCGCTCGCGCAGAATCGACGTCACCGCGTCCTCTTGTTCTTCCAACGTGAGTGACGTCGCCGCGTCGCTCATATCGCCCTGTTCGCTCGCACCCGCTCGATTGTCGAGACCAGCGCCGGACGATTGCCCTAGTAAGTCCTGCACTCGAACGCGTTCGGCCTGAAGTAGTGCGGCAGCTCTTGCGTGGTCCATGGCGCCTCCCGAACGTAGAACGAACTCCGTCTCGAGGATACTTTGCCGTCGTAGATGACAATCCGGATACAACTATCCACGAACGCGTCGAAACGCGCGAGCGCAATTAAAATTGACACGTAATGAGCACTAATTAAGGTGCCTCGTGTCCAGTGTTTCGCTTGTATCGCAACTAAAATGGCCCGTAAGGGTCGCCGACGATGGCGAGAGATCGCGCGTTGGTTGTTGAAACAATATTTTTCGAGGAAAGAGTAGCCACGTGATGAATGAGCGGTCGAACTCAGCCAGGGCGTTGGACAACAAGATTGGTCTCTGGCCTCGGAGGCCTCAATCTATTTTCACCGCTCGGGTCGGTGGAGCGGGACTGACCGGTATCCCGAACCAAGAAACGCTCGAGACGATTTTTCCTCCTATTGCGGACTACGCCTTTCTTTCCGACTGTGAGAACAGTTGTCTCGTGGCGCCGACCGGATCCATCGAATGGTTCTGCGTTCCGAAACCTCACGATCCGAGCATCTTTGGAACGATCTTGGACCGGGCCGCGGGATCGTTTCGGTTGGCGCCCGTGGACAGCGCCGTCCCGGCGCACCGTCAATACGTCCCGGGCACTATGGTGCTCGCGACGACGTGGCAGACACGAAGTGGCTGGTTGATCGTCAACGACTTCTTAGCCGTCGCCCCGTGGTACCGAACGGGAGAGCGTTCCGATCACCACCGTCGCACGCCTGGTGACTTTGACGCCAAGCACGTCCTCGTTCGAACGGCGACGTGTCTGCACGGCAGCGTCGATATCTTGCTCAACTGCGAACCGTCGTTCGACTACGGTCGCGTGGACGCCGAGTGGGAGTACGAGGGCACGGCCTACGACCAGGTGAAGACCACCAACCCTGATTTTCCACACCTCACGTTGGCTGGCGACATGCGCTTTGGCATCGAAGGAAGAGCCGTCCGTGCTCGTCACCGTCTCACCGAAGGCGAGACGTCGTTCGCGGTCCTTAGTTGGACCGATTCGCCAGCCCCGTCGACGCGAGCCGAAGTCGATACCTGTCGAGCGGAGACGAGTCGGTTCTGGCGCGACTGGATTGACGGCGGACGCTTTCCTGATCATCCGTGGCGCGAGTATCTCCAACGAAGTGCGTTGACGCTGAAGGGTTTGACGTACGCCCCGACGGGTGCACTGTTGGCGGCACCCACCACGTCGCTACCCGAGAACATAGGTGGTGGACGGAACTGGGACTATCGATTCACGTGGGTTCGTGACGCGGCCTTCACTTTGCGTGCCTTGCACTCACTGGGCTTCGACACTGAGGCCGATGACTTCCTAGCCTTTCTCGGCGATGTCCTTGAGCCTCAGGGCGGGGTCATGTCGGGCAAGAGGATGCGAGCCGCGTTGCAAGTCTTGTACCCGGTAGACGGCGCGGGTACGCCAACCGAAAGCGAGCTCGACCACTTAACGGGTTACGGTGGCTCTCGACCGGTGCGCGTGGGTAACGCGGCCTACAATCAGGTCCAGTTCGACATCCTTGGGGCGATCGTCGACTGCGTCTTCGAACACACTCGTTCGAGAGATTCGCTGAGTGAACGATCGTGGCGAATCGTGGTGCAGGCCGTCGAGACGGCACTGAAGTGCTGGAAGGATCCCGACCGCGGTATCTGGGAGGTACGCGGAGAGCCGCAGCACTTCACGTTCTCTAAGGTCATGTGCTGGGTGGCGGTTGACCGCGGCGCGCGCTTGGCGGCGCTTCGCGGCGAACGCGATCGAGCCGATGATTGGTGGAACGCGGCCCAGGAAATCCACGCCGACGTGTGCGAAAAGGCGGTCGACGAGCATGGACGCTTCACGCAGTCCTACGGTTCGAACGAACTCGACGCGTCACTCTTGTTGTTACCGCTGATGGGCTTTCTTCCGGCCCACGACGAACGGATTCGCAAAACCGTCCTCGCTATCGCCGACGAGCTGAGTGACGGGCCGTTCGTCTATCGCTACCGGACGACCACGACCGACGACGGCATCGGCGGTGAGAACGAGGGTAGTTTCACGGTCTGTTCCTTCTGGCTCGTGTCGGCGCTGGTGGAGATTGGCGAGCTCGACCGGGCGCGAACTAACTGCGAGAAGCTCGTCGGCTCCGCGAGCGCGCTCGGACTCTTTGGCGAAGAGCTCGACCCGAAGACCGCCCGACACCTCGGCAACTTTCCCCAAGCACTGACGCACCTTGCGTTGATCAACGCGGTGCTCCAGGTCATAGAGGCTGAGCAGCGGGCCAGTGAATCGTTGACGGGCGTGGCCGGTTCCCCCAGTTGGTGGAACGCTGCCGGGAAAGATGACCGCAGCACTACGATCATTTGATGAGTTAGGGTAAGTCCGCTTTTCAAATAACGTTGCAAGACCTTCACGACGCCTACTGAGGGCATTAGGCTTTTGATCAGGTATAAATCATGTTGGACCAAGCCAGCAACCAAGTTCAACCGGTCGCGCTGAGCGAGCCGTCACCAAGTCGCGACTCTGACAAAGCGGATCTGGTCGTCGTTGCGAACCGGTTGCCCGTGCAACATGCCTCGGGCGCGACTGATGACGTGTGGAAGCCCAGTCCTGGAGGATTGGTCTCTGCCCTGACGTCGGTCCTGCAAAATCGAAACGGACTGTGGATCGGATGGCCCGGCACGTCAGAGCACCAAGAGTTGCCCCTTACCTACGAGGGAATACGCCTGAAGGCTGTCGACATCACGAGTGATGAGTACGAGAACTTCTACCTCGGGTTCTCCAACGCCACGTTGTGGCCCCTCTACCACGACGCCATTCGCGCGCCGACCTTTCACCGCCATTGGTGGCAGGCGTATACCAAGGTGAACCTGCGTTACGCCACGGCGATCGCCGAGTCCGTCGCGCCCGGCGGCACGGTGTGGATCCACGACTACCAACTCCAACTCGTTCCCCAGATGTTGCGCCAGCTCCGACCGGACGTGCGAATCGGATTTTTCCTGCACATCCCGTTCCCGCCGATCGAACTCTTCATGCAGTTGCCCTGGCGCCGTGAGATCTTGACGGGGCTGCTCGGCGCGGACCTCATTGGCTTCCAGGTTCCCCAGGCCGCCTCGAACTTCTCGAGAATGGCGAGGCGTCAGTCAACCGCTACGGGCACCGACTCAGTACTGGACCTAAACGGCCGTACGGTTCGCGTAGGGGCGTTTCCCATCTCGGTGGATTCAGAACAGATCATCGCGCTCGCGAATGATCCCACTATTCGTGCTCGAGCGGTGGAGATCAGGAAGGATCTGGGTGACCCTGAGTTGGTCCTCCTCGGCGTAGACCGTCTGGACTACACCAAGGGCATCCAACAGCGCATCAAGGCCGTGTCCGAGCTCTTCGAGGATGGTTCACTCTCGACCGGTAAACACGTCATGGTCCAGGTGGCCGTGCCGAGCCGAGAGACCGACGCGCACTACGA